>JAFDYI010000004.1 GCA_018267475.1 Bacteroidota bacterium | reverse complement strand
ACACACTTTATGAAACACTGCCGATTATTTGAGCCACTTATCACTTTCGAGTCCTATTCAAACTTGGTTTGTTTCAGCCATAATGCAGATATGTATCCCACAGGGACACTATCTTGCCCTTTGGTAAGTAATTCTACCTCTATTCGTAAGTTATCAAATGCTAATTCTCATCTGTTGATATATCCTAATCCTTCAAATTCATCTCTTACTGTTAAATATGAAGGCGGGACGGATTTTATTGAAGAAATAACAATCTATAATTATTTAGGAATGGCGGTAAATGAATTAAAGACTATATATTCAGATCAAATACTAATTAATCTTCCTACATTACCTAAAGGAACCTATTTTTTTAAGGTATTAACAACCAAAAAAAACTTGGTAGTATCAAAAATAGTAATTTATTAAAAATAATGAAAAAAATACCTTTTTTACTTATCTTTTTTTTATCAATCAGATTATGCATAGTAGCTCAAATTCCTTACTACAATGATTTTTATGCTATTAAATCACATTATGATGCATACTTTGATTCTTTAAGAACTGGAAATGGAGATGCATTTGTTGATAATGATGAATCGGGATACCAAAATTATCAAGCATGGGTACATCGTTGGAAAGATATTGTATACCCTTGCGGGGGCGATTTATCTATTCTCAGAGAATCCATCAATAGGAGTATTCAAACGCCGATAAATAATTATTCTGCTTCAAGAACAACTAGTAATTCTTCCTTAAATTCTAATTGGACTGAAATGGGGCCAACAGTTCAACCCATCGAGCAGTCTAGTGCACTTCAAGTAGGTAGCCCTTTAGGAGGAACTGGTAGAATAGATTTTATTGTAGTAGACCCTAATAATAATAACCATTTAATAGCGGGGTCACCCGCAGGTGGGTTGTTTTATTCCTCAAATGGGGGCGCAACATGGGTAAATGCAAATACGGATAAACTACCAGTTATAGGTATGAGTTGCGCTGCCGTTGATCCAACAAATAGCAATAACTGGTTTGCGGCTACTGGTGATAAAACTGCTTTTCCTCTCTCTCCAGAGTGGGATGCTGATGGTTGGAACGTGAGCATAGGGCTATATAGGAGTACAGCTAATATTCCGGCATTTAATTGGGAATTAATTGGTGGCGCAAGTAAATTAAATCCATCTAACCTACAACATTGGCAAATAAAAAAAATTTTAATCAATCCTTTTGATCCAAATATTATTTATTTAGCAACTACATTTGGGATTTATTATACAAGTAATGCACTTGCAACACCAGCATCTTCTGTTAGTTGGTCATTAATACCCAATACTGATGACGGCACAGGCACCGATAACAATAACTTAGGTAATTCTTTTGATGATATTGAATTCATAGGCACTTCTGCAACAACATTTACGCTTTATGCTTGCCGAGACTACAATCCCAATGTATCAAATTCAACCGCTCGCATTTTATCTATTATTCCTAGTGGTAGTTTGTGGTCATCTTCTTTTTTTGATTCTCCGATTTTAACAACCGTAACTGGTATTACAAGGATGACTATTGAAACTAGCGCTGCTAATCCTGTTACGTTATATGCTCTAACAACTGGGAGCCCTACTTCACATTTATTTATAGTTAATACAGCTACAAGTGCCTTATGGGGAGATATGGGAACGATAAGTGTGGGGGATTATAATAGTAATGGTGTAGGAGCATCATGTATAAAATCCTTATGCGTGTCACCAATAAATACAAATCCGAATATACTATATGGGGACACCTATCCTATATTCCATTCTAATAATTATAGTTCTTGGATAAGAAATTCTGCTTCATCCCCCACACATAATGACATACGTGGAATTACATACAGTTCTGATGGCTCAACTCTATATGCGGGTACAGATGGAGGTGTTTGGAAGTCAACAGATGATGGTTTAAACTGGACAGCTACAAATAATGGATTAGGGGTAGGAACGATATATGGTTTTGCTGGCTCCGAAACGAAAGATAATGTTTATATGAGTGGAAATCAAGACTGTGGTACAAATTTTTATGATGGAACCGATTGGTTTCACGTTTTAGGAGGGGATGGAATGGCAGCAATGATTAATTATAAAGACCCAGCCTATGTGTACGGCACCGTATATGGAGGAGATGTCTATGGCTCACACGATGGTGGGCAAACATTTAGTCTTTACTCACAGGGTAATGGTTCTGATTGGATGACGTTTGAAGTCATGAATAGCTCAGATCCAACTGTATATTATCAAACTGGCACTGAAGTGAGCCGAATAGTGACAAATAGCACAGGAGTAGTAAGCCAAGATTTAATTTCAAATTTTGCACAACACAATGGATTAATTTCAGGCCATTACAAGGTATATGAGTTATTTACTGCCCCATCTAATCCGGATTACTTATATGCAAAAATTGATGGATTGGTTGGACCTAAATTATTTAAAACAATAAATGCAAACGATGCGGCTACAAATGTAGTTTGGGCAGAAATTCCTTATCCAACAAATATAAATGCAAGTATAATTAGTGTAGCCGTTGATGCAAATGATCCAGAAAACATTTGGGCTGTTTTTGGAGGGTTTAATAATGTGCCTTCTTTTATAGATAAAAAAATATGGAATTACAATGGCAATACACATACATGGACAAACATAACCAATGGACTTCCAGATTACGCTGTGCAATCAATAATATCAGAGAAAGGATCGGATGGCGGTCTTTATATTGCTACTAATGGAGGAGTGTTTTATACCAATAATAAATTTATTTTATCAAACCCAACCAATTCATGGCAAGCATTTAATACAGGACTACCTAATGTAAGTGCAAACCCAATTGGCTTTGCGCGTACAATGGAAATAAATTATAAAAGCAATACAATATCTCTTGGTACCTTTGGTCGCGGAGTTTGGGAATCCCAATTAGCTTGCCCGGTTAGTACAGACATTACTGATAATACAGTGCACGCATCAGATGCTTTTTTAGAGGCGGCTAATACTATATATTCTACAGCTACTGATATTAGCAATAACCTTACTTATCGCGCAGGCAGCGAGATAGATTTACAGTCCGGTTTTCATGTAGCGGGTGGAGCAGGCGCTTCTTTTCATGGCTTCATACATGGTTGCAGTGGACCGGGTAACAGCTTTAGGCGGGCAGCCTCTCATCAAAAACCATCGGAAGGAGAGCAGATTACTTTTAATACCAACCTACCTGTTAAGAATGAATCCTTTGCAGTACAAGTGGTTCCTAACCCCAATACCGGTATTTTTGAATTAAGACTTTCTAATTCAAAGGGTGTTGATATTTCTGTACAGATAACTGATTTATCGGGTAGAGTGCTGCAAGAAATAAAACATATAGAGGGGCAGGTAGTGACTATGAATTTGAACGGATACCAAAGTGGAGTATATTTGATAAAAATAGATTCTCAAAACGGGCAAATTTTTAAAAAAGTAGTTATACAAAACTAATAACAAAAACAAATTTATATTAAAGTATTTTAAGTTATGAGAAATATAATACTATACGCATTGTTGTTGTTTGTTTCCCCTATAATTACCTTGGGCCAGGTAATTGCAGGGGGGGGCAATATGGGAGAGCAAGAGAGTAGTGTTTTTATTTGTAATGACAGTACGGTTAGGGCTTGTGGATATAACTATGATGGGGAACTTGGTGATGGAAGTACCACTAATAGTTCTGTCCCCGTTATAGTAGCTGAATTAACAAAAATCATTAAAGTAGTTGGTGGATATAATTTTTTTCTCGCGTTAAAAAATGATGGTACCGTTTGGGCTTGGGGTAACAATGGATCGGGTCAATTAGGAGATAGCAGTACCGTATCTACTTACAGCAATAATCCAGTTCAAGTAAAAGGACTTTCAGGGGTGATAGCTATAGCTGCAAGCGCATACTCTTCACTAGCTTTAAAACATGATGGTACTGTTTGGGCTTGGGGTGATAACAGCTATGGTCAATTAGGAAATAATACAGCTATTCAAAGTTTGATTCCTATACCGGTACATGGCTATAACAACACAGGCTTTCTTACCAATATAAAGGAAATTGCTTGCGGTTCTGGCCATTGCTTGGCAGTAAAAAATGATGGCACTGTTTGGACTTGGGGCAATAATAGCGACGGACAATTAGGAAATTTAAGCGTTAGTAATGAACTAACCCCCGTTCAAGTAATCGGATTAACAGATGTTTCTTCTGCTGTAGGCGGAGCCCTTCATTCTCTCGCTTTAAAAAATGACAGTACTGTATGGGGTTGGGGTTTAAATCAAGATGGAGAGATAGGAGACAGTACCACTATAGCATATCGGTACGCGCCAGTTCAGGTACATGGATGTGGAACTACCAAACATCTTACAGGAATTATAGCTTTAGCCCCAGGCCTCGGATTTCACAGTCTCGCTCTAAAAAGCAATGGCACCATATTAGGTTGGGGTAGAAATAACTTGGGGCAACTTACAACAGGCACAAGCCCATCTATAATTCCTATATCAATCATTGGTTTATCAGGAATTATTCAAATAAGTGGAGGGAGTAGTTTCTCTCTTGTTTTAAAAAATGACGGTACCGTTTGGGCTTTTGGAGGGAATCAATACGGCCAATTAGGCAATGGTACTTCAGGTAGCGGAAATAGTACGCCAACACAAGTGGTTTCTTTGTGCCAAGTAACGCTCGACATCAAAAAAATAGCAATACCTAAGATAGAAATAAAAGTGCTTCCTAATCCTATAACCGGAATTGGAAGAATTGTTTTTGATTCGCCTCAAATTGATACACCTCATTGGGTAGAAATATACACTTATTCAGGAGTATTAGTAAAAAAAACATTATGCACTAAAAATTATTATACAATAGAAAATACCGATTTCAATACCGGATTTTATTTATTTAAAATCTTTGAAACAAATAACACTCTAATAGGTAGTGGTAAATTTATTATTCAATAAAATTAAAGTATAATGATACTATTAAAAAAGAAATATAATTTTGTTACATACATAATGTTCTTTAGTATGTTTTCATCGTATGCTCAAAACTGGACACCTGTTGGGCCTAATAACTGGGATAGTAATAGCAATGTAGCGAGTATAGTCTCGGACACAAGCTATGTCTATGCCTCTGGTAATTTTTTAATTTATAACAGTTTAGATACTATTAAGGGTATTGCAAGGTGGAATGGGGCTTCATGGTCAGCTTTAGGTAACGGGTTTATATATGGCTGTGGAGCACTATTAACTCACCAAGGAAAGTTATATGTTGCGGCTAATCTTACAAGTAATATTAGTCGCCCTACTGTAATGAAATGGGACGGCAGTATTTGGGTGCCAATTGGGCAAAGTTTTAATGGCCCTATAGAAGCTTTCTCTTTTTATGGAGGTGAATTATATGTTGGAGGGAATTTTGACAGCATTGGAAACATTGTAGCAAAAAATATTGCTAAATGGAATGGAACAAATTGGATAGCTGTAGGATTAGGAACTAATAATTACATTAATGGTATGGCTATTTATAGTGGTGAATTGTGTGTCGTTGGGGGATTTACTGTTGCTGGTGGCATTCCTTCACAATATGTGGCTAAGTGGAATGGGTCTAATTGGTCAAGTATTGGGTCAGGCATTAGCAGCGGTGGCGAGCCTATAGCCGCCAATAATAATTATTTGTATGTAGGAGCAGGACTTAATGGCTTAATACAATGGGATGGAAACAATTGGCAAAACATTCTAACAAATTTAAATTCAATAACCACTATTTATTGTGATACAAATTCTCAAGTTGTATATATGGGAGAGTTTAATAGCCCATTTGTGTACGGCTGGGACAATATAAGTGTATTTAATCCTTGCTCCCCATCATCCCTAATGGGCAACCCATTGTTGTCGATGACACTTTATAAAAATAGTTTATTTGTAGCAGAATCTAAAAGTGGCTCACCAATTCCAGTTTCACTTTGCCCAAATCCTAGCTTAAGTGAAGGGATTAGCAAATTAAATCAAGAGTTATATCAAATTGACATATTTCCTAATCCCTTAATTGATAAATCATGCATTCATATAAATCCAAAGAATATTTATCAGATATCCTTTTATAATATTTATGGGAAGAAAGTAAAGGAAATTACTTTTAATGGGGAGCTGATTTTAAATAGAACCGAGTTTGAAAATGCGGGAGTTTACTTTTATAGTCTTGAATATAACAACATAGTATATAACGGTAAATTAGTTGTTCAATGAAAAGAAATACATTCCAATATGCAATTGTTTTAATTGCAATTATTAATTATCAGCAGTTAATAGGCCAATCTTTTACAGGGCTTTTAACTGATACCAATTTTTATCAAATAACCAATAAGTATCTTCAGGGATACCAAAAAGGCTTAGAAGATACTAGTGAGGGAGGAGATTTTGAAAGCTTTAAAAGATGGGAATTTTTCTGGGGCCCTCGTTTAGCTGCAAATGGCAGCTTTAAAACTGCTCAAAAGGCCTATTTAGATAATATCTCTAATATACAATCTTCCCCAAATTCCAGACAATCTTCTTCCGTAAATTCAAATTGGCAGCCATTAGGTCCTTACGGTTCTTTTGGAAATCCAAATCAATTCAATGCAAGTGGCATAGGACGAATAAATGCTATAGCCTTTGATCCAAATTATAATGGCACCACAAATCAAATTATGTATGCAGGAGGTGTAAATAGTGGGATTTGGAAATATGACGGAACTCAATGGAATAGTTTAAATACAGACGATGAACTATCTCAGTTAGGGATTTATCATATTGGAGTTCCTACCTTTGCGCGGACATTTTTTAGTTACCTTTCCACCCGCTAAATTTAACACATGAAAAAAAAAGGGCTTTGTTTTTTTCTTCTTTTCGTCTTCATTTTTCAAGTGCTGCTTTACAACGTGTTTTTAAATTTTTCTATTTGGTTGTGTAAAGTAGAGCAAAAAAATGGGGTGCCTATTTGTTTTTCTTTTTCGCAACAAGAGTTTAGTAAAATGGCTTTAAATGAATCGGAGTTTCTTTTTCATAAAAACAGGTATGACATTATAAGCATCGCAAAAGAGAAAAACAGGGTGCATATAACATGCCAAAAAGATGAAAAAGAGAGCGATATTTTAGAAAAAATTTCGGAGCATATAGCGCATCAAAAAAAAAGCGGAAAACCTATTTTTTCTTTTTTTACACACTTTCTTCCTGAAGAAAATAAAACGCAGTTGCCTTTCAAACACATTACCTCTTTTGAAAAGAGTGTTGCTGATTGTTTTTGCGTGATTACCCAATACATAGATTACATAAGCCCTCCTCCAAAATTGCAATCGCTTTTTTAGGCTTTATTGCCCGGGTATATTTTATTTTACACAAAAAAATTTTAAATCATGAAAAAACGAATAGGCGTTTGTTGTGCCTTATTTATTGGCATTCATATATACGCGCAAAACGAGTTAAAAGGAAAAATTACAGACAAAAAAGACAGCGTTGCTTTAGTGGGTGTTATTGTCAATATCCCTGAATTAAAAATAGCAGGTATTACCGATAATATGGGAATTTACCATATAAAAAACATACCGAAAGGGCATTTTTTGGTAGAAACCAGATATGTAGGCTACGCTTCTCAAACATTTGAAGTAGATATTAATGGGCTTGTTGAATTAAACGCTTCAATAGAAACTTCAAATAAAGACATAGAGCCGGTAGTTGTTACCGGGGTTTCTACAGCTACCGAGCAACGGACTAACCCCATACCAACAACCGTTATTAATCAAAAAGAATTTTTGCAATCATCAGCTACTAATTTAATAGACGCCTTGGCAAGAACACCCGGCGTATCTCAAATAACAGAGGGGCCGGCTATTTCTAAACCCGTTATACGAGGACTTGGTTACAACAGGGTGGTTACTATGAATGATGGAGTGCGGCAAGAAGGAAACCAATGGGGCGATGAGTTTGGTATAGAGATAGACGAGTACAGCGTAAGTAAAGTAGAGGTATTAAAAGGGCCTGCCAGTCTTGCTTATGGCTCTGATGCTATGGCCGGCGTCATCAATATGATAGCGCCTTCTGCTTTACCCGAGGGGCAAGTAAAGGGAAGTATTTTAGGTAATTTTCAAACAAATAACGGATTGTTTGGAGGCTCTGCCAATATCGCCGGAAACATAAAAGGAATTATGTGGGATGTGCGATACACCAGCAAAGCAGCGCATGCGTATCAAAATAAATATGATGGATACGTATGGAATTCAGGCTATATGGAAAATGACGTAAAAGGTACTATTGGTATTAACAGAAGGTGGGGCTACTCTCGTATTATTTTAAGCTCGTACGATTTGAAGTTAGGCATTGTTGAAGGTGCCCGAGATAGCGCTACCGGAAAATTTACGCGCCACGTACTGGGTTCCGGCAATACGGATAGCATGGCGGTTGCTCCATCGCCTTTATATACCCAATATGGGTTTTTCCCACTCATACATCAGCATGTGCGGCACTATAAAGCCGTATGGGATAATAGTTTTGTAGTGGGCAAAGGGCAATTAAAACTTATTCTTGGTTTACAACAAAATTATAGACAGGAGGCAAACAACATAACATTAGGAGACGTGTATGATAATTATTTTTTCTTGAATACGATAAATTACAACGTACAATATGTATTGCCCGAAAAAAAACATTGGGAAGTTTCTTTTGGTGTAAACGGAATGCAACAAAACTCACAAAACAGAGGTACTGTTTATCTGGTTCCTGAATACAATCTGTTTGATTTAGGAGGCTTCGCCATCGCTAAAAAAACATTTAAAAAACTATCTGTTAGCGGTGGGGCCAGGTATCAACTAAGAAACCTGCAAGGTAAGGATATGTACACCGATTCTTTAGGAAATAAAATCGCAACCCCTAATATCGAATCTATTCACCGGTTTACAGCATATAACAGCCGCTTTACGGGCTTTGCAGGAAGCATAGGGGCTACTTACGATTTTTCTAAAAACCTATATGCTAAGGTCAATATAGCAAGAGGTTGGCGTGCGCCCAATATAGCAGAAAGCGGATCAAACGGCATTCATGACGGTACTCCTTTTTACGAAATAGGAGACCCAAATTTAAAACCGGAAGTAAGCACCCAAATTGATTTAACCTTTGGCGTAAGTACAGAAAATTTTAATATAGAACTGAACGGGTTTTATAACGATATCAGCAACTATATTTTTCCCGAAAAACTACAAAGTAAAAAAGGGGGAGATTCTATTAGAACCGATGCGAACGCCGGCCTTACGGGCCCAACCTTCAAATACATATCAGGAAATGCTGTTTTAAATGGAGGGGAAGCTGTTTTTAATATCCACCCTAAAAATCTAACTTGGATTCGTTTTGAGAATAGTTTTTCTATGGTAAATGCCATACAAAAAAACCAACCCGATTCTTCTAAATATCTGCCCTATACACCTCCTTATAGAATAAATTCTCAGTTAGTGTTTCCATTTAAAAAAATAGGGAAAACACTAAAAAATGCCTACGCTAAAGCAGGTGTAGATTATTATTTTGAACAAAATAAAGTGTTTTATAAATTCGGAAACGAAACCATAACGCCGGCTTATTTGCTTGTAAACCTAGGGCTTGGTGCCGATATATGCAATAAAAATGGCGCTGTTTTATTTTCTGTTTTTATTTACGGAAGCAACTTAGGAGATGTGGCCTACCAGAGTAATATGAGCCGATTAAAATACACAGACCGAAATAATATAACAGGAAGAATAGGGGTATATAATATGGGGCGGAATATTAGCTTTAAAATCCTTATCCCTATTAATTTCAAAAAATAGCGCCTTTCGGAATAGATGATGCAAATGTGTTAAAAAAAATAACATATATGCTTTGATGTATTAAAAAAATGATTATTAAATTATTTATTATCAATAATTTAATATGATATTTTTATTGTTGTATAAATTATTTATAAAAGACTTTGATTTTACTTCATAGTTTTTAGTAGCCTATTTTTATTTAAAATTTAAACCATGAAAAAAGGCTGTTTCTTTTTCTGCACGAACAAACGGTTCATTAAAAAAAATGTATGGGCTGCACTTTTGTGTTGTTGCATGTTGATGCCGTTTGCGATAAGATCTTCTACCCCCCCCCCCTGGGAGTATAAATTTGGGAAACATCCTACTTTTATTGAACATAAAGGGCAAGCCATCGACATTGAAAAACAATTTAACACCCGTGTTTGGTACATGGCACGCTTGGAACATGCGGCCGTATATTTTACAAGCAGTGGGTTGATTTATCAAGTTACTGAAATTACACCTTCAGAAAAACGCTTAGATGATGAAGAAGAACGCGAGCAGTACGAAAAATCCGGAAAAAGTGAAAAGGAATATGAAAATGAGGCGCGAAAAAATAAAATTACACAGTCGTATTTACAGGTTTTATGGGAGGGCTCCAACCCGTCTTCCTCTGTTATTGCCGAAAACCAAGCTACAGAATATCATAACTTTTACAACCAAGCCAATAAAACCAATACAACAGCCCATGCTTTTAAAAAAATTACCTATAAAAACATATACCCGTTAATAGATATAGAATATACTTTTCATGAAGAAGCAGGAATAAAATACGATATTATTTTGCACCCCGGCGCCGACCCAAGTCTGTTAAAAATGAAATACCCCGATGCCGGCTCGCTGTGTTTAGATAAAAAAGGAAATGTACAGGCTGCTATACCCCATTTAACACTATTAGATAAAGCCCCTAAAACGTATTACGCATTATCCAAGCAGGAAGTTTCTTCTTCTTTTAAAGTAACAAAAAACAGCGTAACCTTTAATTTAAAAAGCTACGATACCTCAAAAGAACTAATTATTGACCCATGGACAACGACTACCACTAATTTAGTATCAAATAAAAACGCCTATGATATAGGAACTGACGGCGCGGGAAATGTATATATAGCTGGGGGTAATGGAAACAGCGGATCAAATGGATATTTAATAGCTAAGTATTCTATAGCAGGGGTTCTTCAGTGGACTACTAATACTGGACTTCAATACAACTATTATGGCGATATGGTAACCGATATAAATGGAAACTGTTACTTTGCCGAGGGAGCTCCTTTGGGTAATATATGTAAAATGAGTTCTGCCGGCGCAGTTGTATGGAGTACCACCGCCCCCTCTAGTGGTGCTTATGAGGGCTGGGCTTTAGCGGTAAATCCTTCGGCTCCATCACAAGTAATTACCTCTTGGGTAGATGGTGGCGACCATGTGATGATAGCCAATTTAAATACGGCTACCGGCGCCACAAGCGGTGCCCTTAATATGGGGCTTACTAACGAGGTAAGGTCTATGTGTATAGATCCAGGAGGAAATGTACACGCTTTAACTTGCACCGTAGTGGGTTGGGGCTCCGGCCCTTGTTCTATTGTTGGAGGAAGCAGCACATTCTCTCCTGTATATAATACAGGAAGTGGTTATACTTGGAATGAAGGTAGCCCTCTATACAGTACCGCCAATGCTTACAAGGGTAGCGGCATGAATGGTATTGTGGCTGATAATAATTTTGTATATACTACTAATGGTGCTGTACTACAAAAACGCAGCCCTACTACGGGTGCAATTCTTCTATCGGTAGCAGTGCCTAATGGCGTAGTAGAAAAAAACGGCGGTGTAACGGTAGATGCATGCGGCAACATATATGTGGGGTCTAAAACAGGGGTATATCAGTTTAATACGCTTCTTGCACAAACCGGTTTTGTTGCTACTACGGGAGCCGTGTATGATGTGCGAGTTAATGGAAAATCAACAAATGTGGTTGCCTGCGGTGTAAATTTTGTAGCCGCTTTAAGTTATACGGCTTGCAGCTCCATCGTATTACCGGTTGTATTGTTAGACCTTAATGCCACTTGTACCGGCAATAATGTAAATATACAATGGACTACCTCTTCCGAAACAAATAATGCTTATTTCACTTTAGAAAAATCAGACGATGGCATTAACTTCACGCCGTTTAAAAAAGTACCCGGTGCAGGAAACAGCGCAGGAAATACAACCTACACCGTTACAGACAGCCTTCCTTTTTCGGGTATTAATTATTATTTATTAAAGCAAACCGATTTTGAGGGCAATACACAATCCTACCCTGTGGCATATTCTTTCTGCGAACCCACCTCTCAAAACTCCTTATTTATATATCCCAACCCTGCAACAACAGAAGCTGATGTTGTTTTTAATTCGCGAGAAGAATCTAATACCACTATTTTAATAACCGACGCTATTGGGCGCGTTATCTATACAAATGGCGTACCTTTATTGATAGGGACAAACCGTTTCAAAATAGATATGAGCTCTTATGATGCCGGTATTTATTTTATTACATTAAATAGTAGAGGAAAAACGTTTGTAGAACGATTAGTAAAAAAATAAACTTATGTTGTCTTTAAAAAACAAAAAGGATAGAAAAATAGATGTTTTTATTATACAAAAAACAGCTTTTTGGATCATGCTGGTTTTATATGTTTTGGCTTCTATTACTTATTTGATATTAAAATAACGCGCCCGTTTCGTGTTTTTTATAGCTTCGTTTTTTATCTTTTGTGAATAGAAATTGGCAGCAAACAAAAAGCATTCAAATCAAATACCATCAAAGGTTAAAAAAACACTTGTTGGTTCCATCCTAAAATAGCATGAAAAAACATTTTGTTTTCCGTGGCTAAAAACTTTAACCATTTTGTTTTCAGTTAGTTATTAGTAATTTGTGAGTTGTTTTGTTTTGCAAAGCTTTCAATAAGTTACCTTTGCGTCCATGTTGGGTACTCCACTTTTAGATGCAGAAAAAATACGAAACGATTTTCCTATTTTACAAACACAGGTAAATGGCAAGCCTCTAATTTACTTTGACAACGGAGCTACCACACAAAAACCACAATCTGTTTTAGATGCTATTCTGCATTACTACACACAACACAACAGCAACATACACCGGGGGGTGCACAGCCTTAGCCAGAAAGCTACGGAGCAGTACGAGCAGGCCCGAGCAACCGTGCAAAAACACATAAAAGCGGCCTCTCCAAACGAAATTATTTTTACACGCGGCACTACCGAAAGCATCAACTTAGTAGCACATAGTTTCGGCTCTTTTATTTTTGAAGGCGACGAGATTATCATATCTGCTATGGAGCATCACTCCAACATATTACCTTGGCAGGTATTGTGTCAGCAAAAAAAAGCACATCTAAAAATTATTCCCATACAAGCTTCCGCAACCCTTTGTTTAGATACTTTTAAAACCTTAGTTTCCGAAAAAACCAAACTTATTGCCCTTACACAGGTTTCAAACACTACGGGGGTAGTAAATGAGATAGAACATATAATACGTATAGCGAAGCAAAAAAACATACCGGTATTGATAGACGGGGCGCAGGCGGTGCCACACATAGCGGTAGATGTTCAAAAATTAGATTGCGATTTTTACTGCTTCAGCGGACATAAAATATACGCCCCTACCGGCATCGGGGTGCTGTATGCCAAACAAAATTGGGTGGAGAAACTAAGCCCTTACCAAACCGGAGGAGGCATTATAAAAACGGTTTCTTTTGAACATACCGAATATGTAAGCGGGGCTTTAAAGTTTGAAGCAGGCACCCCCAACATAGAAGGAGCCATAGGCTTGGCGGCCGCACTTAACTATGTAAACCAAATAGGCATGCACGCTATCTTTTTGTATGAGAGTCGCTTGTTGCAATACGCTACAGAAAAACTGCGCGCAATACCCGAAGTATTACTATACGGCGATGTGCCGCATAAAGCAGCCGTGCTTTCTTTTAATATAAAAAACAACCACCCTTTTGATGTAGGAACTTTATTGGATAGGCAAGGTGTAGCCGTTCGCACCGGGCATCACTGCACCCAGCCCCTTATGCAATGCTTAGGTGTGCCGGGCACCATTAGGGCTTCTTTTTCGTTTTACAACACCTTGCAAGAAGTAGATTTTTTTGTAACAGCGCTGAAAAAAGCCATAAAAATGCTATCCTAAGCAAAAAATACCCTTTTAGTGTCATAGCCTGTTTTCCTTTTTATTTTTTACCTTTGCACTATGCCCATCTATCACAAACTGGGAGATTTCCCACAAAAGCGCCACGTTGTTTTTACAGATACAAACAACCGCCACCGATACGAACAGCTCTTTGGCACCGAAGGCTTTAGCGGCTTCTCATCGCTGCTGTATCATACACACCGCCCCACGCAGGTAAAAGAAATTTTATCCAGTCGCGATACCACCCCTACTGCTGTTGTAGAAAAAAACATTAAAGCTATGTTACTACAAGGTTTTGATGTAAAACCTACCGACGATTTTTTGGAAAGCCGCAATGTGTTGCTCTTTAATAACGATGTTTGGTTTGGTTTGGCTGCCCCTAAAAAAAGTTTGCGCAGCTATTTTTATAAAAATTCAGATGCCGACGAGATGCTTTTTATACATAAAGGAAAAGGCACCTTGCGTACTTTTATGGGCAACATTCCTTTTGAATATGGAGATTATCTAATCATTCCGCGTGGTATGATTTATCAAATTGATTTTGAAACAGAAGATAATCGCTTGCTTTTTTTAGAAAGCTTTCACCCCATTTACACACCCAAACGCTATAAAAATTCCAGTGGTCAAATGTTAGAACATTCGCCCTTTTGCGAGCGCGACTACAAGCTGCCCAAAGACCTTGAAACATACGATGCCAAAGGCGATTTTTTAATAAAAATAAAAAAAGAAGGGCAACTATACGACGTGGTATATGCCACACACCCTTTTGATGTTGTGGGCTGGGACGGCTACAACTACCCTTGGGGCTTTTCTATTCATAACTTTGAACCTATTACCGGGCGCGTGCATCTGCCGCCGCCTGTGCACCAAACCTTTGAAACACCCGCCTTCGTGATATGCTCTTTTTGTCCTCGCTTATACGATTACCACCCCCTATCGATACCGGCACCGTACAACCACAGCAACATAGATAGCGACGAAGTGCTATATTATGTAGCCGGCGATTTTATGAGCCGTAACAACATAAAACAAGGGCACATTACCTTACACCCAAAAGGAGTACCTCATGGCCCTGCACCCGGCGCCATGGAACGCAGCATAGGGCAAAAAGAAACACAAGAACTGGCCGTAATGTTAGATACTTTTCACCCACTAAAAGTAACTGCGGCCGCTATGACTATTGATGATGGTAAGTATTACAAAAGCTGGGTAGAATAAAAAAGCATATTTTTTATTCCTCATGTCGTAAAAAACAGTACCTTTGTATAAACTTTTAAAAATTAAAAACATGAAAAAATTATTTTTGACCGTAGCAATGCTTTCTTTTGTAGGAACGGCTACTTTAAGCGCTCACACTTTTGGCGACGAAAAAAAAGGTGATGACAAAAACAAAAAAGAATGTAAAAAAGACGGTTCTTGCTGCAAAGCCGACAAATCGGCTTGCTCTAAAGATGGCAAAACCTGCTCTCATAAAGATGGCAAAGCCGCTTGCTGCAGCAAAGATAAAAAAGCAGAAGAAAAAAAATAATCTTGCTTTTTTCACAATAAAAGACCGCTTATATACAAGCGGTTTTTTTATGCCCGTTTGTCTGCCGCAATTACTCAAAATCATCTTTTTGAGTTGGGAAAATTTTGCAGGTTTTCAAAAAAAACCGTTTCTTAGCGGGCGAAAAAGCAGCCCTCTTATTCCTCAAAAAAAAGAGGGAACTAAAAAACTAAGTACATGGAAACTAAAACAAAAAAAAGCAGCGCTACTCCCCCCTCCGATACCATTGAAAAAGAATACTCTATTCTTAACTTAGGCCCTACACACCCCGCCACACATGGTATTTTTCAAAACGTATTGAAAATGGATGGGGAAATTATTCACGAAGCTACCCCCACCATAGGATATATACACCGTGCTTTTGAAAAAATAGCCGAACGCCGCCCCTATGCCCAAATTACTACCCTTACCGATAGACTTAACTACTGCTCCTCACCCATAAATAATATGGGTTGGCACATGACCGTAGAAAAATTACTAAAAGTAGAATTGCCCAAACGGGTAGATTACATGCGCGTTATTATTATGGAACTTTCGCGCATTGCCGACCACATTATTTGCAATACAATTATAGGGCAAGATACCGGAGCTACTACCGGATTTTTATACTTATTTCAGTGGCGCGAAAAAATTTACGACATCTTTGAAGATATTTGCGGAGCCCGCCTTACTACCAACATCGGACGCATAGGCGGCTTTGAGCGCGATTTTCCGAAAAAAACTTGGGACAAAATACGTGCTTTCATAAAAGAATATCCGCCCGCCTTAATTGAATTTACCAACCTTTTAGAACGCAATCGCATTTTTATGGACAGAACCATAAACTGCGGCCCCATATCGGCCGAGCGCGCCTTGGCTTACAGCTTTACAGGCCCCAACTTACGGGCAGCCGGTGTAGATTACGATGTGCGAGTGGCTACCCCGTATTCCTCCTATCAAGATTTTGATTTTATTATTCCGGTAGGCACCAGCGGCGATACCTACGACCGTTTTATGGTGCGCCAAGAGGAAATGTGGCAATCTTTAAAAATTATAGAACAAGCTTTAAAAAATATACCCGAAGGCCCTACGCATGCCGATATTCCCGATTTTTTTCTTCCTCCCAAACAAGAAGTATATAACAATATGGAGGCACTCATTTATCACTTTAAAATTGTAATGGGTGAAACCGATATTCCTAAAGGAGAGGTGTATCACTGTGTAGAAGGAGGTAATGGCGAATTGGGTTTTTATTTAATAAGCGACGGCGGCAGAACCCCTTTCCGCCTACACTTTAGAAGGCCTTGCTTTATCTATTACCAAGCCTATCCTGAAATGATAAAAGGAAGCATGCTAAGCGATGCCATCATCACCATGAGCAGTATGAACGTTATTGCCGGAGAGTTGGACGCCTAATTTAATTTTTAATTTAAACACAATATGAGCACGCACGCACACGGAACCCAAAATTTTGATAAAGCCAAACGCGCTACCATAAAATTTAGCGATGAGATAATGGCGCAAGTTCAAGAAATAATAAAACGCTACCCCACAGGCAAACAAAAGTCGGCTTTACTACCTGTGCTGCATATTGCTCAGGCCGAATTTGGCGGTTGGCTTAGCCCCGAAACGATGGATTACGTTGCTTCTATACTAAGCATACGCCCTATTGAAGTATATGAAGTAGCTACTTTTTATACCATGTTTCACACCCAACCCGTAGGCAAATGTACTTTTGAAGTGTGCCAAACCAGTTCGTGCTGGCTTAACGGAGCTGAAGATATTGTGCGCTATATCGAAAAAAAATTGAACATAAAAGTAGATGAAACTACTAAAGACGGCATGTTTACCTTAAAAACCGTAGAGTGCTTAGGCTCTTGCGGTACCGCTCCTATGCTGCAATGCGGCGCTTCCTTTCACGAAAACCTAACTTTTGAAAAGGTAGATGCCCTTATTGAAAAATACCGAAGCGAAAACCGGTTAAGGAGCTATACCGATTTGGATTACAACAACACCCTGTAGTTTTTAAATCTTAGGAAAAAATTATTTTTATTTTAATACAGGCTATTAAAAAAATAGTTTGTAATTTTGCAAACCGAACGGTCGGTTTTTTATTAAAATAAAAACAATACATGAGAGATTCCAGAGAGCATATTCTTACTACTTCCTTACATCTTTTTATAGAAAATGGGTTTAAGGGAGTTACCATGCAAGAAATTGTAAAAAAAACAGGTTTGTCAAAAGGAGCTTTTTACCATTATTTTAAAAGTAAAGAACAAGTTTTTGAGGAGGTAATAAATCATTTTTACACCGAATTGATGATGCCTGATTACGGTTCATTTTCAAAAAACAACCTAAAACGATTTTATCTTGATTTGCTGGAAGAAAAGAAAAACCGAGTAGGCGCCTCTAAGATAATAAACAACCAGAAAAACAAAATATTTACCCCGCACCATTATTTTTTAATGTTTGACGCTATAAAAATGTTTCCCGATTTTAAAAAATTAAAAGAAGATTTACAAAAGGAAGAGCTAAGAATATGGGTACATATTATAGAGGCGGCAAAAAAAAGCAAAGAAATAAAAACGAAAATAAGTACCAAAGAATTAGCCATGCTTTTTATTTACACAGAAAAAGGAATTAATATCCGATATATCATGGCTGAGAACTATAAAAAATCAAGACAAGAAGTAAAAAAAGCGTGGGATAGCTTGTACGCAACCATTTCAACAAAAAATAACAAATAATATGAGGCAAGAAGAGATGAAAAAAAAATCAAAAAAAGGACTTTTTATAGGTATAGCAGCGGCTGTAGTATTGATAATAGGAATGGTGTTTTTTATAGCAGGTTCTAAATACGAAACAACAGATAACGCCCAGATAGATGGCGATATGGTGCCTGTACGTGCAGGTATAACCGCCTATTTAAAAGACATTCGTTTTAACGATAACCAAGCGGTAAAAAAAGGCGATACTCTTTTGATATTTGATACCGACGAACTAAAGGCGAAAACGATGCAAGCAGAAGCGGCTTTAGAAAATGCACAAGCTAATTTACTATCGGTGGAAAACAAAGCCTTTGCCAGCCTTGAGAACGCAAGTGCTTCGGAAGAAACGGTTCAATCTAACCAACAAAACATTACAGTTGCTAAAACTAAATTAGAAAAAGCAAAAAAAGATTTTGAACGAATAAATGAACTTGTAAAAATAAAAGGTGCTACGCAAGAGCAGTATGATAACACACAGACTAATTTACTGATAGCGCAATCAGAATACACAAAATCAATAAATCAACAAGCCTCTTCGGTATCTTCTTCTCTAGGAAGCAAAGCCCAATCAAAAGCAGAACAAAACCAAATAGATTTAGTAAAAGCACAAATAAAACAACGCCAAGCCGAATTAGATTTAGCAAAAAAACAACTCTCGTACGCTTACGTCCTAGCCCCATGCAACGGCATCGTAACTAAGCGAAATGTACAAAAAGGCCAATACGTAACCAACGGACAATCGTTATGTATGGTAATCAACACCGACGAATTTTGGATTACGGCTAATTTTAAAGAAACACAGCTAAATAAAATTAAAATAGGGAACGAGGTAGAAATTGAATTAGATGCGTATCCCGATTTAAAATTAACCGGTCAAGTAGAGTCGTATTCCGGCGCTACAGGCGCCAAGTTTTCGCTTTTACCGCCGGATAATGCTACGGGTAATTTTATAAAAATAACACAACGTTTTCCTTTGCGCATCTCTATTCATAATTTTCCTAAGGAAAAAGTAAGAGAGGTTTTTCCGGGGTTAAGTGTTTTTGTAAAAGTTAAAGTAAACTAACATGCCGGCTGCTGCTAAACCAATTCATAACGAGGTGCAGGAGGAGCTCTATCCTAGCGGCGCCGCAAAGTGGATATTGATTATTACCGCTATATCATGTGCCGTGCTAGAACTGATTGATACCACCGTTGTAAATGTATCCTTGCGTGAAATAAGTGGTAACATTGGAGCCACAACAACCGAAATTGCCTGGGTAATCACAGCGTACAGCATCGCCAACGTTATTGTAATACCGCTATCGGGCATGTTGTCTAATTTATTTGGACGAAAAATTTATTTCACAGCATCTGTCATCATCTTTACCTTTTCTTCACTCATGTGTGGCCTTTCTACCAGCTTATGGACACTCGTTTTTTGGCGCTTTATACAGGGTATTGGTGGCGGCGGCTTGCTATCAACGGCGCAATCTATCATCATTGGTGCTTTCCCTCCAAAAGAAACAGGCAAAGGCATGGCTATTTATGGCTTAGGCATTATAATAGGCCCAACCATAGGCCCTGTATTAGGCGGATACATTACAGATAATTTTTCGTGGCATTGGATTTTTTTTATCAATGTGCCTATAGGGGCTGTTGCTGCCGTTTTAGCTTCAAAACACGTTACGAATCTTCCGGGTGTTACACGCCCCGATAAAATAGATTGGTGGGGCATTGTTTTTTTAATTATAGGCATTGGCTCACTACAATACGTGCTGGAAGAAGGCGGTATAAAAGATTGGTTTGAAAGCGACGAAATTGTTTTCTTTTTTATAGCCGCTATTGGCGGGCTTGTGGCCTTTGTTATTAGAGAATTATCTATTGATTATCCGGCGGTAAATCTTCGTTTATACAGAAGCTTTAACTTAGCTATGGGGAATATTTTAAACATAATTGTAGGAATGATTCTTACTGTTTCTGTTTTTATTTTCCCTCTATTTACACAAATATCGTTAGGGTGGACAGCCACACAAACCGGTGCTTTCCTTATTCCCGGTGCATTAGCAACCGCTGTAGGCATGATATCCGTTAGCCGCATTGTAGGAGGCGGAGCAAACCCAAAAGTGTTAATGCTTGTTGGGCTTAGCTTTACTTCTATTTTTTTAATTCTGTTATCTTTTTCGGGGCCCGACTCAAGCGAGCGCAACTTTTTTTGGCCTTTTATATTGCGCGGTATTGGCATGGCGTTTATGATGATGCCTGTACTCACCCTAGCTGTGGCCGGATTAAAAGGCAAAGACCTAGCGCAAGCAACGGGTTTGTCAAACATGCTTAGACAACTGGGCGGTGCTATTGGCGTAGCCTTAGTAAATATCTATTTAGACCACCAGAACGCCGAAATAAAAAACAGCATCAATGCTCATATCACCGACTATAGTGCTACAACCTCAGAGCGATTAAATTCTTTTACACAGCTATTTTCATCAGCAGGGTATAGTACCGATGAAGCTGCAAAAACAGCCAACATGATGTTGAATGGAATGGTAACTAAGCAACAAATGCTACTGGGCTACGACCATGGCTTTTTGATGCTTGGACTTTTTGTGCTTTTATGCGCTCCGTTTATGCTCATGATAAAATATAAAAAAGGAACCAAAATAGAAGCCGTAAGCGACCATTAAACACGAAAACAAAAATTTAGATATGATAAAAAAAATAGGAATCGTCGTTTTTTCTGCGATTATTTTTTGCAGTTATGCCCAAACAACAAATAATACTACCAGCCTTAGTTTACAACAAGCTATTGAATTGGGGCTAAAAAACAGATACGATATACAATCGCATAGATATAACAGCGAATTATCCAGAAAAGAAGTGCAAAAAACAAAGAAAGAGTGGATACCCGAGTTGTCTGGGTCGGGCAATATGCGCTACAGTCCACAGTTGCAGGGAACTTATGTACCCGGCGGCTTTTTTAGTGCCAACCCCATGGTGGTAGCCTTAGGCGCCAAAAGCTTAGCTGTTTTTGGTTTAGACTTAAACCAGGCTCTTTTTCGCCCCGGCATTACTACCGATACTAAAATTGCAAAAAACAAGTGGGCTTTATCTCAAGAGCAAGTGCAGCAAGATGAAAACAATATAAAAGAACAAATTATATACGCATACTTAAACGTTCTTTTAAAAGAACTACAAAGTAAAATAACCTTTGATGAAGAGAAAAGATATAAAGAATACGTTGAGGTAGCCCAAGGGAAATACAAAATAGGAACCCTAATAGAAAACGATTATCTAAAAGCACAGCTGGATTACGAAAACGCCAAAATAGAAACAAAAAAAGCCGAACAAAATTATTTGTTATCTTTAGACTACATAAAATATCAAATAAACGTATCTGCAGAAACTCCTTTAATTTTTAGCGATACTTTAAACTCCCCTACCCTTCTGCTGGCAGCAAGCCTTGGAAAAGAAGACGCTAACAACAGAACCGAAATAAAGCAACTGCAAATACAACAAGAAATAAATAAATTACAAGTAAATAAAACAAAGCAAAACGCGTTGCCTTCTCTTTCTTTCTACGCTAACTATTCGCAACAATTTACTTACACAAATTTAGATTACACACTAAAACAGTGGTGGACTCCCTTTAATTACTTAGGCATACGCTTAAATGTACCTATTACTTCTAATTTTAAAAATGCCGACAACATACAAGAGCAGGAAATAAAAAGCAAGCAGATAGATTTAGATTTAAAACAAAAAACAGCCGATGTGCATTACGAAATACAAAAATCTATAATAGAACTTAATAACTCACAGCAAAATATGCAGGCCGCACAAAACAACTACACCTTATCAAAAAAGATTTATGAAAATCAAAAGCAACAAAATCAAATAGGAGCGCTTTTATATACACAATTGCTAGAAACCGAACGTTCGCTCAACACCGCCGAACAAAATTACATTAAAGCTACCTACGATTATTTAATTGCAAAAATTAAATATCAAAAAGCTATTGGTGCTTATTAGTTTTTTGTAGAACTCTTATTGATTGCAGTCATTAAAAAAACGCGCTGCTCTGCTATTTGCACGTCTATTTGTAGCTGAGTCAAATTCCTAACAACAACATCAAAAGGTACTTTGTAAAAATTAAAAATTTCCCAAGAAAAAAGGGTGCCATCGCCATCTATTTCTACCGATTCTTTTGTATTGAGCATGCCTGTTCCCTCTACATTAAATTCTTTTTTTATAAAAGCAAGATAATTTTCTGCTTCCTTTCTCAAGTTTAATAAAGATTCTCTGGGTTGATGGTTTTCATCAAATAAAAAACGAGTAGAAGGCACAAAGCCTCCAAAATTTCCCATATAAAGTGTAGCGTAATGGATTTCTTTATCTGTTCTGCTATCTACGGCGTTTACCAAATTTATTTTTAGTTGCTCTATTTGGGCACATAAGTTTTTACTTTTTTGATGCAGGTTTGTCATTTTTTTTAAATGGGGTGCTGCGTTTGTATCCATCTGTTTAAACATAAGAGTTCCGCTTTCCAATAAAAAATTTTGAGTTGATGCTAAATCTTCATTTGCATAAAAATTGCAAAGCTCAACTGCCTTACCCGGCCTTATGCTTGTTTGTAAAAATAAAATGCCGGTAGCTCCAACTAAAATAATAGTATTAACGATAGTGTTGGTTCGGTTTAATTCATTTTTTATATTGGTAAAAAAATAAATAGGAATTAGTGCAAATATAGAAACTGCGCTTGTGCTCAGCCACAAATAAGTACGCCCCGGCCAGTGCATAATAGAAAACAAACTAGCCGTAGCATACAACATACCCGTAAGCACCGCTGCCGCTACCAGCCATTTATTCTTTTTATTAGAGGGCTCTTTGCTTTTAATAAAAAACAGAAGCGGTAAAAACACAAAGGTTAGTGTTACCATCGCTAAAAGAAGCAATACAGCTGCCCCCGGCCAATACATAATTTTAAAAAAAGAGCCTAATACAAAAGCGGCTACCGCAAGGGTTCCGCTGGTAATCATTGTTTTTTTCATAACATAATAGTTTTTAATGGTTAGTAGGGTAATGGTTTCTTCTTCTACTTCATGCAAATTATTTTTATAAAATTTTTGCACGGTTTTTTTATAGAAGCCCTCAAAGTCATCACCATCTTTGAGGTTTTGTTCTATGATGCAACAAATATGATCTAAGAGGTTTAACTGCAGCTCCTCCATCTCAATGCCATTACGTCTAATGTCGTCAAGAATAAAATCTATTTGTTGTTCACTAAGTTTATACATTAGATAGGTTTTGTTTTTATGTCTAATAAAAATTGCATGGTGCTGATAAAATCGGCAAACTCGTTTACTTTTTCTTTTGATTTTGTTTTTCCGCTTTTACTTAAAGAATAGTATTTTCTAACACGCTTGCCTATATATTCGGTTTCTGTAGTAAGCAAACCTTCGGCCTCTAATGCGTGCAACGTAGGATATAGGGCTCCCTCTGTAAGTTGCACTTTGTCTTTAGTCAGCTCTTTTACTACCTGGGTTATTTCATACCCATACATGCGTTTGTTCTCTGCTAACAACTTGAGTATAATTGTTTTTAGCGTGCCTTTTATTAATTCTGATGAAAAAATCATGTGTTTTTATATTATGCTACAAAAATACATAATTTTCTAATACATAAATATCTTATGTATTAGGGAATAAACAAAAATACTGATTATCAATTAGATAATTTTTTGCAGATGCGTAATGTTTGCTTATTTTCATGAAAAAACCCTTTTAAAATTTTAAAAGGGTTTTTGTTATTGTACAAATTTCGTGCTCCCACTTGGGCTCGAACCAAGGACCCTCAGATTATGAGTCTGATGCTCTAACCGACTGAGCTATAGGAGCAAAAAACGAGGTGCAAAAATACAGATTCTACTTCTTTATGCAAATTTATTTTTTTATCCCTTTTTTTATCGATTATTCATGGGTAAAAGCGTACCTTTGCACCATGAGCGATCAAATTCAGCACGAGTGCGGCATCGTTTTAATTCGCCTGCTAAAGCCCCTTAGTTACTATCGCAAAAAATACGGTTCGGCGCGCTTCGGCCTGCATAAACTGTATTTAGTAATGGAAAAAATGATAAACCGCGGGCAAGACGGCGCAGGCATCACCACCATAAAGTTAGATAACGAGCCCGGCACCCAATATATAGACCGGTTACGCTCTATACGCACACGCGCTACTTTAGATATTTTTACCCAGGTACATGATAATTTTACGCAAGCACAAAAGCAGTTTCCAAACGATTACAGCGATGTAGAATGGCAGAAAAAAAACCTCCCCTTTTTAGGCGAACTGCTTATGGGGCACCTGCGCTACGGCACTTTTGGTAAAAATAATATAGAAAACTGCCACCCTTTTTTACGACAAAACAATTGGAAAACACGAAATTTAGTGGTAGCCGGAAACTTTAATCTTACCAACGTAGATGAACTTTTTGGACACCTGGTAGAGCTGGGGCAGCATCCTCGCGAAAAAGCCGACACCGTTACCATCATGGAAAAAATAGGCCATTTTCTAGATGTAGAAAACGAAAAACTATTCCGTATATATAAAGCGCAAGGATACAACAATACCGAAATATCAAACCTGATTGCTAAAAACATGGACATCGCATCTATACTTACCGAAGCCAGCAAACGCTGGGACGGAGGCTATGTAATGGGTGGGCTTATCGGCCACGGAGATGCCT
Source organism: Bacteroidota bacterium (assembly GCA_018267475.1). Classification (GTDB taxonomy): domain Bacteria; phylum Bacteroidota; class Bacteroidia; order B-17B0; family Aurantibacillaceae; genus PALSA-968. The sequence goes on along the minus strand of JAFDYI010000004.1, from coordinate 93,734 downwards.
TTGTATTACGCGACCCCAATGGTATCAGGCCGGCCTACTATTATCATGATGAGGAGTTAGCTGTTGTGTGCTCTGAGCGCCCCATCATTCAAACCGTTTTCGATATCAAAATAGAAGAGGTAAAAGAAGTGCAGCCCGGCCATGCGCTGATCATTAAAAAAGAAGGCAGCATTAGCGAAGAACAAATAAACGCTCCTCAAAAAAAAGTGTCTTGTTCGTTTGAACGCATCTATTTTTCAAGAGGAAACGATGCCGATATTTACAACGAGCGCCATCGCTTAGGGCAAAATATGGTAGAGCCCGTACTGCAAGCCATAAACCACGATTTAGTGAATACTGTTTTTAGTTATATACCCAACACCGCCGAAGTAGCCTTTGGAGGCTTGATTGATGGTATGCGCAACTACTTAAATAAAGAAAAAGCAAAAACGCTGGCTACTCAAAAAAACATCTCGCAGCAAGAAATAAACGCGCTTTTAGATGTGCATCCACGCATTGAAAAAATAGTGCTAAAAGATGCTAAACAACGCACCTTTATTACCGACGATGCGCATCGAAACGATTTAGTAAGCTTGGTATATGATATTACCTACGGAAAAATTAGAAAAGGAATAGATACCTTGGTGGTAATGGACGATTCTATTGTACGTGGCACCACTTTAAAACAAAGTATTTTAAAAATTTTAGACCGCTTAGCGCCTAAAAAAATTGTAGTTGTTTCCTCTGCTCCACAAATTCGTTTTCCGGATTGCTATGGTATCGATATGGCTATCATCAGTAAATTTATTGCTTTTGAAGCGGCCATCGCTTTATTAAAAGAGCGTGGTATGGAACCCCTAATAGAGCAGGTGTATGAAAAAGCCAAAGCTCAACTAGCTCTTGCAAAAGAAGAACAAATAAATGTGGTAAAAGAAATTTACGAGCCTTTCAGTCCGCAAGAAATTTCAGATAAAATAGCACAACTATTAAAACCTAAAGATTTATCCTGCCACCTGCAAATTATATATCAACCGGTAGAAGGCTTGCACAATGCGTGCCCCAACCACCTGGGCGATTGGTACTTTACAGGCAACTACCCTACTGCGGGCGGCATGCGCGTAGCCAACAAAGCTTTTGTACATTTTATGGAAGGAAAACTGATTAGGGCGTATTAAATGGATGAAATAAAAGGGGTATGCCAACCGGAGTTCCTCCTTTAAAATTAGAAAAAAACACACCTCCTTTTTTTATTACAAGTTTAATTTTATCTTTGTGAGGTATGGCAAGCGCAAAAATAGTACTCAATACACAAAATTTTGAAATTACACTTACCCGTCTTTGCCATCAGCTTATAGAAACGCACAACCATTTTGAAGATACCGCCATCATAGGCTTACAGCCGCGAGGCGTCTTTTTATCTAAACGCCTGCACAAACAATTAATGCTGCTTACTAAAAACAAAAATATATTGTGCGGAGAGTTAGACACTACTTTTTACCGCGATGATTTTAGGCAAAAAGAACTGATACCCAACCAAACCAATATCCCCTTTATTATAGAAAATAAGAATGTAGTATTGGTTGACGACGTGTTATTTACCGGGCGTAGCATTCGTGCAGGCTTAGATGCTTTGCTGGCTTTTGGTCGCCCAAAAAAAGTAGAACTGCTGGTATTGATAGACAGAAGGTTTAGCCGCCACTTGCCTATACAGCCCAACTATGTGGGCAAAACTATTGATAGCATAGAAACACAAAATGTAAAAGTAGAGTGGAGCGAAATAGATAAAACAGATAAAGTAACCTTAATAGATAAATAACATGCGCCCCAGCCCACAAGAATACATAGCCTATTACGATCACTACATAAAATTAGTGCCTGAAACCGAGGTGGTAGAAGCGCTGCAAAACAACGAAAAACAAATTGTAGAAGCGCTACAACAAATTCCGATAGAAAAAGCCGATTATCAATACGCATCGGGTAAATGGACTATAAAACAAGTGCTTAATCACATAAACGATACCGAGCGTATTTTCAGCTATCGCGCCCTGCGTTTTTCGCGCGGCGATGCCCAACAGGTATTAGGGTTTGATCAAGATGCTTATGCAGCAAAAGCCCCTTTAAATTCTTCAATAGATTTAAAATTCTTAATCTCCGAATTTACTGCTATTAGACAATCTACGTTATTGCAATTTATGCAACTATCAGATAAAGAAAAAGCATACAAAGGCCATACTGCCAAAGGCGAGGTAAGTGTATTGGCACTGGGCTATTTAGTATGCGGACACGCCACGCACCACATCAATGTATTAAAAGAAAAATATCTAAAGTAAACAAACTATGAGCAATTTAAGTGTCAATCATCTTCTGGGAATAAAACATATTACCAAAAACGATATTGAGCTTATTTTACAAACAGCAAAAAATTTTAAAGAGGTTATTAATCGTCCTATAAAAAAAGTACCCTCGCTGCGCGATATTACCATAGCCAATTTGTTTTTTGAAAATTCTACTCGTACCCGCACTTCTTTTGAACTAGCACAAAAACGATTAAGTGCCGATACCGTTAATTTTTCCGCCTCTACCTCGTCGGTAAAAAAAGGAGAAACCCTTATTGACACCGTAAACAACATCTTAGCCATGAAAGTAGATATGGTGGTGATGCGTCATGCCAGCGCAGGGGCTTGTGTTTTTTTAAGCAAAAAAGTAAAAAACTGCAAAATTATAAATGCCGGCGACGGGGCACACGAGCATCCCACTCAAGCCTTGCTAGACGCCTTCTCTATCCAAGAAAAATTAGGCTCTATAAAAGGAAAAAAAATAGCCATTGTAGGCGATATTTTGCACTCGCGTGTAGCCCTATCTAACATATTTTGTTTGCAAAAAATGGGAGCGCACGTAAAAGTATGCGGCCCGGCAACCCTTATCCCTCGTTATATTACTTCCTTAGGCGTAGAAGTAGAAAGCGATTTGAAAAAAGCCCTAGAATGGGCTGACGTAGCTAATATGTTACGCATTCAGCTGGAAAGGCAAGACATTAAATTTTTCCCTTCTTTAAGAGAATACACTACGTTATATGGCTTGCATCAAGAGTTATTAGACTCTTTAAAAAAAGACCTTCTTATCATGCATCCGGGCCCTATAAACCGAGGTGTAGAAATAAGCAGCGAGGTAGCCGATGGAAAAAACGCTATTATACTAGAACAAGTAGAAAACGGCGTAGCCGTACGCATGGCCGTTATGTTTTTATTAGCCGGGAAAAAAGAATAGACTCCTCCCTTGAAAACAAGTCCCAACAAGACTATTAAAATTAAAAAGGGTATTATATCTTTGCAAAAAAAATTATATGACCGATAAACGTGTACGAGTGCGCTTTGCGCCCAGCCCCACCGGAGGCTTACACATGGGCGGAGTGCGCACCGCCTTGTTTTGCTATCTTTTTGCTAAAAAACATCAAGGCGATTTTATACTGCGTATTGAAGATACCGACCAAACCCGCTATGTAAACGGCGCTGAAGAGTACATTATTAATTCTTTGAAATGGTGCGGTATCGAACCCAACGAAGGAGTGGGCTTTGGCGATGGTCCTTTTGCCCCATACCGACAAAGCGAACGAAAAGCACTGGGTATTTATAAAAAATATGCCGACCAACTTATAGCCGGTGGGCATGCTTACTACGCTTTTGATACCGCCGAAGAATTAGATGAAATGCGCAAACGCTTAGAAGCGGCTAAGGTAGCGGCACCTCAGTATAACGCCGTTTCTCGACAAAACATGCGCAACTCGCTTACCCTTAGCGAAGATGAAGTAAAAAAATTACTAGAAGCGGGTACCCCCCATGTAATTCGCCTTAAAGTGCCTCGCAACGAAGAAATACGTTTTCATGATATTATACGCGGCTGGGTGGTAGTAAACTCTACCCAAGTTGATGATAAAGTATTGCTAAAAAGCGATGGTATGCCCACTTATCATTTGGCTCATATAGTAGATGATATTGAAATGCAAATGAGCCATGCCATACGCGGTGAAGAGTGGCTACCATCGGCCCCTGCTCACATTTTAATTTATAGATACTTGGGTTTAGAAGCCGATATGCCTAAACTAGCTCATTTGCCTCTTATTTTAAAACCCGATGGAAATGGCAAACTAAGTAAGCGCGATAAATCGGGCTTGCCTATGTTCCCTCTTAATTGGTATGACGAACGTACGAAAGAAAGCTATGTCGGGTACCGTGAAAGCGGCTTTTTTTCGGAGGCTTTTATCAATATGCTCGCGCTATTGGGTTGGAACGCCGGAAACGCACAAGAAATTTTTAGCAAAGAGGAATTAATCCATTTATTTTCTTTGGAACGCGTTAATAAATCAGGTGCTAAATTTGATCCGGAAAAAACAAAATGGTTCAACCAACAATATCTTCGCAAAAAAACCGATACCGAGTTGGCCACACTTTTTAGCGCCCTGTTTGCCGAAAAATTAAGTACGGTTGCTGCGCAAAAAAAGACCCCTGCTTTTATACAAGGCGTATGCCGATTGATAAAAGAAAAAGCTCATTTTATAACTGAGTTTTGGGATTTAGGCTCATACTTTTTCATAACCCCAGTAAGCTACGATGCCGAAGTATTGAAAAAACGCTTAAACCCACAATCGTTATCTTTTATTAAAGAGATAAAAAGTGCCCTTAGTTTATTGCCACATTTTACGGCAACAGAAATAGAACACACCTTTAAATCAACCGCCGAAAAATTAAACATACCCACCGGACAGGTGATGCAGTTGTTTCGTGTGGCTATAACAGGCGTTGGCGGTGGCCCACACCTGTTTGACATCTTGCAGTTGTTAGAAAAAGAAGAGAGTATAAACCGTTTGGAAAAAGCTCTTGTAGCTTTTGAAAAATAAAAAATGTAACTTGCCTTTTATATAAATGGCGTTTTTTTTTAAAATACAACTTGCTTTTTTATTGTTTCCTGTTTTTTTATTGGCTCAAAACGTGCATGTAAAAGGCATTGCACCCACGCATAAAGGAAAAAAAATAGCTGTTTTTTTATACGATGATTTGATTACACAATCACAAACCGAACAAGACGCCGACACTGTTGATGCGCGAGGCAACTTTGAGCTTTCTTTTTCTATTACACAAACACAAACAGCCCTTATTCGTACCGATAATTTAGTAGGAAAGCTGTACGTACAACCCAACTACATATACGGCGTAGTGTTTCCAGAGCGCGATAGCACTCGTTTTATTGCAGGTAATAACGAGCAAACCATAAATCTTATTATTAACGGCGATAGCACCGAACTAAACGCCCGCATTATTGATTTTAACGAATGTTTTAATGTTTTTTGGGAGAAAAACTATAAAGAATTTATATCCAACCGGGCCAGTAAAAAACTAGATACCTTTCAATTAGAAATAAATAAGCGTTATGAAAAAGTAAAGTCGGCTTACTTTAAAACCTACATTAAATACACCTTTGCTTCATTGAATGAATCCTTAGGGAAACACCGCACGTACTTAGCAGCGCATTATTTGATAGGCAACCCTATTGCTTACAGCAATTTTGAGTACATGACTTTTTTTAACCAATATTTTGGGCAATATGCACAAAAACAAAGCAATACTAAAAACGGCTCTTTTATATGGGGCGCAATCAACGAGGTAGGCGATTTTAAACATGTAAACGAATTATTAAAAGGAGACCCCGCTTTGCAAAACGATTCTTTACGTGAGTTGGCAGCCATAAAAACCATATACGATGCTTATTTTACACCGGGGTTTAATAAAGAAAAAATACGAGAAATGTTGGAACAAGAACAAGCCTCTACCAAAATAGCCATACACAAACGTATTTGTTTTAATGCGCTTAGAAATATTAACAACATGAAAGTCGGGCAGCTTGCCCCCAACTTTTTACTAAAAAATATAAAAAACGATACTTTTTCGTTACACCAATTTAGAAAACGATATGTCTATCTCAACTTTTTCTCTTCCGGTTGCGTTGATTGCTTACAAGAGTTAAAAAAAGAAGAACAACTATATAAGAAGTACGCCGATAAAGTGGTATTTATATCTATAGCTACAGACAAAGACACGGTAGATTTTAAAAAATTTATAAAGCAAAACACGGCATACAAATGGCTTTTTTTACATACTGATAACAATAAAAAAACAACGGAACAGTATAACATAAAAAGCATGCCGGTATATTACTTGATTAGTCCTGATGGGTATTTGCTACAATCCCCGGCCACTAAACCCAGCGAGGGTATTGAATATAAATTCGATCAAATTTTTAAAATACATCAGAAAAAAATAAGTGTAGGAAGGTAGGAGACGGCAGTGTTACCGCATCAATGCTTGATGTATTTTTATTATTTGAGGGATAAGCAGATCTTCTTCGCTATTATGCAACACCCAATCGGCTTTTTTTATTTTTTCTTCGTCAGGTAGTTGTTGGCTTATTCGTTTTTCAAACTCTTGCTCCGAAAGGTTATCTCGTTTCATGGTACGCCCTTTGCGCAGGGCAATCGGTGCTGTAACTACCACAAGTTTATGTAACGAAGGCAAAATGTTTGCCTCTATCAGCAAAGCGGACTCTTTAATTATATATTTTGCTTTCGCATGTTGTTTGATAAAAATTTCAAAATCTTTTTTTACCTCAGCATGTATTAATTCATTTATTTGGTTCAGCAGACGCGCATTTGAAAAAATTTTTTCAGCAATATATTTTTTATTTAATACCTCGTTGTCAAGGTAGGCCTCTTTTCCGAAAATAGTTTCTACCTGCTGCTTTATTTTAGGCACAAAATACAGCTGCTTAGCCCGTTCATCTGATGAGTATATGGTAGCACCCAACACCTGAAACACACCGGCAATCGTGCTTTTCCCACTTCCTATACCACCTGTTAATCCTACTATCAACATGTTTGTTTAAATCACAATGTTTACAATTTTTTTAGGTACAATGATTATTTTTTTGGGTGTTTTACCTTCTAAATATCTGCTGGTTTGTTCGGCCTCCAATACTCGTTTTTCTATTTCAGACGGCGATAGCGTAGCGGGCATATCTATATTAAAACGCGTTTTACCATTAAAAGAAATAGGGTACGAAAAGACATCTTCTACCAAATAAGCCTCTATAAATTCGGGAAAAGAAGCATACGCAATACTTTCCTCATGCCCTATCTGGCGCCAAAGTTCTTCGGTAATGTGCGGAGCGTAAGGAGATAAAAGGATAAGCAAGGGCTCTAAAATAGCACGTTTGTTGCATTTAAAATCGGTTAGCTCGTTTACACAAATCATAAAATTGCTAACGGAGGTATTAAACGAAAACCGGTCTATATCTTCCGATATTTTTTTTATGGTTTTATGTAATGTTTTTAATTCTGCTTTATTAGGCTCAGTTTCTGTTACACCATTAGCAAATAAGCGCCATAGTTTTTTTAAAAAACCGTGTACTCCTGTAATGCCGTTCGTATTCCAAGGTTTGCTTTGCTCAATGGGGCCCAAAAACATTTCGTACAAGCGCAGCGTGTCGGCACCGTATTTTTCGCACACATCATCGGGGTTTACTACATTATGCCAGCGTTTACTCATCTTCTCTACCGTGTGTTCGCATAGTAATTTTCCGTCCTCTAATTCGTATTTTGCTTCTGTAAAATCGCTTCGCCATGCTTTTAACTTATCTAAATTCACCACATTATTTTCTACTATATTTACATCTATATGAAGTAGTGTGGTTTTATATTTGCTTTTTAATCCCGCTGAAATAAATTTATTTTCTCCATCTACACGGTGTATCATACAGGAGGTACCCTGTATCATTCCTTGATTGATGAGTTTTTTTGCGGGTTCATCAACGGGTATCATTTCTCGGTCATACAAAAACATAGTCCAAAAACGTACATATAACAAATGCCCGGTAGCATGTTCGCTTCCTCCTATGTATAAGTCGGCATCGCGCCAGTAGTCCATATATTTTTTATCGGCAAGGTGTTTCGGGTTGTGCGCGTCTTGGTAGCGTAAAAAATACCAACTGCTACCCGCCCATCCCGGCATGGTGGTATGCTCATATTCATACTTGTTTTTGTATTTCCAGTTTTGGGCGCGTGCCAGAGGGGGGTCTCCGCTTTCGGTAGGCAGGTACTTATCTACTTCAGGCAAAAGTAAAGGCAGTTCGTTTTCGGGTAGGGCGTGGGGTATGCCCTCTTTGTAATATATGGGTATGGGTTCTCCCCAGTAGCGTTGGCGGCCAAAAATAGCATCGCGCAGGCGGAAATTTATTTTTCGGTGCCCTAAATTTTGTAACTCTACCGCCTCTATTGCTTTTTGTATGGCCTTTGGTACTTCCAAATCATTTAAAAAATCAGAATGTATCATATTTCCTTCTTTGGCTTCATTAGCCTCTGTCTGCACTTCTTTTCCTGCTATTACTTGTAAGATGGGCAGATTAAAATGGGTAGCGAAACGATGGTCGCGCTCATCGTGTCCGGGTACCGCCATTACAGCGCCTGTACCATATCCTACCAACACATAATCGCCTACATAAATGGGTATGGGTTTTTGTGTAAAAGGGTGTAAGGCATAGGCCCCGGTAAATTGTCCGCTTACTTTTTTAACTTCGGCTTGGCGTTCTAATTCCGACTTGTTTTTAGCGGCTAATAGGTAATCAGCTACTTGCGTTTTATATTGAGAGGTAGCTATTTTTTCTACTAATTCGTGTTCGGGAGCTAAGGCTATAAAAGAAACGCCAAAAATGGTGTCGGGGCGGGTTGTGAAAACCTCTATGTGATGTTCTGTGTTTTGAACAGAAAAACAGATAGACGTTCCTTCGCTGCGCCCAATCCAATAGCGTTGCGACTCTTTAAGGCTTTCGCTCCAATCCATTTTCTCTAAGCCATCGAGCAACCTCTGGGCATAAGCAGTAATACGCATGCTCCACTGTTTCATCAATTTGCGTTCTACCGGGTGCCCCCCTCGTTCACTCAGCCCGTCTTTTACCTCATCGTTAGCAAGTACGGTGCCTAAGGCAGGGCACCAATTTACATAAGCTTCGCCTAAATAAGAAATACGGTAATTCATTAGAATGTCGCTTTTTTGTTTGTCAGAAAAAGCATTCCACTCTTGAGCAGAAAACAAAATAGTTTCTTCGCAAGCTGCTTGAACCAAGGTGTTTCCATTTTTTTCAAATTCAGACAGCAAGGTGTCGATGGCCTCTGCGCGTTGTGTTTTTTTATTGTACCACGATTGAAATAGTTGAATAAAAATCCATTGCGTCCATTTATAGTACGAGGGATCTGAGGTGCGTACTTCCCTGTCCCAATCGTATGAAAGCCCTATTTTATCCAGTTGATTGCGGTATCGGGCAATATTTTGTTCTGTAGTAATTTTTGGGTGTTGTCCTGTTTCAATGGCATATTGTTCTGCAGGCAAGCCAAAGCTATCGTATCCCATAGGGTGCAACACGTTAAATCCTTTATGGCGTTTATATCGCGCTACAATATCCGATGCAATATAACCTAAGGGATGCCCCACATGCAAACCCGAACCACTGGGGTACGGAAACATATCCAACACATAATATTTGGGTTTACCGGTATCTTGCTTGGTAGCAAATGTTTTTTGCTGAGCCCAATATTTTTGCCAGCGCTTTTCAATGTCCTTAAAATTATATTCCATAAATGATGTAGAAAGGGGCAAAAATACAAAATTTATAGCGATTTTAGTTTATGAACTATCTGAAAGACAGATCACCTCATGCGTTCTTCTTTTTTTATAAATCGGCGTGAAAGTCTTTATCCAGTTGCTCCTGTAGTTCGGGGTGTCTTTTTACATACGTAACTATAAAAGGGCAATATGCCTTCACTTTTTTATTTGTTTCTTGTGCATAAGCAAAGGCTTTTGCCGCCAAAAGAGAAGCAATGCCTTTACCCTTCATGCTTTCCGGAACAAGAGTATGCATAAGTGCTATGCTGTTATTATGGATAGCATATTCCAGCTTAGCCATTTCTCCATTTTCAATGTACTCAAATTGCGCGGCTTGCTCGTTGTTTTTTATTTGATAATGTTCCATGTTTTAGTCGTTTAAGGTTCCAAATTTCCCGTTATTAAAATCATCAATAGCTTGAATAATTTCTTGTTTTGTGTTCATTACAAAGGGGCCGTGCGTGGCTATTGGCTCGTTAAGCGGTTCGCCACTAAGAATCAATACCACTGCATTTTCTAATGCTTCTATATTAAAGGCTGTTCCGTTGTTTTCAAACAAGGCAAAATGGTCGGTAGGCACCTGCTCGGTTCCGTTTATTTTTATACTTCCTTCTATTACCAATAAAGCGGTGTTGTAGCTTTTAGGAAAATCAAAGTTTGCTTTTCCGGATTTATTTAAGCGCGCATTCAACAAGTGAAGCGGCGAAAAAGTGGTTGCACTGCCTTTGGCATTTTGGTAGCTTCCTGCAATTACCTCTACTATGCCGCTGTTGTCGGGTAGCGCTACCTTTTCCATATTTTCGTGGCTAATGCCTTGATATTTAGGTTTGGACATTTTGTATGTTGCGGGCAGATTTACCCAAAGCTGTACCATTTGAAAATCTCCACCTTGCTTACTAAAATTTTCTTCGTGGTATTCTTTATGTAACACTCCCGAGGCTGCTGTCATCCACTGCACATCGCCTTCGGCAATAATACCTCCTCCGCCGCTGCTATCGTGGTGAGCTACTTTTCCTTTGTAAGCAATGGTTACCGTTTCAAAGCCGCGATGCGGATGTACCCCCACCCCTCTCGGAGTTTCAGATGGAGGAAAATAAAATTTAGAATTATAATCCATCATAATAAAGGGATCCATTCTCTTCATATCCAAACGGTATGCGCTCGGTATAAAGTTGTGCACTCTAAATCCGTCTCCTACATAATGAGGCTCTTTGGGTGGCACAATCACCTCTACATTTCTTGTAATCATAGTTGTTAAATTTGGTAATACAAAGGTACGGCCTATTCAAATAATAATGCGTTGATGTATGATAAGAAATGTGCTTTATTTGCTTTTTCTTGTTACCAATTCTTTTCTAATGCGACTTAAACTCTCGGGAGTAATACCCAGGTATGAGGCAATCATCCACTGGGGTACACGAAGCGTAAGACTTGGATAAAGTTGTATAAAGTTTAAATATCTTTTTTTAGCGTCAGCCCCAATCAGCAAATGAATTCTGTTTTGCAATTGCCTTATGTGGTTTTGTAAAAGATATTCGTTGTAATTTCTAAACTCCGGACTAATTTCTGATGCTGTTTTAATAAAATCTTGATTAAATAATATAGCTGAGGTATCTTCCAGCGCCTCGATAAAAAACACCGACGGTTTGCCAAAATAGAGGCTTTCTCTATCGCTAATAAATCCGTTTTCGGGGGCAAATTGCACTACATGCTCCCTGTTTTCTTCGTCTATAGAATAAAGACGAGTAAGTCCTTTTTCAATAAAAAAAGCATGTTGGCAAACCTGCCCCTCAGAAAGCAATAAGGCTCCCTTTTTAAATTCTTTTTCCTGAACCAACGCTATGAGCACAGGTAAATGTTCGGCCTTTACCATGGCTTTATCTTTTAAGTAGTTAAAAAAAGGTTGTTTCATCTGTTAGTTGGTGTTAAGTGCTCTTTTTAAACAGAGCTAAAGTAGGTATTTTTTGATTTAGTCTTCTTTGCTAACCGAAGGATTTGTTTATTTTTGTGCCATAAAAAAATACTATGAATCCCGAAGTAAAAAAGGTTTACGACAAAGCTTCTTCTTTAATGGAAAAAAGCATTCAACATTTAGAGCAAGAACTAGCTAAGGTACGAGCCGGCAAAGCCAACCCCGCTATTTTAGAAAACGTAATGGTTGATTATTACGGCAGCAAAATGCCTATTAGCCAAACGGCTAACGTAAACACACAAGATGCACGCACTCTTATTATTCAACCCTGGGAGAAAACCATGCTTACCCCTATTGAAAAAGCCATACAGGCAGCTAACCTTGGGCTTAACCCACAAAATGACGGAGTGATCATTCGCATTTCTGTCCCGCCTCTTACGGAAGAGCGCCGTAGAGATTTGGTAAAAAAAGCCAAACAAGAAGCCGAAGACGCTAAGGTGGGCATTCGCGCTGCCCGAAAAGATGCTATGGAGGAAATAAAAAAATTAAAAACAGGTGGGCTTCCGGAAGATGAAGCTAAAGATGCCGAAACAAAAACACAAACACTTACCGATGGTTTTGTAGCCAAATGCGACAAACACCTAGAGGCGAAAGAAAAAGAAATTATGACGGTGTAACACGGCATTTTTACTTCTACAAGGCATATCATACAAATTAAAATGGAATTAAATTCAAAATCAGTAATAGGCATAGTAGGCTCTGGCGCTATGGGTGCCGGCATTGCGCAAGTGGCTGCCATGGCAGGACACTCTGTTTTAGTGTACGATAGCAACACTGCATCCTTACAAAAAGCAAAACAAAATTTAATTTCTACACTAAGCAAGTTGGTTGAGAAACAAAAAATCACTCAACAAAAAAGCGACGAGGTACTTGCTGCTGTTTCTTTCCAAGAAAACAAGGATGCATTAAGCCCTTGTCATTTAATTATTGAAGCTATTGTTGAGAATTTAGATGTAAAAAAAAACCTATTCTCGCAGCTTGAAAAAATGACTCAAGGTAAAGCTGTGTTAGCAAGCAACACTTCTTCCTTATCCATCACCTCTATAGCGGCAGCGTGTACAAACCCGCAAAACGTACTGGGTATTCATTTTTTTAATCCGGCACCGCTTATGCCTTTAGTAGAGATTATTCCGGGCATTGCTACTGACAAATTGGTTACACAAAACAGCAAAAAACTAATTGAAAGTTGGGGCAAGTTGCCCGTATTGTGCAAAGATACTCCGGGTTTTATTGTAAATAGAATTGCGCGCCCGTTTTATGGCGAAGCTATGAAAATATACGAAGAAGGTATAGCCGACATCGCTACTATTGATTGGGCTATGAAAGAGATCGGCGGTTTTAAAATGGGGCCCTTTGAATTAACCGATTTAATTGGACACGACGTAAACTATGTAGTAACCGAAACGGTATGGAAACAATTTTATTTTGATGCCCGATACCGCCCCAGCTTATGCCAAAAACGATTGGTAGAAGCCGGGTTTTATGGAAAAAAATCGCTAAAAGGTTTTTATGATTATTCTGCAAATGAAATGCCGCAAGCTAAAAAAGAAGAAGCCTTAGGCAATGAAATTTTTATGCGTATTATAGCCCTGCTTATTAACGAAGCTATTGATGCCCTTTATATGAATATAGGCACTAAAGAAGATATAGATATAGCGATGACCAAAGGGGTAAACTACCCCAAGGGCTTATTAAAATGGTGCGACGAGCTGGGGGCTAAAACTATTTTACAAACACTTACCAAACTGCATGCTGATTATGCCGACGACCGCTATCGCCCCAGTATTTTACTAAGAAAAATGGCGGCACAAAACACGGCCTTTTATTCTTAACTCTTGCAAGTATAAAGTAATGCATATACATTGCCAAATATTTTTGTGTTTTTAACATTTTCGCCGAGATGCTTTATTCTGATAAAGATTTCATACTCGGGCTTGCTAAAAACATAAAGGTGTACAGAAAAATTATGCGTCTTACCCAGGTAGAGTTAGCCGGTAGAATAGGCATGGATAAACAAAACCTTTGGGCTATTGAGGCCGGAAAATCAAATCCGCAAATTCTTACTCTTGTAAAAATTGCCTCGGGTATGGGTATAACAGTACCTCTTTTATTAAGTTTTGACTTTGACTACCCAAAATATATAGAGCAAAAAACAGAATATACTGCCAGAAAGCACACGATTCCACGCACTAAGAAAAGAAAATAATTTCAACCGCTATTCGGCTGCTCCGCTGGCAACCTATTTTACTAAATAATTAGCAGACTTTTAATATATTTGTGCTGATGAAAAAATGTACGCTTGTATTTATTTTACTACTTACTAAAACTGTTTTATATGCACAATATGATACCATCAAGTATGTAAACGGCAACAGGCAGGCCGCAAAAATTATAGAGATTACTAAAAAAGTAGTGAAATTTAAAAACCCACACGATACCACGGGCCCAACTTTTACAATTCCCACAAAATATATTGAGCGATTTATTTTTAAAAACGGTTGTATAGAACTAAAAAGTGTAGGCTATATAAATTGCGTAAAAGACCCTATGCAAGGAGTAATAAAAAATGAAAATTTTACCCGAAATATACTCAGCATAGATGCTGCACAATTAGCAGATGCTCATATACAGCTATCTTATGAACACGTTTTTTCAAAGCGCGCATTTGGGTTGGTTGTATATGCAAATCATGGCTTTTTTAGTGGGCGGGATAGTGCAAAATATAGCCGGATAGAAAGTAAAATTAATGGGGGTCAATTTTATAAGAACAACTATGTAGGGGTTGATTTAAAGTATTATCCCGGATTGCATAAAAAAATTGCCTGGTATATTGCCTTAGGGATAGAATGTGGGGCCGCTACCAATATGCTTATAGATTACTCCATAAAATACGTAGCCTACCAAAACGGAACTCCCTATTATACAAATGAGTACGACCCTTATGCTTATTATAAAACTCGACTGTATTTGGGATATCATATAAGAGAAGGTTTTGTTTATAGGGTAAGTAAGCATTTTGTTTTGCAAGGAAATATGGCGATAGGAATGAGCCAATATACTACCGACCCGAACCCCGATCCTCATTTAAAAAACGACAAATACTTATACTTTCCTAAAATTAGCGGCGGTATTTTAGTTGGGTATGCTTTTTAGTTTTTTCTTATTCGTAAAGCTATAACAACACGCCCCACACCAAAAGAAAATCATTTCAACTCTTATAGGGTGCTTACCTCGTGTTTCTGCATAAACTCCATGGCTTTGTCCACCATTTGGGTAGATCCAATAAACAAGGGGGTACGCTGATGCAGTTCTTTTATATTTTTTTCCATAATGCGGGTTTTGCCATCAGTAGCTTTGCCGCCGGCTTGCTCTACAATAAAAGCCAATGGGTTGCACTCGTACAGCAAGCGCAGCTTCCCTTTAGGCGATTTAGTAGTGGTAGGATAAATATATACGCCGCCTTTTAATAAGTTGCGATGAATGTCGGCTACGCCACTGCCTATGTAGCGAGATGAGTACGGTCGGTCGGTGGCTTTATCTTCTTCCTGACAATACTTAATGTATTTTTTTACCCCATCAGGAAAGTGCAAATAATTTCCTTCGTTTAAAGAATAGATATTTCCTGTTTGCGGTGTTTTCATATCCGGGTTTGACAAACAAAACTCGCCGATACTGGGATCTAAGGTAAAACCATTTACCCCTCTGCCCGTGGTATAAACCAACATGCACGAAGAACCATAAATAACATAGCCGGCAGCTATTTGCTCGGTACCACGTTGCATAAAATCTTCTAAAGTGCCGGGGCCACTAAGGCTAACACGTCGATAAATAGAAAAGATAGTGCCCACCGAAACGTTTACATCTATATTAGAGGAGCCATCTAGGGGATCAATAGCTACTACGTATTTTGCATTTTTAGAAACTTGAGTATCAATAGGTATAATATCTTCGCACTCTTCGGAGGCAATGGCACATACTTCGCCTCCGGCTTTTAAGGCCGATATAAATTGTTCGTTGGCAAACACATCTAGTTTTTTTACTTGCTCGCCTTGCACGTTTACTTCGCCGGTTTCGCCTAAAATCTCTACTAAGCCGGCTTTGTTTACCTCGCGGTTTACAATTTTTGCAGCAATGCCTATATCGCGCAGTAAGCGTGATAACTCACCTTTAGCATACGGGAAGTCGGTTTGTTTTTCTATAATAAACTGTCCTAGTGTTTGTACTCGCATAGTTTGTATTTATTAAAATTAATCTTAGTGCAAAGATACAAAATAAGCTTTATACCTCATTTTGTTATTTTAAAACGGCAACCACCATTAATTTCGTTTGTCTAAGCCCCACATCAGCTTATTGCGCAGGGTATTAAAGAAGTTTTGTCCTTCTAAATTGATAAGGTTAAAACAAAAATCGGCTTTTTTCAGTACAATCTCTTCTTCGTTGGCAAGGGTGGCTTGTTTAGAGTCTAAAGATATAAGGTTTTGCTTGTCGCGCCCTTTTATTTTCATCTTTAGTTCTATCTCGTCGTTTATTACAATGGGGCGTACATTAAGGTTGTGCGGCGCAATGGGAGTAAGAATAAAGTTTTTAGAACTGGGCTCTAAAATAGGCCCTCCGCAACTAAGCGAATAGGCTGTAGAGCCGGTAGGCGTAGCTATAATCAATCCGTCGGCCCAGTATGAATTTAAAAAAATATCGTTAGCGTGTACATCAATGCTTAGCATAGAAGAAGAGTCTTTTTTTATGAGTGTGCACTCGTTTAATGCGTAGTTTACTTCAAAAGCGTGCGCCGGGCTTTTCAAACACAACAGACTGCGTGTATCTATCGTGTATCGTTTATGAATGAGTTTATCAATAGCATTGGTATATTCCTCTTTATACACCCCTGCTAAAAATCCCAAACGCCCGGTATTGATGCCCAGCACCGGAACGCCCGTATCTCTAATATAATCTAAAGTTTCCAGCATCGTTCCATCGCCGCCTAACGAAATTAAATAATCGGGTTTATAGGCTTTTAGCTCTTGATGTGAGGCAAACGTAGGGATATCCAAATTGAACTGATACTCTTTTTTTAAAAAATCAAAATACGTTTTATGAATAATAAGTTGTATGCCCTCTTTTACCAAGCGTGTGCTTAGGGTTTTCACATAGTCGCAGGAATTATCTTTTACGCAGCGCGCGTATAGGGCAAAGGTAGTCATATATCTAGGTATTTAATAAAAGCATTAAAGCGGTGTTTTAAATCATCTTCGTACTCGGCCTGATGGTATGAAGCTTTTACCGTGTAGTTGTAGCGACTAAATGTTTGCAGAATACGGCTTAAATCTTCGCGGTTTATTTTTATAGTAACTTCTATCTTACTGCTATCATCGGGCAGGGAGGTAACATACAGGCTAATAATTTTAGCATCGTTACCCTCTACAATGCCTGCTATTTGCGTAAGCGAATAATCGTTTTTGTTAATTTCTAACTCTATAATGCCGCCTTGCTCCATCACACCCGATAGGTTGGCTAATTTTTCTACCACACTTTTTTGCGTAATGCTGCCTAAGTAAATGCCTTTTTCGTCGGTAACCGGAATGAGCGAAAGGTGTAAGTTAGACATCATGCGCAGGGCATCAAAAGCGTGTTGGCCTAAGTGTAAAACAGGTTTTAAAAAGGCAATGGAAGTATCCGAAATTCTTTTTTTTGTGTCCAGCACGTCTAACAGTTCATTTTCGGCGGCCAAGCCTACCAGTTTTTTATGATGTAAAATAGGCAGGTGCGTTATTTTAAAATCTTCCATATAGCGCAGCGCTTGCTCCACCGTATCGGTGTCTTTTAGCACGGGCACATCTTGTGTTATTAAACTATCTATTAACATTACACGTGCAAAAGTATCATTTTTTACTATTTCGCGTGTATTTTAAAAAATACCTACTTTTGAAAAAAAACAGATGGCGCTAAGCAGTTGGCAGCAAAAAGATAAAGATTATGTGTGGCACCCTTTTACGCACCTAAAGTACGCCGAAACTCCTATAAACATTGTACGCTCTGAAGGCTCTTATTATTTTGACGAAAACGAAAATAAGTATATAGACGGCATTGCCTCGTGGTGGGTAAACCTGCACGGGCACTCGCATCCCTACATAGCTCAGAAAGTTTTTGAACAATTAAAAAACAATGCTCACAGCATCTTTAGCGGTTTTACGCACCCACCAGCCGTTACACTAGCCGAGCGTTTGTTGCATCATCTTCCTCAAAACAGTTCTAAAATTTTTTTTAGCGATAACGGTTCTACCGCGGTAGAGGTAGCCTTAAAAATGAGCCTACAGTACTGGCACAATCAGGGGAAAGAAAAAACAAAAATTATTGCCTTTGAGCAAGCTTACCACGGCGACACCTTTGGTAGCATGAGTGTAGGCGCTCGCAACGTGTTTACACAGGCTTTTGACTCCTTACTTTTTGAAGTGCTGCGCCTGCCCCTACCTACACCACAAAATTTTTCGGAAGTAAAGCAGTTACTGCAAGGCTTTATAGAAACTCAAAACGTAAGTGCTTTTATTTTTGAGCCCTTAGTATTAGGAGCTGGGGGTTCTATGCAAATGTATGAAGCCGCCTTGCTAGATCCACTTATTTTTATGTGCCAACAAAACCGCGTTATTACCATTGCCGATGAGGTGTTAACCGGTTTTTACCGCACCGGTAAATTTTTTGCAACAGACTACCTGCAACACAAACCCGATATACTCTGCTTAAGCAAAGGCATTACCGGAGGGGTGATGCCCTTAGGGGTAACCGCTTGCGCTGCATTTATTTACGATGCCTACAAAAGCGATGATAAAACAAAAACTTTTTTTCACGGACATAGCTATACCGCCAACCCCACTGCCTGCGCAGCAGCGTTAGCCAGCATGGATTTGCTGGAACAAGAAGAAACACAAAACAAAATAGTACACATAAGCAGCCAACACCAACAGTTTAAAGAAAAAATAAAAAAACACCCGCGGGTTTTATCTGCAAGAGCCATAGGGACTATTCTGGCTATAGAAATTAAAACCACCGAACAAAGCGGCTACCTAAACCGCCTTTCCGAAAAAATATCAACATACTTTATTAAAAAAGGAATTCTGCTGCGCCCACTAGGCAACGTACTTTATGTGCTTCCCCCCTACTGCATATCTCAAAAAGATTTACAGTATATTTACCATTGTATTGAATTGTTTTTGAAAGAAGAATTATGAATTTAAATAATAAAAAAGACGTAGTATTTATTGTTTTGGCCGGATTTTTTATTACCAACGCCATTGTAGCCGAGCTTATTGGCGGTAAACTGATACAGTTTTTTGGAACCTTTGTACAAAGCGTTGGCATTGTACTATGGCCTATTGTGTTTGTACTTACCGATATTGTAAACGAATTTTACGGACAAAAAGGGGTAAAAAAATTATCGTACATCACCTTATGTCTCATTGCTTTTACCTTTGCTTATTTGTATGTATGTATGCATATTCCGGCTATAAAAACATCGCCCGTATCCGATGAAAATTTCTCAAAAGTGTTTGGACAAAGCATGTACATTATGGTAGGTAGTATGACTGCTTTTATTATATCTCAATTGGTTGATAGCGGCGTGTTCTGGATGTTGCGCAACCGTACCGGAAAAAAAATGATTTGGCTGCGCTCTACCGGAAGTACTGTAGTAAGCCAACTGGTAGATACTTTTATTGTACAGTTTATCGCTTTTGTAGTACCGGGCTGGTGGAGTATCGATGAATTTATACGCAACGCCTCTTTTGGCTATATATTCAAATTACTTACGGCTATTGCTGTCATTCCTTTAATTTATTTAGTTCATTTTTTGATTGATAAATATCTAGGCGAACATCAAGCTGAAGAAATGGTGCAACATACCGCCGAAGAAAACCTACATCACAAAGTAGAGCCATAAAATACACATGCAACCCTACTATGATATAGAATTGGTACAACCTATGTACAACCCTCCTTTTAATTGGGTATCTACCTATATAAAACAACACCAAGAATTGCAACAACTGTTTGGCGACAAAAAAATAAAAACACGGTTGATAAACGATGGCTCTACGCAAAATGTGGATGAAACACATATAAAACAATTACAAGAAACCATAAAGGATATAGAATTTATTTCGTATCCAAAAAATAAAGGAAAGGGCTTTGCCCTGCGCACAGGAGTTAAACATGCCGAAGGGGCACACGTTTTATATACCGACTATGATTTTCCATACGATATGGAAGGATTAAAAAAAGCCTATGAGCAATTGCTTCAAGGCTATGACATTGTGATTGGTATTAGAGGCGCGGATTACTATCAAAGGCTTTCTTTCTTTAGAACTATCATCTCAAAAGGGTTTAATTTTTTTACTACCCGAATTTTAAAAATTCCATATCCGGATACGCAATCAGGTTTAAAAGCCTTTAGTGTTGAAGGAAAAAAACAATTACTACAAACGCGTATTCATCGCTTTTTATTTGATACCGAGCTTATTTACCATGCGCACCGCACTAAAGAGACACGAATAACGACTATACCTTTAAGCCTAAGCAAACACGCTTGCTTCACTAAAATAAGCGTCAAGGTATTATTACAAGAGCTTAACAATTTAGTTTCGTTGCTCCGTTAAAAAAATATTTTTACAAATTCTTACGGCACCAATACCCTAAAGAAACTAAGTGCCACACCCTACTCCACGTTACCTGCGGACTGTTGTTTAAAAAATCGTTCCAAAGTGCTTTTAATGCTGTCGGGTTAAACCCTACTTGCTCTAAGTGCATGATGTTTTCTTCGCAAAAAGTGCGCAAATCATTTTTTAACCAAAGCGTCCAAGGAAGTACAAAGCCCATTTTTTTTCGATGAATAATTTCTGGTGGTAATAAATCAACCAACGAATCGGTAAGCAATTTTTTAGGTGTGGCGGGGTGCTTATATTTATCCGGCACTCCCAGCACATAACTTACTAATTTATAATCTAAAAAAGGCACGCGTACTTCCAAAGCCGAAGCCATGCTCATTTGGTCGGTATCACGCAGTAATACATTTTGCATATATGTAGAAATTTCAGCAATAGAATATCGGCTAAGGCGGTAGTGATTTTTATCAAAGTCGAATAAACGCAAAAAACGATACACCTCATTCATAGGCCATTCTTCTTGGTGTACTATTTTTTTTATTTGTTTATCGGATAAAACTTGTCTGGATAAAGGGTATGCGTAGGTAAAATTGATTTGAGGCTTACTTAGTATCTGCGCTATTTTTTGAGTCGCTATATTTTTAGAGAAGGCCTGCAAGCCTGTTGCCCCGGCTATACGCAACATGCGTGGAATAAAATTGAGCCACCATTGTTGTTCTAATTTATAGCTTCTTTTAAAAATATCATAGCCACAAAAAATCTCATCGCTCCCTAAACCCGATAAAGCCATAGTGATGCCCGCTTTTTTTGTTTCCTTAGCCACAATATAGGTATTGGGGCCATCACCACTGGGGTGATCTGTAGCGTTGAGTGCTTCAGGTAGCTGAGTTAAAAAATCTTTGGGTGTAAGTTTTATTTCGTAGTGTTCGGTATTCCATTTTTTAGCAATCAACTGCGCGTACGAAGCTTCCGAAAATTCGTTTTCATCAAATACTACCGAAAATGTTTTAATAGGTTGAGATGAAATGTGCGCCATAGCTCCTACCACAGCACTAGAGTCAATGCCTCCCGAAAGAAAAGCGCCAAAAGGTACGTCGGCTACTAGGCGACGCTCTACCGCCTGATAAAAAAGTGTTTTTATATCCAAACAAATATCTTCGTACGATTTTTCTTTATCTACGTACTGTATTTGTTGGTCTATTTTCCAATAGCAAGTAATTTTTAGTTCCTTATTTTCTATGGTGATAAAATGCCCGGGTAGCAGCATTTTTATATTTTCAATAATGGTATTAGGCGCATGTACGGTTTGGTATTGTGCATAATCTATTAAGGCATTTTTATTTATTTTTTTTTCTATTAAACCCGATTGCAGTATGGCTCTTAGTTCGGAAGCAAAAAGTAAAGTATTGTTTTGAAAACTATAATACAGGGGTTTGATGCCCATTCTATCACGCGCAATAAAAATATGTTTGGTTTGTGTATCATAAATAGCAAAAGCATACATGCCATTAAAATACTGTAAACAATCAGCGCCCCAGCGCATGTATGCAGCTAGCACTACTTCGGTATCGGTTTGGGTTTTAAAAAAATATGGTTTTTCTTGCGTGCCTTGTATAGAGCGCTGTAATTGCAAACGCAAGTCTTGATAGTTGTATAACTCACCATTATATATAATAACGTATCGATTATCATACGAGTGAAGGGGTTGTGTGCCGCTTTCAGATAAATCAATAATAGACAAGCGCCTGTGCCCCAAATAGGCATGTTCATTATCCCAAACCCCTTCTGCGTCAGGGCCTCGGTGCTCAATAGCTTTATTCATGCGTTGCAGCGCGGTTAAAGCTTTTTGTTTATCTACCGTAGCAGAAATTATTCCGGTAATGCCACACATTACAATTCAATAGAGTTTAAAAAGCGCGTATCGTTCAGCATATTTTTTATTCCTTGTTCTAAAGAAATTAATTTCCTATTAAGTAATTGTTTCATTTTTGTGTTATCAGGTTGTCGGCGCGTCATATCTCCTTCTTTTAAAGGGGGTAGGCTTATTATTTTTGATTTGGAATGAGTAATTTTAATAATCATTTGGGCTAAATCTAATACTGATATTACATAATCATTTCCTATATTAATAACATCGTTCACCATTTTATTTTGATACAAGCAAGCCAAACAGGTATCAATAGTGTCGTCAACATAAGTAAAAGTGCGGGTTTGCGAACCATCTCCATAAATAGATATATCTTGATTTTTTAAAGCGGCCGAGAGGAAACGAGGCAATACAAAATCAGTGCTTTGATTGGGCCCGTAGGTATTAAAAAAGCGGAGAATGGTATATTCCAATCCATATTCTTGTTGGTAGCTTTTGCAAAAACTTTCACCCACATTTTTTACTACTGCGTAGGGCACGCGACTATTGAGAGGTGTTGTGTACTCGTGTTGTGGTAGGGTTACCGGTTCGCCATATACCTCCGAAGATGATGAGAAGAATACGCGTTTTACGGACGTGTTTTTTGCTAAATCAAGAATGTTTTTTATTCCATCAATATCGCGAAGCACGCTTATAGGATTGTCTTGTGTGCGCTGAACTCCTACCACTGCTGCAAAATGAAATATATAATCAAAGCGGTGCGCTATCATAATTTCAGCAATATCTCTGTAATTATTTACATCTGCTTTTATAAAGGTATAGCTGTGCATGTTCCGGTTATAGGGCAGTTTTTTTGTATCTCCGGTGGAAAGATTATCCACTACCACTACAAAGTTTTCTTTATTGTGAAATAATTTTTCTACCAAAGCACTTCCTACGTTGCCGGCACCTCCTGTAACTAAAATTTTATTCATATCATCGTCATTAAATTATTAGCCCATATTTCAGGGGTTATTTTTTGAGCTGCTTGTTTGCTGTATTCTCCCATCAAAAGTAATTGTTCGGGTGGCATTTGTATGATTGTTTTCATTTTTTCTTTTAGTGAAAATACATTTCCTGCCTCAAAGATAAATCCGTTTTTATTTTCTTGCAAAAAAGCTTCGCTTGCTCCTACTTTATCAGAGGCGATAAGAGGATATCCCATAGTAGCAAACTCATGCAACACAACCCCCCAAGGTTCAAAGAGAGAGGGCATTACAAAAACGCCCGTTTGTTGCACATAGGGTAAAAAGTCGCAAGGCTGCACAAACCCATAATGTTTTATTTTTGGATGCTCGGCGGGTTGCAACGTTCCGGTGCCAATACACCAAAGCTCCCATTCATTAGGTGTTTCTTTTTGTAATTCTATAAAGGCATTCCATAACTCGCCCAATCCTTTAAAATCGTAATACCTTCCTGTATAAATAAAGCGTTTAGGGAAATTTTGTTGTTTTTTAGGGGTTATCTTTTTTTCTAAAGAGGAAAAATAAGTCCAATCGCAAGAATAAAAATTCAGTGTTATTTTTTCTTCTTTAAAGCCCAACTTCTTAGCATATTTTTTTTGGGCGGTACCGGGCACCCAGGCGTGCGAGAATTTATTTTTAATAAAAAATGGGCTTAATAATACGGCTATATGCTGTTTAAAATCACCTCGCCAATGGGTATCAAGGGTAAGCACGGTAGGTATTTTTTTAAAATACGATTTGCATACCTGCAGATATTCTTTATCAATCCAGCCGCTGCAAACAATAATAGAAGGATTGATTTTTTTTAGTAAAGATAACAGCGAAAGGAGGTCGTAATTTTTTCTGTTATACAGGTGTATTTTTTGTTGAGTAGAAAAAACAAAAGGAGCCTCCTCATTTACCGGGTAGCGTATAATGTGAACAGAAGCATCGTGTTGGCTAGCTAATGCGTTGCAGCAAGCCAAAAAATACGGAGCTATTTCAGTATAAAGAAAAACGATATTAGGTGCTTGCATAGTGTGGCAGGGTGTTTCTTTCAGATTGTTCTACAAAGTTTTTTTTAGCATAGTAATACAGCCAAACAAAAAACGGAAATCCGTTTAAGAAATAATTTCCTTGTCGGAATAAGTATAAAAATATCAGTGTAAGTATAGCTCCGGATACAATCCACATATTGCTTTCTATGTTGTTTCCACTACCTACAAAACATTTAAAAATAATAGCAAACATAAAAAGCAAGCCCATAAGTCCTGTTTCTGACATAAGCCGTAAAAGCAAACTATTAGCATCTTGCGCATTAAAATCAAACCCTTTTAACTTTACGCGCCCTGTTTTAGTATATGAATACTTAGCGTACGATACAGGATGGGAGCCCAAACCACTACCTATAAGTGGGTTTTGCTTTAAACTTTGGAAAGCTACATGGGCGTTGTTGTATTGCACAAAGCTAGAAGTGTTTACGTTTTCTATACCAAAATCATTATACACCCATAAGTTAATGGCGGCATCCGTTCTCAAGTGGAAAGCCTCAACCGTATTGTAGGCTGTATATACACCTATCACACCTACTACAATAAACATTAGTAAGTATGAAAGATACCCTAAATTTAACCCAATAACAATGATTGCAAAAAAAATACCGGCATACCCTGTAGAGGATTTAGCAATGTACATGGTAAACAAAATAATATAGTTTTGATATTTTTTATCGTACCCATATTGTTGGTTCCGAATAAGGTTTACTATAGCCACAAAAGCAGCGGGAGCCAGCATAATACCTACCTGAGAGGGCTCTAAATAAACAGAACTTATCCTGCCGTCTGCAGTAACAATGCCTCCTTTATTTAAAATCCAATGATAATCGTAGCCTGGTCTAAAATGTATTTTGAATGATATATATTGCACAATGCCTATAATGGCAGTAGCATAAGCCCATTTTAAATACATAAAAAACATTTTTTCTACATCGTATTCGTAATATAAAATCACATAATAAAAAAAAGTGATACTCAACAACATGCCAAAAAACACCTTGAAAAACTGAAACAATTCATCGTTTCCCATAAAAATTTGATAGACTCCGGCAATAGTAGGTAGTAATAAAATTTGGAAAGGAGCCTTGGGTATTCCATATTTAGTAATAAAAAAAGGAAATAAAGGCAAGAAAATAAAATAATGCAAATAGCCCTCAAAAGGCGCTTTAAAAAACACAATAGAATCTACAAAAATAGAGGTGTATATTAAAAAATCTATAAAAGGTTTTTTATTCTGCATTTTTTTTATAAGTAAAGGTACTGCTTATTTTTTTTGATGGTTTTTCTACAAAAAAATACATAATATAGCTACTAATAAACGTAGTAATAATGCCAGATAGCACCACTAACACCTTAGCAGCCGGTGTGTGTGCATAATGAGATAGCGTATTAACAACGGCTGCCCCTAAAACACTATGCATTAGATAAACAGAATAAGAAAAAGCACCTAACCATGCTATTCTTTTAATAGAATAATGAAACAAAAACAAAATGGCCGCTGCTGAAATAAGAGCTACTAAAAAAACAATAAAATCATTAAAAAAATAAAGTACGGATAAAAATAAAATAGTTGCTATAATGAATTCAATTACCGGTATAATATTTTTTTTATATGAAAAAAGTAAAATGCCTATACCAAACAGGGGCAACCAAAACGGCAAAAAACTGTGAGTTGAAAAAACAACGGGAGATATAACGAACACCAAATAGGCTACTATACGCACATACCTTCTTTTCGAATAGAATAAGAAATAAAAAACTCCGATTAGTAAATAGTATTGAAATTCTATAGCTAAAGTCCAATACACGTTGGTAAGCCAAGTAACATCTTTAAAAAAAGGGATAAGATAGCCGACATGAAAAATCACTTGTCTTATGCTTATATTTACTTCTTTCCCATCGTAGGCGGGTGAGTACTTTCTTAAAAAAAGAATGCATAGCATAAGTATAATAGATATTATATAAGGGGGCTCTAAACGGATAAGTCTTTTAAAAAAAAACCGAAAAAAGTTTTTTATTTGGTAGTTACTGTTGTACATAGACCAAGGAATTACCAGTCCCGATATAATAAAAAAAAGATGTACACCGTATTTCCCAAAAGAAAAAAAACGATATACAAAACTGCCCGGGTCGATAAAGCCTGTAGTGGTGCACACAAAATGAAATAAACAAACCGCCCAAGCAGCTATCGCTCGTAGATTATCTAAAATAGGTATTCCGTTATTAGGGCCGTTCATTTTCCTTTACTGCTTAGCATAATTAGGTATTTGATTAAAAAAGAGGCTAAAGAGGCTAAAGATGCCTATTATATTAACTATTTCTATAAACATATAACCATGCTTAAACTTTAAGTAATTACTTGTTAGGAATGCAATCATATATGTCATATAAAAAGTTTCATGAACTTAGTATTTTACTATTTAAATCTTTTTTTTAGGCGCAGAAAAATTTTTTCATAATAATTATATGATAAAAATGAAACGAGCAAAAGTATAATAATATTATAAGGAAACGCTGTAAAAATAACAGGAAGTTTGTTATCGAACAGAGTAAAAGCTTGCTGCCATATATATATGCTATATGATAAAATTCCTATTTTAATGAAAATTTTACTATTTAAAATATTAAATAAAAGAGAACGAGAGTGGCTATTGACGTTAATTCCAATAAAACAAGCAATTAGAAAAACAACAATTATATTTTTTATAAAAAGGACGTAGCTTTCAAATACATTTTCAATACGATCAATATTTAACCCAATTATTAAAACAATAAGTAAAGTGTTCAAATAATTAATATTTTTTTGCGCTCCTATAATAGGGATAGAATAGTTTTTAAACATAAACACAGCTAGTAGACTACCTATTAACAACGGGATAAACTGAACGATAAAGTGTGCAAAATGGATCCATATTTTGCTAGGATAAAAATGAAAATACCCCGCCCAAAAAAGTAATACAGGTAAAATAATAACGAACAATAACACCACACAAATAAAAAAAGAATACATTTTTTTTAATAAAAAAGGGAATATTACATAATATTGTTCTTCAAATGCGAGCGACCAAAAATGCCCCGAAAACTGAGATCGATTAAATAAATTAAAATTTGCAAGAAAAAACAGGCAGCCAATAAACGTCATAAAATGAATTTCTAAGTGGAACAAGCTATTTAAACAAATTAAGAATAAAACATAAAGAAGTACCAATGGAAAAATTCTAAACAGTCTCCTCAAATAAAATTTTTTTAGCGAAATAGTCCCTGTCTCAATTTGTTCTTTAAATAACAATGATGTAATCAGGAAACCACTTATAACAAAAAAAATGGTAACTCCCAAAAGCCCTTCTCTAAATATTATGTCTAAGTACCTATTTTTAAATAAATGATTATTAATATGAGCTACTACTACTATTATGATAGAAAATGCTCGTAACCCATCTAATGTATAAAAATAAGACGTTTGCAAAGGAAGAGGAACTTCAGAAATTTTTGAAAATAAATTGTGTTTGTTTTTCATAAACATTTTATTTTATCCTTTCATTAAATATATCTTGTATGTTTTTTTTGTGATTTTCCCAAGAGAACATGAGTGCAGATTTTCGTGCGCACTCCCTCATTTGTTGAAACTCATTGTTTGACTTGTTTCTTAGTGAAACAATAGCCTCTTGCAAAGCCTTCACATTACGAATGGGGACAAGATACCCGTTTTTATCTTGATCAACAATATCAGCTCCAATACAATTTGGAGTTGTAATTACAGGCAACCCCGCAGCCATCGCTTCAACTATCACCAAGGCAAATCCTTCGAAAACAGTAGGTAAAACGAGTACGTCAAAATCTGCATATTTCTTAAATAATTCTTGTTGAGAAACAGCTCTATGGTAAGTATAATATGTGGACTGTTTTTCAAATTCTTCTTTTGCACCAAATACATTTCCTACAATGTGCAATTCAATATCTTTCTTAGAAAATAGTTTGATTGCCTCTAATAAATATTTAATTCCTTTTCGCTGGGTTACCATGCCTGCATAAAGCAATTTTAGCGGCCTGTTTTGAACTTCACTGATTTTTTCTCTATATACTATTTTTGAAACATCAACTCCTAATGGCAATTTAATTATTTTTTTTTCTTCGATATTATTTTCTACTAGTGTTTTTTTGGTAAACTCTGATGCAGCAAAAATATAATCGGCACAAAAAGGTTCTTCTTCTAAGCGTTTTTCAAAATAACTTGGAAAATTTAAATTACTAATACTGCCCGCCCATTCAGGGTGAAGCAAACACTCTTCATCTAGTATTTTTTTTGCTGACGTGATGTGTGCCGTTGATAGCTCACAAATAGTTGTTTTTCCTAAATCTTTTGCTGCTTTTAGCGTGTTTAGACTAGAACCTTGAAATCCCCAAAAAAAATCAGCCGTAAAATTCTTTATGCGCTTTGCCATATAGTTGTCATAGTTTACGTCCCATTCGTACACTAAACTCTCTACGCGCGCCAAATTTTTGTAAAATTTTTTCGCTAGAAAATATTTTATTTCAAATCTCCAATGGCTCTCTACCTTATTACCATACAATCCCTCTATAAATCTTTTTGTCCAAAAAAAATTATTTTTTTTAGCAAAATACTCTTGTAAATACTTTTCTCGCACATACGAGCTGGTACAAAATTTTTCAAGCATGTCTAACTCTAATAGGTTTTTAGCAACATAATAAGAGTGTTGTTTGCCAGCATGTGATAATATGATTTTTTTATTACTCAAGAATTTTATGTTTAATTATCGCTATCTCTTTTTCAATTACCTTTTCCCATAAAAACAGTTCTTTAATTTTTTGAACTGATTTTTCTTTTTTTTGTTCTATACGTATTTTTTTATCCAAAATTTCATTTATTTTTTGTTCAATGTCGGATGTACTGAAAGGAGGAATAAGCCATCCATTATCTTCATCAACCATATTATTTACAGCTCCTACACGAGTGGCTAGTATAGCGCAGCCGCTTGCCATAGCTTCTAAAATAACATTAGGCATGCCTTCTGAATGAGAAGGCAACACAAATACATCTGTGGACTGTAAAATGTGTTTTATTTTTTCTATATCATGTATGGTTCCATGGTAAAGTATTTTGTCTGATTTTATTTGAAATTTTTTTGGTACCGGTCCTACAAAATGGAACTCTATTTTGTACTGTAAAATAATAGCTCTTAATGCTGCATCTAACTCTTGTATTCCTTTTCTTATATCGTACCTACCTAAAAAAGCAAACCTTATAGGGTTATGAAGACTTGTGTTTTTTTCGTAAATCCATTCTTTTTCAATAGCGGCTGGTATTTCTACTATTTTGTTTGCCGTTTTTGGAAGGTTTTTTTTAATAATATCCGTAATGCCTCCTCCATACGAATACACCACATCGGCATGGTTGTTTAAGTAGCGTACCAAGGGTAAATACATATACTTTCTGTATTTATTGATGAGTTTGGCGCTTGGTTGAAAAATTTCATACCCATGCAGGCGTAAACCTATGGGAGGCATTTTTGCACCTTGCTTTTTTTTCTTTATAAAATACCAACCCGTGTAGCCTTTGCTGTATATAAAATCTACCGGAGCTTGTTTTTCAAACACCTGATACATCATTTTTGAATGTATGTATGATTCGCGCAGATAGTGCCAAGGCCACCTGCCTTTATTTGGGAATGGAATAACAAAAGAAGTTATATTTTTTTTTTCTTCCTCGGTAAAAAAATCCATTTTATCAATATCGTACTCACTATTATTCAAATGATATAAATCAACATGCACGCCTTGCTTAGCAAAATATTTTACTAAATAGTACGAATGTTTTTGCATACCGCCAATACGGTAGGGAAAAATGCCATCAGTAAGTAACGCTATACGCACAAAAATAATTTATGCGCTAAAGTACAAAAATAATATACACATATAACCTTGTTTTTTACGACATTCACTCATCAAAAAGCTTAATTTGTGCGCTATGCCTGTTAAAGAAGGCTTGGGTATTGAAGCGAAAAGATTGATTTTCTCCTATATATTTTTTTACTGAAACCCGAAAAAGATTCCGTATAATTTCTGCTATATTCCCTTCGCCTTGCATACGCGTGCCCGCCCTGCTGTCGTTTACTTGCCCACCATGGCAAGCCGCTATTTGATTCCAAACTTTTTGCGCCCTGTCAGGATATGTTTTTTCTAACCAGTCTTTAAAAACAGTTGCAATAGCGCCGTTTAATCGCACAAGGGTATATCCTGCTCTTTTAGCTCCATTTTGGGCGGCTGTTTTTATTACATTAGGTACATCGTGCGAGGTAATACCGGGTATAATAGGCGCCACCATAACGCCAACCGGAATGTTTTTTTTATTTAACTCTTCTATGATTTTAAATCGCTGCTTGTATGTGGTGGTGCGCGGCTCTAACTGCAAGCGCACACGCTCATCGGTGCAAGTAACGGTAACCATTACGTGTACTAAATTATCTTTAGCTAACTCTTGCAGTAAATCAATATCTCTAAGAATTAAACTATTTTTTGTAATTAAGCTTACCGGGTGTTTGTATTTTAAAACGGTTTGCAAAATTCCTCTTGTAAGCTGCATCTTTTTTTCAATAGGCTGGTAGCAGTCGGTGTTTCCCGAAAGCATGATGGGTAATACCTCCCATTTTTTTTGATTTAATTGCTTTTCCATAGCCGCTACGATGCCCTGCTTTACTAAAATTTTTTGTTCAAAATCAAGCCCGGCGCTGTAGCCCCAATATTCATGACTGTTTCGGGCATAACAGTACAAACAGCCGTGTTCGCATCCCTGATACGGATTCATAGAGTAAGCCAAACCAACATCCGGACTATCTACCTTATTGATAAACGTTTTAGGATGTGTGGGTATGTATTGTGTTTTAGAAACAAAACCAGCCTCTTCATCAATGCCTTCTATATGAAAAATACCGTTCTCATGCTTCTCAAAGCGATTGTGTGTATTTATTTGAGCACCTCTGCCTTTTAAATAAGAATCCTGTTGGTTTATCACACTTTAAAAGTACAAAAAAATAGTATGTACACATTAAAGAATTACTTTTATCTTTGCTAATATGAACTTACGAATCCTAAAAAAAAGCATTCTTTTTATTTGTATCACACCTCTTCTTGCTTTGGCGCAAAATAGAGTAGGCTCTTATTATATCAGCGGGCATGTGCTGTTTCCTAAAAAAGCTGGCTTTTATAGCGATTATCAAATTTATTTAATTAACTCCAACAACGAACTTATCAAAACAACTGAAATGACACATGGAGGCAATAAAGCCTTTTTTATTTTAGACAGCGTACGCCTTTCCAACAATTACACATTGTATATAAAAAAATTGGGAAAAACAAAAGACGATGAGCTTTTTTTAATGAATAACAACGGGAATAAAAAAATAGCTAAATTCAGTGCTAACGACACCGCGTACCTCTGCAAAATAGATGCTTCATGGAAAAAAGAGATATACACAAAGCACAGTATCTTACCTCAGGCAGATACCTTAATTGATATTGAAGCTAAAATTTTGTACGGGCCAAACAAAAACAAACCATTAAAAAAACATAAGATATTTTTAGTAAACAACAAAGGCGACACCATTAGAAATACCGTTACCGGGAGCTTCGGCGATTTTGAATTTAAGCGGGTAAAAGGCAAACAAGACTTACAAATAAAAGTAGAAAATACACTGGAAATAAAAAATGAAAAAGAATTATATGTAGCACAACAAAACGGCACCATTGTATATGTAATAAAAAGAAGCGGTACCAGCTTTACCTATCGTATGCTGCCCTCTGAACAAATGAAACTAGCCCCTATAAACGACGAAGACATGTCGTCTGATGCTGAAATAAAAATCAACGCTTTTTCTAAATCGGCAGATAAAGAAATCATCGTGGCCCAAAATATCTATTACCCGGTAAACGGCTACACCATTACGCCTGACGCCGCTGACCAACTAGATGTGATGGTAGATGGCATGACAAAAAATCCTACCTTAAAATTAGAAATCACCTCTCATACTGATTCACAAGGAGATGATGCCTTTAATTTAAACCTATCTAACCAACGCGCCAAAGCGGTAATGGATTATTTAATTGCTAACGGAGTAGATAAAAGCCGACTTACTGCTATTGGCATGGGTGAAAAGCACATACTCAATCGCTGCACCAATGGCGTATCCTGTTCTGAAAAAGAACACGAGTTAAACCGACGTACCGAATTTAAGTTTACAAAATAAGGTATGCGCGTTGCTGTTTTAGATTTAGGAACCAACACCTTTCACCTACTTATAGCCGAAGTACAAAACAAGCAGTACACTCCCATAATACGCTCCAGAGAAGTAGTAAAATTAGGTGAAGACACTATAAGCAATAATCTTATATCAGAAAAAGCTTTTGAAAGAGGTATTGCCGCCCTAAAAAAATTAAGCAACATTATTTCTGCGCATCAAGTATCTATTATTAAGGCGTTTGCTACGTCAGCTATCAGAGAGGCCACAAATAAAAACGCATTTATTTTAGAAGCAAAAAGGCAAGCCGGAATAGATATAGAAATTATTAGCGGCGAACAAGAAGCGCAGTTTATATACTACGGCAATAAAATGACATTTCCGTCGGAAAAAGAAACATACCTTATTATGGATATAGGCGGCGGAAGCACAGAATTTATTATTGCCAATAGCAGTACCTTATTTTGGAAACAAAGTTTTAAACTGGGTGTAGCGCGCCTATTAGCCCTATTTAATCCGGAAAACCCTATAGAAGAAAGTACGCTGCAGCGCATTCGTGATTTTCTAAAAAAAGAACTACAACCTCTTTTTGATGAAGTAAAAAAACATCAAACTTTTCATTTGGTAGGATCGGCCGGTGGTTTTGAAAGCGTGGTAGATATGCTAGGGCAAGAAACCATTTCTGATACAAAAAACTGGTACGAAATTTCTATTCCAAAATATCGTTATATAAGCAACAAAACCATACACTCTACCATGGCTGAGCGCGAGCAAATGCAAGGCTTAATACCCATGCGCCGCGACATGATCGTATTGTCTTACCTTTTAATAGACTTTGTTTTAGATGCTTGCGGCGTAAAGAAAATCAGCGTTTCTACTCACTCACTAAAAGAAGGGGCTTTAACTTTATTTTTTTAATTCCGGACGCTTGTGTTTCCATCTGCGGTGGCTCCAGAGCCAAACTTCGGGTTGTTGTAAAATATGCTGTTCTAGAATACGCGCATGCGCTTCCGATATTTCATTTTCTTTTGTTTCGATCGGATTATCAAAAAGGGTTTGGGCATAAATTTTATAATACCCTCGTTTTTCTCTTTTTAAGTACACATATAAAACGGGATAATTAAATTTTTTTGCTATTTTTTCTATGCCGGTAAATATAGGAGTATCCTGATTTAAAAAGGTAGTCCAGTACGCATTATTAGGTTGAGGCGTTTGGTCGGATATAAAAGTGGTGTTGGTAAGCTCGGCTTTATGCGCTACCATCTCTCTAAAAGTATGCTTCATATCAATTAGTTTCATTCCAAAACGGGTACGCATTTTTACCGTCAATCTGTTAAAATAAGTATTGCTTAGCGGGTGGTACAAACCATACAATTGATGTTTTGTGCTGTCAAACACATGGCCGGCCCACTCCCAGTTGCCCAAATGCCCCATAACCGTAACGATGCTTTTTTTTTGATGATAGTAGGTGTCAAAAATGCGTTGCGCTTGTCCCGTCATCTGGCAATGTTTTTGTAACTCTTTTTTTGAGATAGTAAGCAACTTAAAAGTTTCTAAAAACACATCGCATAAAAATTGATAAAATTGTTTTTGGATATTTTTTAATTCTTGCTCGTTTTTTTCGGGAAAGGAATTGCGTAAGTTTTGTATCACCACTTTTTTTCGATAACCCAGCACGTAATACATAAAAAAAAAGAAAACATCAGATAGCCGATAAAGCAGCCAAAAGGGCATTAAAGAAATGAAATATAAAAATGGTAACGTGATATAATATACAAAAGGCTTCACACTTACAAAGGTACGTATTGAATGTTATTTGTAAAAATAAAAATTAAGCGGTAGTACTAAAGGTATTTTCGGTAGGTCTTTTTTTCCAATAACGTTTATCAAAAGCCATGCAGATGTTTCGCAAAAACGATCTTCCTTGTTCTGTAACCAATAATTTATTTTCTTTTATCTCTATAAGGTTATCTAATATAAATTCATGGAGCCTGTCTTTTAGTTCAATATCCGTTATGTCTATTCTCGTTTCGTGTTTGCACATAATATTTAGAATGTGTTGCCTTATTTCTAAATCTTCGGCAGACAAAGAGTGTCCTTTAGAAATAGGGAATCTCCCTTCGTTTATCTTTTTTTGATATGCCTCTACTGTTTTTACATTTTGAGAAAAGGCCTCCCAGCTATCGCTTATAGAAGAGCAGCCTAAACCAATTAATAATTTAGTGGTATTAGTGGTGTATCCCATAAAATTGCGGTGCAGCGTTTTATTTTCGTAAGCACTAAATAGGGCATCGCTTGGCAAAGCAAAGTGGTCCATGCCTACATCTTGATACGAAGCTTTTAGAAATAGTTTTTTACCTGTTTCATACAGCGCTCTTTTATGGCTATCTGTTGGCAAATCTTTTTCTGTATATTTTCTCTGCCCGGGTTTTAACCAAGGTACATGCGCATAACTATAAAAGGCAATACGCTCTGGTTTTAATGCAATTATTTTTGAAATAGTATCTTGTACCGAGTTTATAGTTTGGTAGGGCAAGCCATATACCAAATCAACATTAATAGAAGTATAGCCTATGTTTCTAGCGTTATCCATAGCTTGTTTTACCTCTTCAAACGTTTGATATCTATTTATGGTGTCTTGTACTTTTTCATCAAAATCTTGCACACCAAAACTAACACGCCTAAATCCAAGATTGTATAAAACCTGCAAATGCTCTTTATTGGTATTAGCCGGATGCCCCTCAAAACTAAAATCGTGCCCCGGTGCTACATGAACAGTTTGCAAAATAGATGCTATAAGAAGTTGTAAATTTTCGGGTGAGAAAAAAGTAGGGGTTCCTCCTCCTAAATGAATTTCTTTTACTAAGGGTTTTTCTTGAAATTGTGCTAAGTATAAATCCCATTCTTTTAAAACAGTTTCTATGTATGGTTTCTCTACTTTATGATTTACCGTAATACGAGTGTTGCAAGCGCAATACGTACACAGGCTTTCGCAAAAAGGAAGGTGAATGTATAAGCTAATGCCTTCTTTGTTATATTTAAAAATGGCTTTTTTTAGATGTAGCATCCATTGCTCCTCGCTTAAGTTTGCGTCCCAATAGGGTACTGTTGGGTAACTGGTGTACCGAGGTGCCGGAATATTATATTTAGAAATCAAATCCATCTAATGACGGCTTAATTTATGTACTACATTTTTTACAGCAATACGTACCGTAGCCTGCCTCGCAAGGTGTACTTTTTTTTCTTTTGAGAAAATAAAATAAGCGCAGCACCCACAACTAAATTAAGAGCTATTACAAACAATGCTTCGTTGATGTATGGTATAGGCAGATAGGCAAAAGAGGCCACGCCCTGTATAGCTAAGGCCAACTCATTTAAAAATACACCTATTAAAAAGATAGTGAATGCAATAGTCGTTTCTTTACGCACTTGTATAATGTGTGCCGCAAAAAGGTATGCCAGCAAAAAAACAGAAATTACGGCTAACAACACTAAATGTAAGTAAGCAATTACAACCGGCCTAAAGCCAAAAGCCAATTTGCTCACCTCAGGAATGGTAGAGCCTAACTGCAACAATAGTTTTATACTAAAAGCAATGCCTACAAACACAAACATAAATTGTGCATACTTAGGAAATGTATTAGGTTGCTTAAACGCATGTCTTACCTCTTTTAAAAACAAAAGCCACGCCCCTACTTGGACAAAAGCCGAAGCTACGGTGATTGCATACAACCATACAGGAAGTTTCGCCCACAAAACAGACAAAAAATAGGCCGGAATACAAGACGCAAAAAATAAAATAAATATCTTTTTGTTATACGTATAAGCAGGAAAATATTTGGGTAGTTTATTTATTACCAAACCCATACACGAAAAAATAAAAAATCCATTGTATTGAAAATGCAAATAAAAGTAAATAGCTGCCAGATATAAATGCTCATTAAAATTTTTGCTCGCCATCATATAAGCCAAATAAAAAGTGCCTATAGAGGAAATTAAGTTAAACCACATAGCTGTTTTAAACCAAACCACACTGGGATGATAGGACTCTATTTTTTTAAAATCGCGAAGCACATAATACATCATAAAAACATTGTTAGTAATAAGGGCCAAAGAAAAAGCAATGGATACAAAGCTATAGCCACTTACAAAAAAGGAAATAAGCATGCCATACGAGCATATTAAATTGCATATTAAAAGCTTTGTATATGCGGACAGGTTGTTGTGGTAGGGTATTTTTTCTGTAATAAAGGTAATAAGCAATACATATATAGTATGCGCAATCCAGCCCGAAAAAGCAAAATGAGAGTGGGCATGTTGTATATTTTTTTGCATTAAATACGGAAAATCAAAGCCTATTTTATAGCGCATCAAGCCTCCCAAAAGGGCTACCACTAATAAATTCACTAAAGAAAATCGTATCCAATAAGAAGCATTAAATTTCATACTTATTTATTTTTTCAGCCTCACGTTTTTTTAAAAAATAACCTTTCTATCTACTATCTTTATTTTATTTTTCTGCTTCATTTTGTTTAAAGTACGAATAACCGTTTCCACTCGCAAACCGGTAAAATTAGCAATCTCTTGCCGGGTATAGGATATTTTTACTTCTTGATTCTCGTTAGCGTGTTTCTTTTTATATGCGTGCAAAAAAGCCAAAATACGAGCTTCGGGGGTACTGTTTATTACTTCTCGAGCCGTAACCGATTTGTTGTATATTCTTTTTGCAAACAACGCAATTGTTTTCTTTTGCAAAGAGGGGTACTCATCTAAAAGTTCAATAAATTTTTCTTTTTTTATTTTCAAAATAACAGTATCCTCAACAGTCATAGCCGTGGTTGGATATGTTTCGTTAATAAAAAGAGGGGGCTCCCCGAAACTCTCGCCGTTTACAAACTCGGCTTGAGTAAACTCTTTTCCGTCGTAATTGGTATTAAACACCTTTACCCTACCGCTTATAATCTGATAAAAAAAATGCGCATGCTCCCCTTCACGAAAAACAAATTCTCCTTTCGGGTATTTTTTTGCAACCGCTCCCCAAGTAATCAAAATATCATTCTCAACAAGCATATACAAGCTATTAAACCGGTACTTTATTCGCTCTTAGCGACCACAAAGGTATTTTAGATAAATTCACTAAAATATGTTTTGAATCATAAAAATACGCTTTCTTTTTATACGGCACCTACTTTTATCTTTAAAAAGGCCAGCTCCTCTATCACCAACCTTCGTTTTTCTTATTTCGTCGGGCATTTTTTTTGTTAGGTCTAATTAAGCGCAGTGGAAGCATGAAAAGGCAATATCTTTGTGCTGTAATTAACATTTTTTAAGACAAAAATATCTAAAAAAAACATCATGAAACAAACCTTTTTCTTTTTCGCTATGCTTGGTCTTTCATACACAAGCCTGCAAGGGCAAACTACCAACCCCGCGCCTTATTGCGACGGTAAATACGACGATGATATAGAAGATGGTGCTGGCCTTGGCGTACCTCATTACATATCCAACCTTAGCTTCGGCACTTTAGTAAACAATTCGGGCGCTACCCAGTATCCGGGAGGGCATTATGTGTATTACAACAACTTAGCAGCGCCTAATTTAATGAAAGGAAACACCTACACCCTTTCGCTTACACACGATGGCAGTACATCTATCCATTTTGTAGCCGTATATATTGATTTTAATGGAAATCACAGCTTTGCTGACGCCGGAGAACGTGTGATGCAGTTTACCATAAACGACCCCAGCTCTATACCCAACCCCGCTACTGTTACCCTTACCATTCCAAGCACAGCTACACCCGGACAAACCCGCATGAGGGCTATGGTTTTTGAAGACGACTACTACACCTTTACCAACAACAACACCAACGCCACACCTTGCACCAACTTTGTAGATGCCAACGGAGGCACCAACCTAAATTGGGGCGAAACAGAAGACTACAACATAAACATAGTAGCCACTACGGGCCTCAACACCTTATTCTCTAACCAAGAAATTAGCGTATTTCCCAACCCATCGCAAAACATGGTGCGTGTTGCTGCTGGGCAAACCGAAACTATTTTAAAAACAGAATTGTTTGATGCCTTAGGGAACGCACTGCCTACAAACCCCGAAATTAGTGGTCAAAACATAATTTTAGATATTTCTTTATTAGAAAAAGGCGTGTACTACCTTCGTATCACCTCAAAAGAAGGAACATACACTAAAAAACTGATAAAAGAGTAGCCAACAACTTCTCCGATTTTTACCCTGTTTTTACCTACAAATACTGTTGCGTTTTACGGAAAAAATGTATCTTCGCCCTTCTAAAAAAAACCGTATGAGCAGCATCTATAATAAAATCATAAAAAAAGAGTCCTCTATTGCCGTTATAGGCTTGGGATACGTAGGATTACCTATTGCATTGGCTTTTGCAAAAAAAGTAAAAGTAATTGGTTTTGATATTAACGAAGCCCGCGTAAACATGATGAAAAAAGGCATAGACCCCAGCAAC
This sequence comes from Bacteroidota bacterium, assembly GCA_018267475.1. Taxonomy (GTDB): domain Bacteria; phylum Bacteroidota; class Bacteroidia; order B-17B0; family Aurantibacillaceae; genus PALSA-968. The sequence continues at coordinate 54,778 of JAFDYI010000004.1, read as the reverse complement.
GAACTGGGTAAAGAAGCTTTTAAAAATTCGGATATCACCTTTACACACAAGATAGAAGACTTAAAAAAAGCTACTTTTTTTATTGTAGCAGTGCCCACTCCTATTGACGAACACAATCTCCCTGATTTAAAACCACTGATAGGCGCCTCCACCACCGTAGGCAAAGCCCTAAAAAAAGGCGATTATGTAGTGTATGAATCTACCGTGTATCCGGGTTGCACAGAAGAAGACTGCATACCGGTATTAGAAAAAACATCGGGTTTGTCGTTCAAAAAAGATTTTAAAGTGGGTTATTCTCCAGAGCGCATCAACCCCGGCGATAAAGAACATACCATAACCAAAATTTTAAAAGTAGTATCGGGCTGCGATGCCGATAGCTTAGAAAACATTTCGAAAATATATGAAATTATTGTAGAGCCCGGCACCCACAAAGCGGCCTCTATAAAAGTAGCCGAAGCAGCTAAAATTATAGAAAATACCCAACGCGACGTGAATATCGCTTTAATGAACGAGCTGTCTATCATTTTTTCTCGCATGGGCATCAATACCTTTGATGTGCTGGAAGCCGCCGGCACCAAATGGAACTTTTTAAAATTTTTTCCGGGATTGGTGGGCGGTCATTGCATAGGCGTTGATCCTTACTACCTTACTCACAAAGCCGAAGCTTTGGGTTATCATGCGCGCGTTATCAACAGCGGGCGGTACGTAAACGATAGTATGGGGTTTTATGTAGCTAAAAACTTAGTGAAACGCATGAGCGCCTCAGGCAAAAACATCTCTAAAAGTAAAGTGTTAGTAATGGGCGCTACCTTTAAAGAAGATGTAAGCGATATACGCAACAGCAAAGTAGCCGATATTGTAAAAGAATTAAAATCATACAGCGTAAAGGTAGATGTGGTAGATCCTCACGCCGATAACGAAGAACTAAAACACGAGTATGGCTTTGGACTTAATAAAATTGGCAAAGGCTACGATGGCGTTATTGTAGCTGTAAATCATAAAGAATACAAAACCCTTGACGAAAAATTTTTCAAATCTATTTTGGCCCCAAAAGGCACGCTGGTAGATGTAAAGGGTATGTACAGAGGAAAAATGAAAAATATAGGTTATTGGAGCCTGTAATTTTTTCTTGCTTAAAAAATCGCTTTTTACACGTTAGCTAGCTGATGAAAAAACAGCCCTATACCGCCCTTATTCTTCCTTTGTTTTTAGTACTTACCGCTTTGCTTTATCAAGCTTGCCTAAAAGCCCCTTTTTTAGGCTACGACGACCCTCAATATATTGTAGAAAATACCTTTTTGCGTCGTTTCTCTTTAGAAGGTTTTTTCAATTTATTTACTCAAAAAGTATATGATTTATACATTCCACTTACTTGGCTTAGCTATTGGATAGAAATAAATATCTTAAAATTTTCTTATACCGGAATGCACGCTACCAATCTATTGCTGCACGCAATAAATGCTTTTTTGATATTTAGGTGCTGCGAGATGCTTTCTTTTAAGAAAACATCTGCTTTTTTTGTAGCGCTCCTTTTTTTAGTACACCCCCAACATGTAGAAAGCGTAGCTTGGCTATCCGAACGAAAAGATGTGCTTTATACTTTTTTTTATATAGGGGCTTTAATGCAATATCTAAAATACACTCGCACCCGCATAAAAAGATATTATGTGGTTTCTTTTATCTTGTTTGTATTGGCTTGCCTAGCCAAGCCAATGGCGGTAAGTTTCCCTTTCTTTTTAATAGCAATCGAGTACTTCTTACATCAAAAAAAAGCGATACAATCGCATATAAATAAGTTGCCTTTTATTGCTATCGCTCTGCTTTTTTCTCTTATAGCTTTATACTTTATGCCTTTAATGCCATCAGAAAACATCTCGGCGCAATACGGCCTGTGGGACATGTGCGTACTTCCTTTCTATCAGATGGGCTTTTATATAGTGAAGGCGCTTCTTCCTATACCGTTATGCGCCGTATATGCCGTGCCCGATTTTTCTAAAAATGTATTCTCTTATGGATATGCCTTGCTGTTTTTAGCTCTTACACTGTATGTATGGATACAAAAAAATAAAGTTTTACAAGCGGCCTGGCTTTGTTTTGTTGTAATACTGTTACCTGTTTTGCAATTTGTACCCAACGCTAACGCCGTAGTGGCCGATAGATACGCTTATGTAAGCAGCAGTGTGGTGTTTATACTATTGGTCTTAGCCATTGAAAAAAACATCTCTTCACAAAAAAGTAAAACAGTCCTTTCTGCACTTGCTTTCCTTTTTTTTAGCTTATTGTGTTATCAACGTTGTAAAATATGGACAAACGACCAAACTCTTTTTTCTGATGTGCTATCAAAAAACCCGTATTCGCATACTGCTTACACCAACTTGGGCATGTATTATTTAAAAAATAACCAAGCACAACCTGCCTTAAACAACTTACAGCAAGCAGCCTCTTTAAACCCCAAAAGCGCTTTGATATTAACTAACTACGCCTGGGCTTTGGCTATAAACGGACAAACAGAGGCCGCCTTGCCTATATTATTCCAATCGCTTGATGAAGCACCCTTATACTTTAAAACATGGAACAACCTAGGGGTGGTGTTGGGCATAAAAGGGTTTTTACACGCAGGCTTAAAAAGTTTACTCTTTGCCCAGAAATTAAGCCCCGAAAGCGCAGACTTATATTACAACATAGCCATTACCTATGGCCGCCTAGGGCAAATTCAAGTCGCCCTATCGTATTATCAAAAGGCCGCACAAAAAGGTTTGCCGCAAGCCCAACAATTTTTGTCTTCTAAAAACATCAGTTGGTAGAAAAAAGATATTTTTTTTTAAGGAAACTTGTAAAACAAAAAAAGTTTCCGTAGTTTTGTGCCCAATTTCAAACAAATGGAAGTAAAAGACAATATATTAGAAGCTGCCCTGCGTTTGTTTTTTAAATACGGTATTAAGTCTATAACCATGGACGATATTGCTAAAGAAATGAGCATATCAAAAAAAACCATTTACCGTTTTTTTACAGAAAAAGATGATATTGTAAACGCTTTGATGGATATAGAATTGGCTCGAAACAAAGAAGCTATTATACAGTTTAGCAAGCAGGCAAAAGACCCTATACACGAACTTATTTTAGTGTCGCAGCACATGCAAAAAAGATACGCTGAAATAAACCCTATCTTTTTTCACGACTTACATAAAATATACGGAGTTGCTACTGAAAAATTTATGGCTTTTAAAAAAGAATGCGTGCTAGCTCATATTAAAAAAAATATAGAAACAGGCATTAAACAAGGGTTGTACCGCGCAGAGCTTGATGTCAATTTTGTAGCACAGTACCGTTTGCTGCAAATAGATTTTTTAACCACACGTGATATTCATTTTGAGAATATACAACTTAACAAAGCCAGTCATCACATCATGGAACTTTTTATGCACGGCATCTCTACCTTAAAAGGGCATAAACTCATCAATAAATACAAAAATAAAAACGAAGAAGAATAATATGAATAAACTAAAAAATATAATCTGTACGCTCACAGTGCTTCCATTTTTGGGTTTTAGCCAAAACGAAACTACTGTTAAACCTTTTGGTTTACAAGAGGCAATAGACTTTGCTTTAAAAAACAACGCTACATATTTGAATACCCAGCGCGATGCCGAGTACAACCGATACAAAAAAAACGAACTGATAGGCACAGGGCTTCCGCAAATAAACGGAAGCGCCAGCCTTACCGATAATGCGATACTGCCCACCTCGCTATTACCCGGTATTATTATGGGGCCGGCTTATGCAGGGCAATACATTCCAGTAAAGTTTGGGGTGCAGTGGAATGCCGTGGGCTCCCTGTCAGCCAGCCAGCTCCTTTTTAGCAGCGATTATTTTGTTGGTCTGCAGGCAGCAAAAGGTTTGATGGAGTTATCGCAAAAAAACGCCGACCGTTCTAAAACAGAAATTGTACAAAACGTTACCAAAGCCTATTATGGCGCATTAGTAAACAAAGCCCGCGTGCAGTTACTAGAGCTTTCTATAGCTCGCATAAAATTATTGAAAGACAATACCACTGCTTTGCATGAAAACGGTTTTGTAGAAAAAATAGATGTGCAACGCTTAGAAGTAAGCTACAATAACATGATGACAGAAAAAGAAAAGACACTTCGTTTGGTAGAATTAAGTTATGCGATGCTAAAATTTCAAATAGGATACGATGTAAACAAACCTATAGAATTAAGCGATAACTTAGATAAACTAAAAGAATTTGAAAACGATCAAAACGTTCAACTGATAGAAAGCCCGGATATTACCAAACGCCCTGAATACTTGGTGATGCAAGCTCAACAAAAACTGAATGAATTAGATTTAAAAAGATTTCGTTTGGCTTTTTTACCCATTATTACAGCTAACGGATACTACAACCAAATGTTTCAACGCAAAGAACTGGAGTTAGATAAAAAAACCAGTTGGTTTCCTTTAAGTGCTATTTCTTTAAACCTGCAGCTACCCCTTTTTACAGGGTTTCAACGATACAACCGTATTAAAGAAGCAGAAATCAATTTGATGAAAACAAAATCTACTTTCACTCAGCTACAACAATCTATAAATCTGGAAGTAGCTAATAGCGCTACTGTTTATAAAAATGCCGTTCAATCATTACAAACCCAAAAGAAAAATATAGAATTAGCTCAAAATATCTTTGATGTTACCAAGAAAAAATACGAGCAGGGCGTGGGCTCTAGCTTGGAACTGAATACCGCTGAAAACGACCTATACACCGCACAAACCAACTATTACAATTCGCTGTACGATGTAATTATTGCAAAAACAGATTACCTAAAAGCAACCGGAACTTTAGTGAAATAAAAATAATTTAAAAAAAATAAAAACAAGACTTATCCCTATGAATATGAAAAACAAAATAATATACCTTTCAATGGCCGCCTTAGTAGCAGCCTGCGGCAGCCCTGATAAAAAAGCAGAGCTTGAAAAATTAAAAAAACAAAAATCAGATATAGAAGCAAAAATAACTTCTATTGAAGAATATTTAGAAAAAAACGATACTGCCGCACATAAAGAAAAAGCCACCGAAATACTAGTTCAAGCCATTGTGCCTAGCATTTTCAAAACATATATAGAAGTACAAGGGCGCATTGATGCTGATGAAAACGTAGCTCTTTCATCAGAAATACCCGGAACTGTTTCCAAAATAAATGTAAAAGTAGGTAATCATGTAAGCAAAGGCGACGTGCTGGCCGAGACCGACTCGCGAGCTACGCAAAGACAAATACAAGACCTACAAACCAATTTAGACTTAGCCAAACAAGTATATGATAAACAAAAAAATTTGTGGGAACAAAAAATTGGAACCGAAATACAATACCTTCAAGCTAAAACCACTAAAGAAAGTTTAGAAAATAAAATGGCGGCCTTGCAAGAGCAAATACGCATGAGCAAAATTATTTCGCCTATTGACGGAACCGTTGATGCTGTAAATATAAAAGTAGGTCAGTCTATCATGCCCGGGCTTAATGCTATTACCGTTATCAACTTCTCTAACTTAAAAGTAAAAGCCGATGTGGCCGAAAGTTATGCCAACCGAATAAAAACAGGTAACGAAGTTCAAATACTTTTTCCGGATATGCACGATTCTATAAATGCTACCCTATCGTATGCAGCGCGTGCTATCAGCCCGCTTACACGCACTTTTGCAGTTGAAGTGTTGTTAGATGGAACTAAAGAGTACCACCCCAACATGGTGGCTAAGTTGCGCATCAACGATTTTCAATCACCAACTCCCGAAATTGTTATTCCTATAAAATACATTCAGCGCGGCACTGCCGAAAGTTATGTATTGGTAGCTGAAAATGGGAAAGCTGAGAAAAGAGTTTTAAAAACCAACAGAGAATATAACGGATTAGTGGAAGTAAGCAGCGGATTAAATGCAGGCGATATGCTCATTACAGCCGGATACGACGCGCTAAACAACGGCGATGCTATTGTTGTAAAAAAATAAAATAAACATTATGTTAGATAAAATAAAAGAATTTAAACCCTCTAGCTGGGCCATAGATAATAAGGTAACTATTTACCTCATCACGATATTTATAGCCATTGTAGGTATCATGACGTATAACTCCTTGCCAAAGGAAAACTTTCCGGATATTACCGTGCCCACCATATACATAAACACCGTAAACGGAGGCAACTCGCCTACAAATATTGAAAACACCATTACAAAACCCATCGAAAAAAAATTAAAAGCAGTGTCTGGAATTAAAAAATTTACCAGCACCTCTTTGCAAGATGTATCTGTAATTGTGGTAGAGTTTAATACCAATGTAAAGGTAGAAGAGGCTAAAGTAAAAGTAAAAGATGCGGTGGACGATGCACGCTCAGACATGCCGCAAGAGCTTACACAAGAGCCCATGATAAAAGAAATTTCTTTTTCAGAAATCCCTATCATGTATATCAATGTAGCCGGAAACTATGATTTGAAAGAGTTGAAAAAACACGCCGAAGATTTACAAGACCGAATAGAAGGGCTGAAAGAAATTAACGAAGTAAAATTAGTTGGCGCCCTGGATAGAGAGATTCAAATAAACATAGATATGTATAAGCTGCAAGCCGCACAACTTACCCTTACCGATGTTTCAAGGGCTATTGCTGCCGAAAACTTATCGCTTACCGGTGGTAACGTGCCTCTTAATGGAATGAAGCCTACCCTTAGTATTAAATCTGAGTTTAAAGACCCGAAAGAAATTGAAAACATTGTAGTTACCTCTGCATCAGGTGCTAAATTATTTATAAAAGATTTTGCCGAAGTAAAAGACGATTTTTTAGAACAAGAAAGCTACTCCAGCACGCATGGCAAAAATGTAATTACATTAAACGTGATTAAACGCTCAGGAGAAAATTTAATCGATGCTTCCGATAAAATTTACAAAGTAATTGAAGATATGAAAGCTCACTCCTTTCCAAAAGGATTGGAAGTAACGGTAAGTGGCGATCAAAGCTCAAAAACAAAAGTTACCCTACACGATTTGATAAACACCATCATCATCGGGTTTATTTTAGTAACCATAGTACTCATGTTTTTTATGGGGGTTACCAATGCTTTATTTGTAGCCTTATCCGTTCCGCTTTCGATGTTTATTGCTTTCTTGGTAATGCCTAGCATTGGCTTTACCTTTAATATGATTGTACTGTTTGCTTTTTTATTAGCCTTAGGTATTGTGGTGGACGATGCTATTGTGGTAATAGAAAACACGCACCGTCTGTTTGATAATGGAAAACGCGATATTAAATCAGCTGCTAAGTTGGCCGCAGGCGAAGTGTTTATGCCGGTTCTTTCAGGAACTATTACCACACTGGCTCCTTTTATTCCCTTAGCTTTTTGGCCCGGCATCATCGGTAAGTTTATGTATTTTTTACCGGTTACGCTGATTATTTCTCTTCTGGCATCGTTGTTTGTGGCTTACATTATCAACCCTGTATTTGCGGTTGATTTTATGAAATCGCATGATGATGAAGCAAAAGAACATGGAAAAATCACCAAAAAAGCGCGCCTGCAACTTATTATATACGGCATTGTCATTTTGGCTTCGTATGCGGCAAAAAATTTCTTCTTAGGTAATTTGGTTTTATTTTTAGCTTTATTTTTAGTAGTAAATCGTTTATGGTTGTACAAAGCCATTGAATATTGGCAGTTTAAAGCATGGCCGGCTTTTCAAAATTTTTATACCCGTATGCTAAAAAAATCATTGGCTCGCCCGTGGTTGTCATTGGTTATCGTATTGTGCTTGTTTGTTGCTTCAATTATGTTCTTTGGAGCACGTAGTCCAAAAGTGGTATTCTTTCCGCAGGGCGACCCCAACAACATCTATGTATATGCCAAACTGCCCGTGGGCACAGATCCCGCTGTTACCAATGCGTTGATGCGCAAGGTAGAGAAAAAAGTATATAGCGTTATTGGCGACACCAACAACATTGTAGAGTCGGTTATTACCAACGTAACAATTGGCACTACCGATCCGCGCGACGGCGACCAAAACAAATATCCTAACCGCGGTAAAATTGCTATCAATTTTGTAGAATTTGAAAAACGACATGGCATTGCCACCAAAGATTATTTATTAAAACTACAAGCCATGAAATGGGATTTACCCGGCGTGGATATTGTAGTCAATAAAGAGCAAAGCGGCCCACCCACTGCTAAGCCTATCAATATAGAAGTAACGGGCGATGACTTTAATGATTTAGTGAGCAACGCCGCCGGTTTAAAAAAATACTTAGACTCTATGAAAGTGGGGGGTGTTCAAAGTTTAAAATCAGATTTTGAAAGTAATAAACCTGAAATTGTTTTTGATATAGATCGGGAGCGTGCCAACAGAGAGGGTATTTCTACCTATGCCTTAGCTATGGAAATCCGGGGTGCCGTGTATGGAATAGAAGCATCTAAGTTTAGAGATGTGGACGATGAATACCCCATTCAGTTGCGCTACAAATTTGATCAGCGTATTGATATTGAAGCTTTACGAAATTTAAAAATTACCTACCGCGACATGAATATGGGAGGGCAGGTGCGCTCGGTACCTCTCTCTTCTGTTTGCAATATTAGATACGATTACACTTTTGCCGGCATTAAACGAAAAAACAACAAACGTGTGATTACTCTTTCATCTGATGTTAAAGAAGGTTTTAATGCAAATGAAGTAGTAGCTAAACTAACACGCGTGGCGGCTAACTACAAACCTCATGGCGATGTAACTATAAAATTTACCGGACAGCAAGAAGACCAGGCCGAAACAGCGAGTTTTTTAGGCAAAGCTATGCTTATTGCTATAGGACTAATGCTATTGGTACTCGTTTCTTTATTTAACTCTTTAGGCAAGCCGCTTATTATTTTATCCGAAATCGTGTTGAGTATTATTGGGGTGCTTATTGGCACAGCCCTGTTTAAGATGGATATGAGTATTGTAATGACCGGTGTAGGAATTATTGCCTTAGGAGGTGTCGTAGTGCGCAACGGTATTTTGCTAATCGAATTTGCTGAATTTGCACGAGCCGGAGGCATGAGCTTGTATGAAGCAACCGTAGAGGCCGGCCGCACCCGTATGACGCCCGTATTGCTCACCGCTATAGCTGCTATATTGGGACTTATTCCTTTGGCAGTAGGCCTAAATATTGATTTTGAGAAATTGTTTTCAGAATTAAACCCACACATTTTCTTTGGAGGAGATAGTGTTGTGTTTTGGGGCCCTCTATCATGGACTATGATATTTGGCTTGTCCTTTGCTACCGTGCTTACCTTGCTTATTGTGCCTGCTATGTATTTAATAGCCGAACGATTAAAACGTAAATCAGAAATTATTGCGAAACATTTTGATTTGCCGCACGCCGTTATTTACGTTCCTTTTTTAATTTTAATTTTACGATTGGTGCTGCGCATACAAGGCAAAAAATTAGAATATGGTAATTTAGATGCTTAAAAAAGGAATGCAAAAAAAAGAAACAGTCTTGTTTTTATTCCTCTAATAAAAACAAGGCTTCTTTAAACTCGTTGATGATTTTTATTTTTTCTTGCTTACTAGCCCACTCCAAACCCTGTTGATACGCTTTTTTTGCTTCTTCAATGTGTTGCGTAGCTTCGTAGCATTTACCCATTTGATAATAAGCAGGCACGTATTCTTTATGATTTTGTAAAAGTTGTTGCAGATGCTGTAAGGCCTGTTTTATTTCATTAGCGGCTACATATTCCATAGCTATGGCATATTGCAAAAATACGTCATCAGGTTCTTGTATCAGCAATTGCTTTAGCTGTTCTAAACGCAAAGTGTTCATCAAGTGTTTTTACAGATGAATGGGGCGTTTTGCAGTAGCATCTAGCGCGGCCTCTTTCATATTTTCTGTAAAGGTAGGATGGGCATGGCTCATGCGTGCAATATCTTCGGCACTGGCACGGTACTCCATAGCTACTACCCCTTCAGCAATCATGTCGGCAGCGCGTGGGCCAATCATGTGTACGCCTAAAATTTCATCGGTAGCTTCGTCGGCCAAAATTTTCACAAAGCCGTCGGTATCCATACTGGCACGGGCTCGCCCACTGGCTTTAAAAGGAAAAGAGCCTACTTTGTATTTTTTACCTTGCTCTTTTAATTGCTCTTCGGTATAACCCACGCTGGCTACTTCAGGCCAAGTATAAACTACACCCGGTATTAAATTATAATTGATGTGGGGTTTTTGTCCAGCAAGGCTTTCGGCTACAAATACCGCTTCTTCTTCGGCTTTATGTGCTAGCATGGCGCCTTTTATTACATCGCCAATGGCATAAATATTTTCTACGTTAGTTCGTAAGTGCTCGTCGGTTTCTATGCGCCCACGGCTATCTACTTTTACGCCGGCCTTATCTAAGCTCAGGTTTTCGGTGTAGGGTTTGCGCCCCACAGATACTAGGCAGTAATCGCCTTTTAGTTCTATTTTTTCTCCGTTGGCATTATCAGCAGCCACCGTTACTTCTTTTGCTTTGGCTGAAACTCCGGTAACTTTATGTTTTAAATAAAATTCAAACCCTAATTCTTTTTTTAGCACGCGTTGCAACTCTTTCCCTAAGCCCCTATCCATAGTAGCAATAATGCTATCCATAAATTCTACCACGCTTACCTTAGCGCCCAAACGGGCATATACCGAACCTAGTTCAAGCCCTATTACACCGCCTCCAATTATGATGAGGTGTTTAGGTATTTCTTGCAGTTCTAAAGCTTCGGTAGAAGTGATAACCCGCTTTTTATCTATTTCTATGCCGGGTAAGGAAGACGGTTTGGAACCAGTGGCAATAATGGTTTTAACGCTTTCTATTTGTTCTTTACTGCCGTCGGCTTTAACAATATCAATATGTGTTTTATCGGAAAAAGAGCCGGTGCCTGTATAGACGGTAATTTTATTTTTTTTCATTAAATAGTCGATACCTGCTACCGTTTGTTTTACCACTCCACGCTTGCGTTCAATCATTTTAGGTAAATTGGCTTTTAGACTTTTCAGCTCTATGCCGTGTTCTTCAAAATCATGCAGGGCTTTGTGATAATGTTCGGTCGTATCTAACAAAGCTTTAGAAGGAATGCAGCCTACGTTAAGGCAGGTGCCGCCCAGCGACGCGTATTTTTCTATCAAAGCGGTTTTCATACCCAATTGGGCACAACGAATAGCGGCTACGTATCCTCCGGGGCCGGAGCCAATTACAGTAACATCAAATTTTTCCATACTTTTTATATTAAATACCTTATGTAATTAAGGCGTACAAAAGTACAAAAATTATAATAGTACTTTTATTTTTTGTAAGGCTCTAAGGTGGCGCTTATATCCACATCTATTACCTCAGCAATTTCTTTTACGTATAGCGAGGGTACTTTTATTTTGTAGTCGGCCGGCTTTATTTTAAATTTAGAAACCATTATAATCGTTCCGTCTTTTACGGTAAGCGTACCTTCCGTAGTAATGGTTTGTGTAACGCCGTGCATATCCATGGTGCCGGTGCAACTTACTTTACTTTCGCCATTTTTGGTGTAATCTATTTTTTCATTTATTTTTCCTTTAAAAGTGGCGAACGGATACTTATCCGACTCCATGTAGTTTTCATTAAAATGCTCTTGCATAAAAGAAGACTCAAACTTAAAGGCTGTATTTTGTATGCGCACCTGAAAGTTTCCTGAAGCGGCATCAAACACGGGTTTTGCTATCGTATTGCCGGCTTCTATATCTTTCATATCTGTTTTAGAAAAAAAATGTACTAAGCAGGTTTTACCTACATAAATCTGTGCCGACATGCTGTTTAGCATCAATAATGAAATCACAATAAAGAACCGATTTTTCATATAGATAATGTTTGTTTTTATATAAAGATGTTTTTTTATGAATATACCCGAAGCGAAGTGCCCGAAAGAGATGTATTGTATTTTTGTAAAGCCGTGTTAGCGGGGCCTTGCACCACGCTGCCGCTTGCGTTAAAAATGGCGCCGTGTACAGGGCACACAAACTCATTAGTATTTGCCTGGTAGCCCAGTGTGCCGCCCTGGTGGGTACAAGTAGCCGCTACCGCTATAAAGGTTCCTGAATTGGTACGCGCTATAATAACCCCACTCTGAATAAGTGAGCCTCCATTTTGCGATAATGGCCCTGATGATACATTAATAATCATATCAACGGAAGAGCTTGAAGAAGATGAATTCGATGTTTTTACGCAAGAGCCTGCACAAGAAGCTATTAGCAAAAAAGCGGCTCCCACCCCTACCTGCCGCAAAAACTCTTCTCTGCTTATGGTTTTTATTTCCATTTTTAAACTATTTTCTGCAAAGATACCATTTCAATTCTGAAGACATTCTGAAGAAAATACTTATTTTTTTTATGCAAAACTTCAGAATGTTTTCAGGATGTATTCTTAATTTTGTCGCCCTAATTTAATAATTAACCGCAAAATAACTTTGGTTGGTAGGTAATAAACAAGCTAAGGTTGTTTTATTAAAAAAATGAAACTATGAAAAAAAATCTTCTAATTTTTGCCCTCGGAGCAGGCGTTGTAGCTTTAGCTACCGGATTTACTATGTTGCACCCAACAGGCATCGCCTTTGAAACCGGATCTCCTTACGACGGAAGCGATTGCTCTAATTGCCACGGGGGTGGAGCCAGTATCCCTAATGCTAATTTAGTTGCTAGCCCTGCCTTTGGCGGCAGCGGCACTAATTTAACCTATGTGCCGGGCACCACTTATACCATTACGGTTACTCAAAGCGGTTATCCCTATTTTGGTTTAGATGTAGAAACGCTTAACTCTACCAGCGCTACCTCAGCAGGTAATGCGGGTACTATGGCCGCGCTTTCTTCTAATTGTAAAAGTGGGAGTACGCCCACTAATATCATGCATAGGGCGCCTATAGCATCTAGTGCTAGCGCTCAATATACCTGGGTAGCACCTGCCAGTGGCACCGCCTATTTATACGCTGCGGTGTTAGGCGCTAATGGCGATGGCACCGATAATGGCGACCAAGTAGTAGATTTGGCTTATACACTTACACCCACCTCTTCTGCGGGTATAGAAAACTACCAGCAAGCCAACACAACCCAGCTTTCTGTATTTCCTAACCCCAGCGCCGGCAACTTTACGGTTAGCTACCATTTAATAGAAAAAGCCGAGGTGTCGGTAAAGCTATATAATTTGAATGGAGAATTAATTACCGAATTATTAAACCAAACACAAAACGCTGGCAAGCAAAGCATGAATGTAAGCCTGCCTGCCTCTTTAGCTAAAGGCGCTTACTTTGTGCGCTTGTTTGTAAACCAACAGGTAAGCACCGAAAAATTAATCGTGTTTTAAATTTTGTACCTTCGCACCTACTTTCGTATAGTCGATGAAAAAAACCTCTTTTGTATTAACAATCGTTTTATGCTTGATTTTGGGTTCTTGTTATTACCACAACTGGGAAACCATGAACCCCGTAGCTGCTACTCCTCCCCCCTGCATACTCCCCGATTCGGTATCGTACTCGCGCGATATTGTACCCATACTCACCACCAACTGCGGCATATCGGGCACACAGGCCGCCAGTTGCCATGGTAGCGGCGGCTTGGGTAGTAATTTTTCTTCTTATCAGCATTTTGCGGGCAACACCAGCGCCGATAGCACCAATAACGTATATTTAGATATTACCTGGGCACCCAACGCATTGCACACAATGCCTAAGGGCGCCTCAAAAATGGACCCATGCACCATCAACAAAATAATACGATGGATGGATCAAGGTTCAAAAAACAACTAAGCACCCTAACAAGAAAATCACATGAGTACTAAAAAATACGTTTTTTGTTTTTTATTTTTAACTGGTAACTATTTTGCACAAGCACAAAAAACACAAGACACAAGCAAAACCCCTGATTTGCTTAGCTTAGTAGAAACACCTCCCGCTAAAAAGGAAAAAGAGTTTGTAACCGGCACGTTTAAGTCCACCCGAAACATTAATTTTCACACCGCCGAAGTATTAGGTAAACGTTGTTTGGATTTTCGCATCTCGCATCGTTTTGACCGCTTAAATTCAGGGGCTAACAACGCTTGGGGTATTGACGGGCCGGCTAACTTAATGCTCAGTTTGGAATACAGCCACACAGGGCGCTGGATGGTGGGCATATCTCGTTGCATAGAAAATAAAACGGCGGAAGCTTTTGTGAAGATAAAACTATTTAGACAAGTAAAACACGGCTTTCCTTTTACCGTTACCTACTTCGGGGGGGTGTACCATACTTTTACCATGCAAAACGCAGGGGTTCCGGTAGAGTATTACCGCAAGGTAGCCGACCGGCTTTCGTACGTAAACGAAATTATTATTGCCTGCAAGGTTACCCCTTGGCTGTCTCTACAAGTGGCGCCCGCTTGGGTACATTACAATTTGGTAGATGGCAATACTCCTAATTACGACTCGAAATATATGTATCATTTAGCCAAAAACGATTGTTGGGCGCTAACAGGTGTGGTGCGGGCTAAGTTTAATAGACGACAAGCCATTATTTTTGAGTACGCTTATCGTTTAAATACGAATTATGCTTCGGCAGGAAGCCAATACTACAATTCTATGGGTATTGGATGGGAAATAGAAACGGGAGGGCATGTATTTCAGTTGTTTGCCACTAACTCCTTTGGCATTATGGAAAACAGCTACCTAATGACTACCAGCACCAGTTGGAAAGCATCGGGGGTGCGCATTGGTTTCAACATTACCCGTGTGTTTGCTATTGGGCGAAAAAGCCAATCAAATTGGTAACATTCCCATTTTAATTTTCCTCATAAAAAAAGAGGCCGCCTTTTCAAAGACAGCCTCTTTTCCTTTAATAATGCATGCGCGCTTATTGTTTTACTATTTTAGCTATTTGTGTTTGGTTATCAGCCGTAATTTTTATTACATATACGCCGGCAGGAATGTTCATGTTGTTTATGCTCACGTTATGACCTGAAAGGCCTACTACGGATAATACTTCTTTTCCTAACATATCTGTAAACGATACCGACACCTGGTGCGCCTCAAAAGGAAGGTTAATCATCAACTGATTAGCCACCGGGTTGGGGTACATAGAAGCTTGCAGCGTATTACTATGACTTGCAATACCGGTAAGCGTGGTGCAATTTTTTACGATGTCGGCCGAGTCGCGCGGTACGATATTATAGGCATTAAACTCATAGTTTACATTGCCCGATACACAAAAATCGGTGCTGGTACCTACGTACGAAGACACGTTATACCCCGGGTTGCCTGAAGAACCACTGGTAGCCGTGCCATTAGGCGGGTAGAAATTATTTTTTAAATCCAACATACAAGGCACAGCCGATGCATCTGTCATAGTGGCTTGTCCATAGTTGGCGCTATAGGTATTTACCGTAGCTGCTTGAATGCCTACTAAAAAGCTCTCATACGATTCTTGTGCCACCGTTTGCGAAGTAACTAAAGTAGGGGAAATAGTGTGTCCGCTAGCCATAGCAGTAAAGTTGCTTACCTGTACCAATTCCGTCATACCAAAATACTCATCTACGGCGCCCATCATAGTAACGCTATCGCCTACGTTTGGCGAGTTTGTTTGATCAAATACCAAAAGAGCTGCCCAGTCGCTGGCACCTGTTGTTTGAATGTAATAGCCGCTATAAGCCGGTGCTGAAGAGGTGCTGCTGCTGCTCAATACTTTTGCCGTAACAATACCACCTGTTTTGCCCACATATTGTCCAAAAAAAGGAGAATTGCCATTGCTGGCGGTGGTATATTGTATTTGATATAACGATGCGTTAATGGGTACATAAGGGCGTACTACAAAACTATCTACATCTATACCCTGTATGCTTACCCCTCCTGAAGAGGTATAGGTGCCGGTGCTTTTTACTTTTAGGCAAAACTGGGCGTTGTTAGTAGCCGTAGGTGCAATAACGGTTTGAAAATAATGATGCCATCCTTTACCGTTTACCGCTTGCCCATTAGCGGCAGCGTAATGTGTAGAAGAAGTAGCGGCGCTTCCATCGGTTACTTCACAAGCAATGGTGCCTTTTCCGCGAGCAAAATACGATATTTGATACGCTACCGGAGAAGCCGTAACCGTAGTAGGGGCATAAGCCATAATACCGGTTGAATACGAAGAAGAGCTGTTAATGAGTTTGCATGAATAGCTCCCCGATTGAGGTGTGTTAGTTGAGCTGCTGGCAACTTGCGCCACACTGCTTACCGAGGTGGTTGCAATAGTGTTGGCAGGGGCTGCCATCCAATTGTTAGGGTTACTGCCTGTCCAGTTTTCAAAGCCATCGGTAATAATGGCCGGCCCTAAAGGGGCTTGTGCCGATACATTTATAGTCATGGCTACAAATGCTATCATGCTTGCTTGTAAGAGTTTTGTTTTCATGTTGAATTGATTTTTTGGTTTTTATTTATTGTGTTGCTGTTTTTTAATTATGAAGGGTTAAGGCGCCTAATAAATAGGTGCTTCCGGTAGAGTCGCTATAATTAACGTTGCTCCTGTATCTAAAAGCAAGATAAAAAGTAGGGCTGCTTCCGCTAATAGTAATAGGTATAGGAACCGGAGTATATACCTGACTTATGGCGCTATGCGCATATTTAAAAGAGGGGGTTGCACCTGAACTACTGGTGGTGCTAATGCCGGGAAAAAATGCAGAGATATTGGTCCATTGAGAGGGAATAAGATGCACTCCATCAAAACTGCGAGAAACCCATACACTTAATAAACACTTGGGTGTGCCATAGAGTACAGCGGTAGAAAAATCAATATATTTAGTAGGGGTAGCGCCGTAATCTTTTATAGGAGGGGATATAAGCCACATATCGTTTACTTGATCGCTGGTTTGGTAGTTGGAACTTGATGGGTGGTATATCCAATAGGGAGGGTTTCCGTTAGAAGTATTGGGGCTCCCGGTTTGGGCACCTTGCCATAATATAGAACCTTGGTAGGCTAGGTTGGTCCACCCGGCCATAACTGCCGATTGGTTTTTTGCTAGAGGCTGATACATAAAAGGGGGGAATATGGTAGGAGCTGCGGCCGGGCCAATAACATCATACATAATAGACTGATACGGGTTACTTAACTGCACATCGGCATACGAACGAATAAGAAACTGCATGGTGGTATAAAGGTTCGCTACTCCGGTAAGGGTACCGCTGGCTGCAGGAATGGTTTGTCCCGCAAAATTAGCATAACCGCTGTTGTACGCCACCAATGTATTTCCTGCAAAATCATTAATGTACTTATTGATGCTTTGTGGCGGTGCCGGTGGGGCTTGTGGTACTGCGTACGTGGTGCCTACGTTGCTGGGTATAAACTCTACATTATTAAGTTGTACTAATTGGCCATCATAAATAAATCCGCCTCCTGCTTGATTTACGAACGTATCTATTTGTGCAATACTCGCTACAATAGGTTGTGGTACCACCTTTGCCAAACCCAAATGGGTAATCTGCCCTTGTTTGGTAGCTACTACCGAATCTATCTGCAAAGACCCCCCGCCCGATTTATCAAGAGTGCAGCCGTTTAGGTTAATAGCAATAGAATCTCCTGTTATTAAAAACCCCTGGGTAGATTGCAAAAACTTAACCGAAATGGCGCCATAATTATGCGTAGCGCTGTATGCCCCGGAATTATCGCGTATATATACTTGCTTATATAAATTACCCGACGACTCATCACAAGTAACTACCGCGTTTAAAATAGTATTGGTATTAAAAGAAATGTTCATACCCATATACATGGCACGCAACTGTTGTATGGTAACGGTAGGCCCAACAGGAGGGGGCACCGGGCTGGGTTCTGTATATTTTTTGCAAGAAGACATTAAAAAAATTCCTCCTAACATAAGGTTTAATGTTAGTACCAAAACAAAATGATATGTCGTTTTTTTTATCATAATGTAGTTAATTTTTTATGGACACATTTCTGATATTTACTGTTTGCGACGAATCGGCTATGCTACTGGCTCGATATCTGAAAGCAATGTAATAGGTACCATTGTATCCGCTTAGCGCTGTTTGTGCTGCCGTGCTTGATACAGAAATCACTCCTGCATTAACAAAGCTTCCACTTGGGTTTAATGAAAAAGAAGACGTAATATCTACCCAGTTGGCATTAGGCAACGAAGTGGTATAATTGGGCAAACCTAAATTGGGGTTTTTACTCATAGAGTCTATTTGATAATTAGTAGAAAGCAATACACTGAGTTGCTGATTATGGGCTGCTGTTTGAAAAGCCATAGACATGTCAAACGATATTTTCTTATTAGGATTGTTGTTTTGTATAGGTGGTGTTACGAGCCACATTTCATTTCGGGCTTGTGGGCTGCCAAAATTATAATTAGTAGCTGATAAATACCCCGGCGGGCTACCCACACTAGCAGAGCCAGCCCACACTACAGAGCCGTATGTAGTCCAACTGCCCCAGCCCGGAAAAGTGGCAGAAAAATTACTACCCGTAACGGCGGAAGTAGCTGCCGCAAACGATTGTGTAAGCGTATCTACACCGCAGCGCGGTTGGTTTAACATCATATCTTGATACGAGCGCGGTGTGATTTGAATAGCTCCGTTATAGAAAGTTAGTGCTCCTATAATCGAACCACTATTATTGATAGGAATGTATTTATATAAAAAATCGCTAGTACCTGAGTACAACGAAAAAGGCATGCTGTTTACAGCTCCACAATCGTATATTTTTAGCGTGGTAATATAGGTAGCTGTAGTGTTAAGCGGAATGTATAAACCCGTAGCGGTAGGCGCAAATTGTACCCCATTTAGTTGCACCAATTGCCCATCGTAAGCAGAAAGAGGCAAGGTGGTACCGTTGGCATACACCGTATTAGTAACCGAAGCGTTGGCTTGGGCTATGGTGAGTTGTATAGGAGGATGGCTGGCGCCTAAAGCTAATTTTATAATTTTATTGGACGAGGTGGAACTTACATCTACCGAGTCTATTTGTAACGAGCTTTGCGCCCCCGACATATCTAAAGTAGAACCATTTAGATTTACTCGCAACGAGTCGCCTTCGTAAATACCATGCGCATTTAATTGCCTAAGCATAATAGCGCCGGTGTTATCGCGCAGGTATAGGGTTTTGTAGCCGTCGGTCATGGTTACGGTAGCATACAACGAAATATCTTGTGTAAATTTTATATTGCTTCCATTATACAAGGCCCGCACTTGCGCAATGGTAAGAGTGCCGGTACTGGGTATAACGGGCGGCATATCATGTGTTTTTTTACACGAAAAAAACACCATGCTTGCTATGAGCACCATCCCTAAAAATAAATGGGTTGTTTTTTTCATTTTTTAAAAAGAAAAAGAGGTGGTTAATTGATACGTTAAGCCCATAGTGTATGAGTATTTATTGGGAAACTCGTTAATGATATTGATGTTATGGCGCAATTGCTCTTCTCCAAAGTTTTTAAAGATATTGTTGGTGATATTATTGATCATTAGATTAAAGCTAAGATAGTATTTATTTTTTAGTTGAAACGATTTTCCCATTAGTAAATCTATCGTATAAGCATTCGGTAGTTTTTCTTGATTTAAAATTTGGTTTACTTGAGGGTCGGTACTGATGTATTTTGCTACGGCTTCGGCGGTGCGGCGGTCGGGGTTTATGGTTACGTAATTATTAGCAAAGTAGTTAAAGTAAGCCCCTATATACCATTTTTTAGTTGCGTTGTATCGTACACCCAAAGAGCTTGCTAACTCCGGGGTACCTCCTACGTGATAGTTTTTTAAATATACGGTGCGCCCGCTTTCTAATAGTTGCGCGGTATTATCGGCTGATATGGTGGCAGTAGGTCGGTTGGTATAAAGATATTGCCCATAGGCCAAAGCGCCCAGTATGGATATTTTAGGATTGATAACCCCCTCTAAGCCCAACTCTACCCCTTGGTTTAGTTGATTCATATCGGTCATAAAATAATTGATATTGGTTTTGTAGTCGTCGTCGAAATAACTGCGCAACCACGTTTGATTATTTATTTGCGTAATGTAGTAGGTAATGCGTCCTTTTAACCAGGATAAGCGTACGTTGTAAGTAATATCGCCGGTAAAAATTTGCTCGTTGTTCATGCCCGGTATCACATCGTTGCGCGAAGATGGGGAGATAAAGGCATTGGTAGGCAAAGGAGGTTTGCTGATGCAGGCTCCGTTTAGGGTTATATAATTGTGTCCGTTTATTTTATACGTAATGCCGGCTTTTACACCATAATTCCAAAAGTTAAGGGTAGTGCTTTTTCCTAAAGAAGTGGATTGCCCTGCGGGTAGCCCATAATCGCTGGAGGAGTACGGAAACAACCCGTTTTCCATATTGCCTTTTCGATAAAAAGAGGTATGATTAAAGGTGGCGCTTGCATACACATCAAAACGTTTAAATGATTTTTCAACTTGCCCCCAAAGCTCTTCGCGGTTTACGTTAATGTTGTAATCATAGCCAAACACATCGCCTTGACGAATAATTTTGTTTGGATTGTTTATATTGTTTTGTATGGTATTAGAGCCCGTTGATACCGAGTTGGCAAGTTGATTCAGGTCTAACCAATAATCGCCGCCTAGCAGGTCGTTTACTACTTTATAGTATCGGGTATTGCTGATGGCCGCATTTATTCCTCCGGTAAGGTGTATTTCGTTTTTTAGTTCTGTATTATATATAGCATTAAAACCTCCGGTGGTAATATCTTGGCGGCGTTCCTCTACAATATAAGCAGCTCGTTTTCCGGTGTAGGTTTTTCCGGGTATGCCATCTACGTTAGCAACGGTTTGCACATTATTTTGGTTAATTCGATACATGCCGTCCCAATCTATCTGCCCTACCTGCAAGCCGGTTAGCGGGTTTATGCCGCCTGTTTGCCAAGCTTGTGTAAGGGCGTTGTATAGATAAGGGTTGGCGTTATCGCTAGTGGGGCCGTAGTAGCTGGGCATGTACTTATAGTAATCGGGGGCGGGGTTGGGTACCCCGTAATAGTTGAGGTAGGTAAGCGTGTTTCGTCCTTGCGAGCCATAAATGCTAGCCGTAAGGTTTGATTTGGGTGTTATTTTCCACAGGTCGGTTAAAATAACGGTAGGGGTGCTTATTTTGCTGGTGCGCGCGCTGCGTATTTGTCCATTTTGGTAACCCCAGTAGGAGTTGTAGTGATTATTAGCTGATACGTTGCTTCCAAAAAGGGTGTTGCTTAATTGCTGCCCTACAGAATATTTGGGAGTAAAATTATTCATTAAGCCATACGCCTCGTCGGTTTCCATACTTTGGCGTTGTTGAATAATAGGGGCCCAAAAACCTACTAAAGAAAGGGTGTTTTTTTCACTAAATTTTTTATCGGCGCCTACAAACAAGCCTAAGCCTTGAAAGGCAGTGCCCGGCACATAGCCACGCTCGGCATAGCGCCCGCTAGCCGAAACAGAAAAAGCCCAGCCTTTTTTAGTTAATCCGGTGGAGTAGGTAAGCGTTAGTCGCTCTTTAAAAATACGGTTGCCCTGCGAATACGTAATGCGCAGTCCTTTCCTAAAGGTAGAAGCAAAAATGTTTAAATTAAAATATCCGGCAATATCGCCAAAGCCAAAGCGCGAAGCGCCTAGCCCGGTTTTTTGGTCCATATATCTAATAACGTCGTTCATGCCGCCAAAAGCACTGAAGCTGGCCACTCCGGTTTCCAAACTATTGATGCGCACCCCGTTCATCATCACCAACATATTATTGGTATTATAGCCTCTATAACGAAAACGCGCTGTAATAAAGTGCATGATGTTGGACTGTATGAATAAATCGCGCGAGGCGCCTAATAGCGAGTTTACGCCTTGTACTTGCGCCGCTACGTTGCCGCTTACATCGCCTCCGGTGGCATTAAATACCGGAAGGGTGTTGGAGCGAATATCTAAAGAATCTACCTCATCATCATTTATAGAAGCCGGCGAGGTGGTGCTATCGGTTTGTGCTTGTGTATTTATCACACAAAACAAAAAGCATAAAATAAATACTCCGTATTTAACGTTTTTTTGCATACCCATTTTAAAGTTCATAACCTTAAAAGTGGTTTAGAACGATTGATAACAGTACTTAATCAAGGTTCTTTTAGGATGTTCACTTTTAAAAAGCACACAAAAATAATACATTTTTAGTATGTACCAAATAAATTTTTTATTAAAAAATTATCAAAAAATCATTAAAAAATATACGAAAAATGACACTTTTTGATTGCTAATACACAAAAAATTACGTTATTAGCCGCCGTTTTCAAAACGAAAAAGTTTTTTTTGTGAAAATAGGACTGGACATAATGGGTGGCGATTTTGCCCCTAATCACGAATTAGAAGCCGCAGTACAGGCAGTATCCAGCCTACCTGATAGCTGTAAAATAGTGCTTTTTGGCGATAGCCATGCTGCCCAGAAATACCTTACCGAAAAAAACATAAACCCCAGTTTGTTTGATTATGTACACACCACCGAGGTCATACAAATGGGCGAACACCCTACCAAAGCCATCTCTCAAAAACCCAACGCCAGCATTCCTTTAGGTTTTAAACATTTGAAAGACAACAACATACAGGCATTTATAAGCGGCGGAAACACCGGAGCTATGATGGTAGGGGCCATGTTTTCAGTAAAAGTAGTGTCCGGCGTTATACGCCCCAGCATAGGCACTCTGCTACCCAAACAAAATGGCTCGGTAGGCTTTTTATTAGATGTGGGCACCAATGCCGATTGCAAACCCGATGTGCTTTATCAATTTGGCACTTTAGGTTCTTTGTTTGTAGAGCATGTGTATAAAATAAATAAACCAAAAGTAGCGTTACTAAACATTGGGGAAGAGCCCGAAAAAGGAAATTTAGTAAGTTTGGCTGCCTATAATATGATGAAAGATAGCAAAGACTTTAACTTTGTAGGAAACGTAGAAGGACGCGATTTGTTTGATGATAAAGCCGATGTGGTTGTGTGTGAGGGTTTTACAGGTAATGTAGTACTAAAAAATTGCGAAGCCTTTTACACCATGATAAAACACAAAAAAATACAAGACGATTTTTTTGACCGTTTTAATTACGAGATATACGGAGGTACCCCCATCTTAGGAATTAACTCTACGGTTATTATATGCCACGGCATCTCATCACCCTTAGCTATAAAAAACAGCATTTTGCTAGCTAAAGAAATACACGAAGCCAATTTACCCGAAAAAATAAAAACCGCTTTTAACTAAAATGAAACAAGCCGCCATAACAGCCGTAGGAGGAAACGTACCCAACTACGTTCTTACCAACCAAGAGCTTGAAAAAATGGTTGATACTACCGATGAGTGGATTATTTCTCGCACCGGCATTAAAGAAAGACGCATTTTACGTGAACCCGGAAAAGCAACCTCTGATATGGCTGCAGCGGCCGTATTGCAGCTATGCGAAAAAAGAGGCATCAACCCATCTGAAATAGACCTGCTTATTTGCGCTACTGTTACCGGCGATTTGGTTTTTCCGGCTACCGCCAACATCATTTGTGATAAAATAGGGGCTAAAAAAGCTTGGAGCTACGACATAGGAGCCGCCTGCAGTGGTTTTATATACAGCTTAGTAACCGGAGCTCAATTTATAAAAACAGGAAGCTATCAAAAAGTAGTAGTAGTAGGAGCCGACAAAATGAGCGCCATATTGGATTACCAAGACCGCAGCACTTGCGTTATTTTTGGCGATGGAGCAGGCGCCGTGTTATTAGAACCCACCGAAGAAGAAGTAGGCATAAAAGATTTTATTTTACGAAGCGATGGAGCCGGCATGCAACACCTACACATGAAAGCCGGAGGCTCTTTAATGCCCCCCAGCCACGAAACTATTGACAAACGCCTACACTACGTATATCAAGAAGGACAAGCCGTTTTTAAACACGCCGTATATAATATGGCCGAAGTATCAGCTGATATTATGCGCCGCAACAACCTAAAGGCAGAAGATATTGCCTACTTAGTTTCGCACCAAGCCAACAAACGCATTATAGAAGCTACCGCAACCCGTATGGGCCTTGGCCCCGAAAAAGTACTCATGAACATAGAGCGCTATGGAAACACCACCGGAGGAACCCTCCCCCTACTGATGTGGGATTACGAAAAACTATTTAAAAAAGGAGATAATTTAGTACTTTCGGCCTTTGGAGGCGGCTTTACATGGGGCTCCGTGTGGCTAAAATGGGCCTATAACTCAAAATAAAATACATAGCAAAACCATAATCAACTAATCAAAAAAAAACAGAAAAAAATGAAACTAAACGAAATACAAGATTTAATAAAATTTGTTGCTAAATCGGGCGTTAGCGAGGTAGAGCTTGAAACCAAAGAGGTAAAAATAGTGATAAAAACCCCTGCCGGAAAAAAACCGGAAGCCCCTGTATTTGTGCAAGCAGCCCCTGCCCCTCAAGCCATTGCCGCTGTGCCCCAACAACTAGTGGCGCCGGCACCAACAGCCGCCCCCGCTGCAAGCTCAGCCCCTGCCGCAACACCCACTAGTGATGACAGCAAATTAATAACCATCAAATCACCCATGATAGGTACTTTTTACCGCTCGCCGGGCCCCGACAAAGCACTATTTGTAAACGTAGGCGATGAGGTTACCCCCGAAAAAACAGTCTGCATCATCGAAGCAATGAAGCTATTTAACGAGATAGAAAGCGGTGTAAAAGGGAAAATAGTAAAAGTATTGGTAAACGACGCTACTCCGGTAGAGTACGACCAACCTTTGTTTTTAGTAGAGCCTCATTAATTTTATACCCTACTCATAAAAAAACCATAACCCAAAGCTATGGAACCTGCAGCATGAGTAAATTTTTAATAGCCGGCTTAGGCAACATAGGTGATGAATATGCCGAAACACGCCACAATATTGGCTTTAAAATAGTTGACGAATTGGCTTTGCAGGCTGGCACTTTGTTTAGAAACGACCGCTTAGCCTCTGTAGCCGAAATAAAATACAAGGGCAGACAGCTCATACTCATAAAGCCCACCACTTATATGAATTTAAGCGGTAAGGCTATCAACTACTGGCTACAGACGGAAAAAATAACCATAGAAAATTTATTAGTATTAGTAGATGAATTGGCTTTTCCTTTTGGGCAGATAAAAATACACCCAAAAGGCAGCGACGGTGGCCACAACGGGCTAAAAGACATACAGGCCACCCTGAATACCCAACAGTATGCGCGCCTGCGTTTTGGTATAAGCAATGCTTTTTCTAAAGGGAAACAGGTAGATTATGTGTTGGGTAAATGGACCGATGAAGAACGAAAAACCCTAGATGCTCGCATACAACTTGCTGCCGATGCTGTAAAAAGTTTTTCGTTTGCCGGACTGCCGCTTACTATGAACACCTACAATACTAAATAACCGTTTCTTTGTTGCAAAAAATGCGACTATCTTGTTCGGTTACAAAAGATACCATTTGATTTAGAACGCAGCAGAAATCAGCGCGCACAAAGAAGTAGAAAAAAACGTAAGCTAAAGCAAATCACAACAATTCTTTGCCCTCATCCTTAGCCTTTGGCTGTTTATCAGTACGTGCGGGCGTTTTTTTGTTTTCTTTTTTTTGTGTCCGCGAACCTCGCTTTTAGCTTGCTTACTTTCCGATACAAAACTTGCTAAAGATGTGTGCCAGCAGGTCGTTGTTGGTTACGCTACCGGTTATCTCACCTAATGCTTCCAGCGCATAACGAATGTCTTGCGCCAACAAATCGGTTTGCACTTGCTGGTTTAAACCTTCTACTACCCTGTATAAGCTGCTGTTGGCTTTTCGTAAGGCATCGGCGTGTCGGGCATTGGTAACTACGGTTTCCGTTACATGTACGGCACGGTTATCAAAAAGAGCCACTAATTTATTTTTTAAATCGTCAATATATAAGTGGTTTTTAGCCGATATGTACAAGATGGGATGCATGTCTGAAAATTCACTTTGAAGCTCCGCTAAATTTTCGGTATCAATTTTATTGCACACCATAAGTAATTGCGAGTTGCCAATATGCGTTTTTATTTTTTCGGTTTCTACAATCAGGTCTTGCTTGCTTAGTTCGTGCGCATCAAACAAGTAAATAACAATAGCTGATTTTTGCATGGCATCTAAAGCTTTGTTTACTCCTATTTGCTCTATCACATCGGTGGTATCGCGTATGCCGGCTGT
This sequence comes from Bacteroidota bacterium, assembly GCA_018267475.1. Taxonomy (GTDB): domain Bacteria; phylum Bacteroidota; class Bacteroidia; order B-17B0; family Aurantibacillaceae; genus PALSA-968. Next base: position 28,610 of record JAFDYI010000004.1, on the reverse strand, counting down.
ATCAATAAAGCGAAACAAAACGCCGCCAATGGTTATTTCATCTTCAATAATATCGCGGGTGGTGCCGGGTATATCGCTTACAATAGCGCGCTCTTCTTGCAACAAAATGTTTAACAGAGTAGATTTTCCTGCGTTAGGCTTGCCCACGATAGCCACCGGAATCCCATTTTTAATAACATTGCCCAACTCGTACGACTGAATGAGTTTTTCTAAAATGGATTGAATAGAATGAATTAAATTTTTTAAGGCCGACCGGTCAGCAAAGGCTACATCTTCTTCGCTAAAATCCAATTCTAATTCAATAAGGGCTGCAAAGTCAATTAACTTTTCTCGCAATATATTTATTTTGCTTGAAAAGCCGCCACGCATCTGCTGCATAGCTACCTGGTGCGAAACCGCCGAATTGGAGTGTACCAAATCAGCCACAGCTTCGGCCTGACTTAAATCAAACTTACCGTTTAAAAAACCACGCAGTGTAAACTCGCCCGGCTGTGCCATGCGAGCGCCCTTGGCGGTAAGTACTTGCAAAATTTGTTGCTGAATAAACGTGCTTCCATGGCACGAAATTTCAACACTATCTTCCCCTGTAAACGAATGTGGGTTTTTAAACACCGAAAGCAGTACCTCGTCTATAATAATTTCTTCTACACATATCAATCCAAAATGCAGCGTGTGCGATTTTTTGCTTTGCAGGTTTACCGCTTTTTTATTTTTTGTAAAAAAAACTTTTTCTACAATCGTAAAACAATTTTTTCCGGAAAGACGAATAACCGCAATAGCGCCGGTACCGTGCGGGGTAGCTAAAGCAATAATGGTATCGTTTTGATTAAAAAGCATGTTTGCAGTACAATCTTAAAACAAAGATAAGCAATTATAGGCAGTATTAAAAATGCGTTGTTTTTACTCTGCTTTTAATTCTAATAAAATAACACACTCTACGTGTAGCGTTTGCGGAAACATATCCACCGCCTGCACTTTACTAAGAATATATTTTTGCGACAAGGCGGCTACGTCGCGTGCTTGGGTAGAGGGGTTGCAACTTACATACACTATTTTTTGTGGGGCTAACTCCAGCAGCTTAGCCACCACATCGGGGTGCATTCCGGCGCGCGGAGGATCGGTAATAATAACATCGGGCTTACCGTGTGTAGAGATAAAGGTATCTGTAAGCACCTCTTTCATATCTCCGGCAAAAAAAGAGGCGTTGTTTACCTTGTTAAGTGCTGCGTTTTGTTTGGCATCTGCAATGGCTTCGGGTACATACTCAACGCCCACTACTTTTTTTGCTTGCTTGGCTACAAATTGTGCAATAGTACCGGTGCCGGTATATAAATCATACACATTTTCGTGGCCCGACAAAGCGGCAAACCGACGCGTTATTTTGTATAAATGATGCGCCTGTTTGGAATTGGTTTGGTAAAAAGATTTAGGCCCCACCTTAAAACGCAAGCCTTCCATCTCTTCATAAATAAAATCGCGGCCACTAAAAATATGAATGGGCAAATCAAATATAGTATCGTTTCCTTTTTGGTTTATTACATACAACAAGGCGGTTATTTGTGGGAATTTTTCTTGAATATGTTTCAATAAACAAGTTATTTTTTCTACATCATTATCGTAAAAAGAAAACACGCACATCAACTCTCCTATAGAAGAGGTGCGAATAACTAAGGAGCGAATAAAGCCGGAGCGCTCGCGGATATTAAAAAAAGAAAAACCTTGCTGTAAAGCAAATTGCTTTACTTCGTTCCGTATTTCATTTGATGGCGAGGCTTGCAAATGACACCGTTCTATATCCAACACTTTATCGAAAGCCCCCGATACATGAAATCCACAGCCGTTCCTGTTTTCAATTACACCGCTGTTTTTTATCTCTTCTTCGCTCAACCATTTTTTATTTGAAAACCCAAAATCTAATTTATTTCGGTAGTAATAGATATCCTCACAACCCAATATGGGCAGCATCTCCATTACCTCCACTTTTGCTAAACGCTTCAGCGCATTACTTACGATATTCTGTTTGTGTTGCAATTGCGCCGAGTACGCTACGTTTTGCAACTTGCAACCACCACATACTCCAAAATGCGAGCAAGGTGCTTGTACCCGCAAGGGCGAAGGCTTTACCAACTGGGTAATTTTAGCAAAACCAAACGAGTGCTTTTTTTTATACACCTGTATATGGCAAATATCTTGCGGTATAGCTTGCTCTACAAATACTACCCAATCGTTTATTTTGGCTACACCTGCCCCCTCCGACGATAAATCTACTATTTCAACATCGTGAAATAATTGGGGGCTAAATTTTTTTTTACTCATCTCCGTAAAATATAGGGCTTGGTTGTGTTTTTTTATGTGGCTGATAGAGGGGCTGTTGCTGCCCATAAGGCTGTTGTTGTTCGGGTGGAAGCTGCTGCTGCCCACTCTTTTTGTATTGGCGGTAATAATACATAATAGGAGCATACAAATCGTAGCCTTCGTGCGCCATAATGAAATTATTATCAATACGCCAAGCATACCTTCTAAAAGCATCAAAATCAATGTTTTCGTCTTCAGTTAATTGACGTAAAATTTCGGGGTTAAATTTTTTATTTACCTCTTCTTGTATCAAGATGTTTTGAAAAATCTCTTGCAGCTTGCGCTCAGCGCGCCCTTTATGGCTAAACTGGTTGTACAAAGCCGTAATAGGGCTTTGAAAGGCGCTAATAACGCTGGGTTTTGCGTGCTGTGTGATGTAGCGCTTCATGTAATCAATTTCGTTGGGTTTTATTTTAGTGGCCATTACAGTAACGGGCTGCATGTTCACCATAATGGGTTTCATCACTATTTTTAATGCTTGTTTGGTGCTGTCGTTTATATTTTTAATGAACGATACGGGGTAGCGGCGCCTGCCATAGCCCACATATTGAAACACCAGGGTATCGCTGTTTTGGGCTATAATGGTAAATTTTCCGTTAAAATCGCTCATAGTACCATTGCCCGTTTTGGTATCTATTAAATACACATAAGGCATTACCGTGCTGCTATCGTTTTGATAAATAATTCCATTTATAATAAACTTACGCTCGCCCTTTTGGGCAAAAGCCAAAGAAGCACAAAGCATAAAAAATATGGTGATTTTTTTTACCAAAACAAGCGGCTAAAATAGGGTTATTTAATGGGTTTATACGTTTATATGCCACAAAAGTAAAAAAAACCGTATCTTTATGGGCTTAATTTTGAAGCCTCTGTTATGAGTAAAAAATATAACGAATACAAACAGCTTAACCTTTCGCAAATTGCAAAAGATGTTTTAAGGGATTGGGAGCAAAACCACACCTTTAAAAAATCGGTAAGCCTACGCCAAGGAAAAACGCCTTTTGTGTTTTACGAAGGCCCCCCTAGTGCCAACGGCTTACCCGGCATACACCATGTGATGGCGCGTAGCATCAAAGATATTTTTTGCCGGTATAAAACCATGCAAGGCTTTCAGGTAAAACGCAAAGCAGGCTGGGATACGCACGGGCTGCCTGTAGAGCTGGGCGTAGAAAAATCATTGGGTATTACCAAAGAAGATATTGGAAATAAAAACAGCACTAAATATATTTCGGTAGAAGATTACAACCAGGCCTGCCGCAAAGAGGTGATGAAATACACCGACAAATGGCAAGACCTTACCCAAAAAATGGGCTATTGGGTAGATATGGAGAGCCCTTATATCACCTACGATAACACCTACATAGAAAGCGTGTGGTGGCTGCTAAAAAACCTACACCAAAAAAACTTATTATACAAAGGCTATACCATACAACCTTACTCACCCGCAGCGGGCACCGGCTTATCATCGCACGAATTAAACCAGCCCGGCTGCTATCGCAATGTAAAAGACCGAACCGCCACCGTTATGTTTAAAGCGGTGGATCATTCGCAATTTAAAAATAAAAATCTAAAAGGAGATGTTTACTTCTTAGCATGGACCACCACGCCATGGACGCTTCCTTCTAACACCGCTTTGGCAGTAGGGAAAGATATTGATTATGTATTAGCCAATGTTGATCACCCATTTATTCCAAACAAAAGAATAAATATAATTATAGCAAAGGAAAGATACCTTTCCTATTTCCCTAAATCAACCAAACATCCTTTAGGTTTTAATCATACGGCCGAATCTAATAATCAGTCTGTGGCAATTCCTGTCAATCCTCTGACGATATTAGCTGAGCAGGGAAAAATAGAGCATAGTAGTGATGTTTTATTAACTGTAATTAAAGGCGCTGAATTAGCCGGTATTTCTTACCAGCAATTGCTTCCTTTTGTAAAACCCGAAGGCGATGCGTTTAAAGTTATAGTGGGTGATTTTGTTACCACCTCTGATGGTACCGGCATTGTGCATATCGCTCCTTCTTTTGGTGCCGACGATTTTCGAGTGGCCAAACAAAACGGCATCGGTTCATTAACTTTGGTTGATAAACGCGGTAAATTTGTACCCGAAGTAAAAGATGATGTCTTTCTTTATGGAGAAGAATATGTAAAAGAAGCCTACCTAAGCGAAGAAGAAAAAAAAACTGAGTTTGAAAAACAAAAACAAATTTTAGAAAGTAGCGGAAAAATAAAAGACCTAAAAGTATATCTTAGCGTTGATGAACGCATTGTACTAAAACTACAAGAAGAAGGCAAACTCTTTAAAAAAGAAACCTATGAGCATAGTTACCCGCATTGCTGGCGTACCGATAAACCCGTATTATACTACCCATTAGATAGTTGGTTTGTAAAAACCACTGCCATGAAAGAGCGCATGATAGCGCTAAACCAAACCATACAATGGAAACCCGAAGCCACCGGTAGCGGGCGCTTTGGTAATTGGCTAGAAAATCTAAACGACTGGAATCTTTCTCGCTCGCGCTTTTGGGGCATCCCACTTCCTATTTGGGTTAGCGAAGATAAAACAGAGCATTTAATTATTGGGAGCGTTGAAGAATTGCAAAAAGAAATAGAACATGCCATCAACAAAAAAGTAATGAGTCATAATCCGTTACAAAAATTTATTCCAAATACTTTTTCAAAAGAAAATTATGCTTCTTTTGATTTACACAAACCCTATGTAGATAACATCGTTTTAGAACGAAATGGAAAAAAAATGTTTCGCGAAAGCGATTTAATTGACGTATGGTTTGATAGCGGTGCCATGCCCTACGCCCAACTTCATTACCCCTTTGAAAACAAAGAACTGATTGATGAAAAAAAATACTACCCGGCTGATTTTATTGCAGAAGGGGTGGACCAAACCCGCGGTTGGTTCTTTACACTACACGCCATAGCCGCTATGTGCTTTGATAGCGTGGCCTACAAAAACGTAGTAAGCAACGGCTTGGTGTTAGATAAAAACGGCAACAAAATGAGTAAGCGCTTAGGCAATGCCGTAAACCCTTTTGATACCCTTGAGAAATACGGCCCCGATGCCACCCGCTGGTATATGATTACCAACGCGGCCCCCTGGGATAACTTAAAATTTGATACCGAAGGTATTGAAGAAGTACAGCGCAAATTTTTTGGCACCCTATATAATACCTATTCCTTTTTTGCCCTTTATGCCAATGTAGATGGCTTTACCTATGCTGAAAAAGACATTCCGGTGCAAGAGCGCCCCGAAATTGACCGATGGATCATTTCAGAACTCAACACCTTAATAAAAAATGTTTCGGAAGCTTATGAGAACTACGAGCCTCATCGGGCAGGGCGTTTTATAGAAACCTTTGTAGATGAACATTTAAGCAACTGGTACGTGCGCCTGTGTCGTCGTCGCTTTTGGAAAGGAGAATACAGCAACGATAAAATAGCCGCCTACCAAACCTTGTACCACTGCATGGATATTTTGGCGCAATTAACAGCCCCTATAGCCCCTTTCTTTAGCGATAAATTGTTTTTAGATTTAAACCGTATTACCCAAAAGCAAAGTGCCGAATCGGTTCATCTTAGCGATTTCCCTAAAGCAAATGAAGAGTACATAAATGTTTCGCTAGAAGAACGCATGGAGCTGGCTCAAAAAATCTCATCGATGCTTTTATCCATTCGCAAAAAAGAAAATATTAGAGTAAGGCAGCCCTTACAAAAAATACAAATCCCAATACTAAGCAATCATTTTAAAAAACAAATAGAAGCGGTGCAAGAACTTATATTGGCCGAAGTAAATGTAAAAGAAATAGAGTTTGTGGACGAAAGCAAAACGCAAATAGTAAAAAACCTAAAATTAAATTTTAAAACATTAGGAAAAAAATGCGGTAAGCACATGAAAGCCGTACAAACCTTTGCAGCTCAACACCCACAAGAAATTATTTTAGGGATAGAGAAAAACAACCATTACCCTATTGTTATAGAAAACGAAGAAATACTATTAGAAACCGAAGATGTAGAAATTATTCCGGTAGATATACCGGGCTGGAAAGTAGCTAACAACGGTGCGATAACAGTAGCTTTAGACGTTACACTTAGCGATTCGTTAAAACAAGAAGGCTTGGCCAGAGAATTGGTAAACAGGATACAAAACATCAGAAAAGATCAAGGATTTGATGTTACCGATAAAATTTTTATACAAATTGAAAAAAATAACGCTTTAGATAACGCTATAAAAAATAATTTAGTGTATATTTGCTCGGAAACCCTAACGGGAAACCTGCAAATGGTGGATGTCTTAGACGCTCAAAAAAGCATGTTGGTTGAATTGAATGAGGGCGTACGTACACACGTTAGTGTTGAAAAATTAAATTAAAAGTACACGTATGAGCAAAAAAACGAACAAAAAGGCAGCAAAACCTACCAAGAAAATCAGTAAGCCTGCCGCAAAAAAAATCGCTAAAAAAGCAGCGAAACCCGCTGTAAAAAAAGCAGTAAAGCCTACGGCTAAAAAAAGTGCCAAACCTGTAAAAAAAGTAAAAACAATACCCAAAGCAAAAGTTGCTGCGGCAAAACCTAAAAAAGTAGAAGCGAAAAAGATGGTGAAGAAAGAACTAAAGAAAAACCTTTCTAAAAAAGAAGAAAAAGAATTGAAATTAAAAAAAGAGACAACCCTTGCTTTAAGTAAAGCCTCTAAAAAAGGCAAAAATAAAAAAGACAGTGGCAAGAAAAAAGGCGCTACAGATGATGTGGAGCTAGACCCAGAAGCCTTAGATGATACCGCTTTATTGGAAATGGACTCAGAGGTTCTTACTGTTGATGACGATGATGACGACGCTCCGGTAGAAGAAATAGAAGAGAAAAAAGAAAAAAGCAAAAAAAGAAGAGGCAGAGCACCCAAAATAGGTATGCCCAAAAAGCAGTATGATTCGGAAGATTTTGTGCGCAAGCAGGTAATAAAAATAGACCTTACCAAAAACCTTATCAAAAAGCCAAAAAAAGAAGAGCCTAAACCCTTTATCAACAATAAAGACACCCGCTCTCGCTACAGCGATAAAGAATTGTTAGAGTTTAAAAACATTATTTTGTCTAAACTAAACGAGGCTAAAACAGATTATGATTTGTTGAAACAAACACTTACCAATACCGATAACCACGGTACAGACGATACTTCTCCTACTTTTAAATTGTTAGAAGACGGAAGTGATATGCTATCTAAAGAAGAAGTAGCGCAATTGGCAGTGCGTCAAGAAAAATACATTATGTCTTTACAAAACGCGCTTATTCGTATTCAAAACAAAACGTATGGTATATGCCGTGTAACCGGTAAGTTAATCCCTAAAGAACGTTTGCGCAGCGTGCCGCACGCCACCTTAAGCATGGATGCCAAAATAAACCAATACGACAACTAATTTATAAAATAGAAAAGCAAAAGCCGTTCGCAATGAACGGCTTTTTTATTGATGAACTCCTTTAAACAAACATATAGCACCCTCATAAAACAGCAAGCAAAGCAATTGGGTTTTGATTATTGCGGTATTTCAAAAGCTGTTTTTTTAGAAGAAGAAGCCCCTCGCTTAGAAAAGTGGCTGCGCGAAAATAAACATGGAAACATGCAGTATATGGAAAACTACTTTGATAAACGTTTAGATCCACGCTTATTGGTAGAAGGAGCTAAATCGGTCGTTTCTTTATTACTTAATTACTATCCCGAAAAAAAACAAAACCCAAAGGCGCCCAAAATAAGTAAATATGCTTACGGGATAGATTATCATTTTATTATTAAAGATAAATGCAAAACCTTATTATCTGCTTTGCAAGAAAAAATAGGTGAAATAAATGGGCGGTGCTTTGTAGATTCAGCACCGGTAATGGATAAAGCTTGGGCAAAAAAATCAGGCTTAGGCTGGATAGGAAAAAACAATAATTTAATTACAAAAAACAACGGCTCTTTTTTCTTTATTGCCGAGCTTATCATCGATTTAGAACTAGAATACGATACCGCTATAAAAGATTACTGCGGCTCTTGCACCCGTTGCATAGATGCTTGCCCCACGCAGGCTATTGCGGCGCCCTACCTGGTAGATGGCAGTAAGTGCATTTCGTATTTTACCATTGAGCTGAAAGAAAATATCCCTACAGAGTATAAAAATACTTTTAATGATTGGGTTTTTGGTTGCGATATTTGTCAAGATGTGTGCCCTTGGAATCGCTTTAGCAAACCACATTCAGAACCTTTGTTTAATGATGCACACGATATGCTAAGCTGGGATGCTGCTCAGTGGCAAGAAATAACGCAAGATGTTTTTAACAAAGTATTTAAACAATCGGCGCTAAAACGGACCGGCTACAAAGGCATTAAGCGAAATTTAGATTTTTTGTCTGAAAAATTGTAAAGCGGAATATTTCTTGAGGGACTTCTAATTTTTTACTAGAACTCTGCTATTTTCAAGAAGTGATTTGCTCTAATGCCTTTTTCGGTATTTTGTACGGTAACACTTTCGTTTACGCCGTCGTGCTCAAAAAACAGCAGCCATTCCTCTTTTGCGGCCTGTTGCAAAACGCGTTCTTTTTCTTTTAAAGTTTCCAGGGGGCGTACATCATAACCCATCACATACGGAATGGGCAGGTGCCCTACCGAGGGGAGTAGGTCAGCACAAAAAAGTACTTTTTTGTTTTTGTAGTGTAGCAAGGGCAGCATCATACTTTCGGTATGCCCGTTTACAAAAAGAGTTTCAAAACCCGGAAGCCACTCCCCTTCTTTTTCTATAAAATGCAGTTGCCCGCTTTCATATATAGGCATGATGTTTTCTTTCAAAAAACTGGCCTTTTCGCGCGGGTTGGGGTGGGTAGCCCACTCCCAATGTTGTTTGTTGCTCCAATACCGTGCATTTTTAAAAGTAGGCGTTAGGGCGCTGCGGCTGCTATCCGTGTACTTTACGCTGCCCCCACAATGGTCAAAATGCAAATGAGTAAGAAATACATCGGTAATATCATCAAAACAAAAGCCATGCTTAGCTAATGATTTCTCAAGCGTATCGGTGCCGTGCAAATAGTAAAACGAAAAAAATTTTTCATTTTGCTTATCGCCCATGCCGTTATCTATTAATATCAGTCGGTTGTTGATTTCTACCAGCAGGCAGCGCATAGCCCAGCTACACATATTGTTTTCATCGGCAGGGTTGGTTTTATTCCATATAGATTTTGGTACTACACCAAACATGGCCCCTCCATCTAATTTAAAATAACCGCTGTTTACGCTGTATAGTTTCATGTTCTTTTGATTAGGGTTCCAAAAATAAGCAAACCAAACGAAAAATACCTTTTTTACTTTGAACAAAAAAAACAACTCGTTTTCTATATACGCATCAAGCAATATGGTGCCCATTACATTTTTTTAAACTTACTTTTACTGTCTTGGGTAAGCCCCATCATTTTTGGGAAAGGAAAACAGAAACACGCTTGCCTAAAGCAGATTTTATAATTTATAAAAACGGGATGGCGCCACCGTAACCGGCAGAGTAAGGGACGCCCAATATTTCTGATTGTAATCATAAGTTTAAAAAAATAAAAAAACCACTTTCATCTCTTTATTAAATATAATATATTGATTACAAACGTATTACCGAAAAATTAAAGCAATAAAAAAATAAATTTTCACAAAAAAGATATGAAATAAATTTTGTTTATAATTAAATAGGACAATTTTATCCGAATTAAATTTTATAGAATACTTTTGACCTCAACACCAACTAAAAAAATATGATTTTTTCAAAAGCATGCGAATATGGAATAAGGGCATCGGTATATATTGCTCAGAAATCGGTAAGCAAAGAGCGTTGCAATATAAAAGACATTTCAAAAGAGATTGACTCGCCTGAAGCGTTTACTGCAAAAATTTTGCAAACGCTTGTGCATGCTCAAATTATTCAATCTGTAAAAGGAGCTTTTGGAGGATTTGAAATAACACAAAAAAATTTACGAAAAATAAAATTAATAGATATAGCTATTGCCATTGACGGAACCTTGTATGATAAAACATGCGTACTGGGTTTAAAACATTGTTCAGAAAATCAACCCTGCCCTGTACACAATCAATTTAAACACATAAAAAAGGACTTGCTGTGTATGATGCAGAATACCCACTTGCTGGCTATGTCAACTAGCGTAGAGGCCGGATTAAGTTGTTTGAAAATAGCATAAAAACCACATAAATAATACCTATGGAAAAATATATTATTAAACGAAATGGCGAATACAAGCCTTTGGATCTTTTTAAAATAGAAGATGCTATCAAAAAAGGGTTTGCCAGTGAAAATGCAAATTACGATGGTGTAATTTTTGCTAATGTAAAAAAACGATTATTACAAAAAGACACATGGGGTGTAGAAGAAATACAAGATATAATAGAGCATGAATTGTATTTAAAAAACTATTTTGAAGTGATGCGCTCTTTTATGCTGTATCGCCACACACGCAAATTACAACGGCAAAAAACAGTTCAGGTTGACAGCAACACAACCTATGTAAACAGCACGCAAACTATTGAAGAGTACGTGGGCCAAACCGATTGGCGCATCAACGCCAATGCCAACACTTCATACTCTAATGCAGGCTTAGTAAACAATGTGGCCGGGAAAATAATTGCTAATTATTGGTTAGATAAGGTGTATAATCCAGAAGAGGGGTATGCTCATAGAAATGGAGATATACATATTCATGATTTAGATTGCTTAACAGGTTATTGCGCCGGGTGGAGCTTGCGCGCCTTGCTAAACGATGGCTTTAATGGCATACGCGGGCGTGTAGAAAGCAAAGCCCCCGCACATTTTCGAGAAGCACTGGGACAAATGGCTAATTTCTTAGGCATATTACAAAGTGAGTGGGCGGGTGCACAAGCCTTTAGCTCTTTTGATACTTATTTAGCTCCTTATGTTTTTAAAGACAAGCTATCATACAACGAGGTACTAAAGGCAATTAAAAGTTTTGTATATAATCTTAATGTGCCTGCCCGATGGGGGCAGTCGCCGTTTACTAATATCACATTAGACTGGGTGGTGCCTTCCGACCTAAAAGAACAAATACCTACCCGAAACAATCATCACTTATTTAAAAATAATGCAGACGATTCTTTATTAAATATAGCTAAAGAGCGAGGCGTAGATACGTTGATTGACCTGAGGTATGAGCATTTCCAAAAAGAAATGAACATGATAAACAAAGCCTATTATACGGTTATGACCGAGGGAGATGCTAACGGACAGCCTTTTACTTTTCCTATACCTACAGTAAACATCACCGAAGATTTTGATTGGTATGGAGAAAATACAGATTTGCTTTTTGAAAATACGGCAAAAATAGGCTCGTCTTATTTTCAAAATTTTATCGGAAGCCAATATAAAATAGATGAATACGGAAACAAAGTAGAAAACGAAAAAGCATATAAACCCAATGCCGTAAGAAGTATGTGCTGCCGGTTACAATTAGATTTAAGAGAGCTTTTAAAACGAGGTAATGGATTGTTTGGAAGCGCTGAAATGACCGGCAGTATAGGGGTTGTAACTATTAATATGGCTCGTTTAGGGTATTTATATAAAGGAAATAAAAAATCTTTATATGAACGCTTGGATTTTCTTTTAGCTATAGCGCAATCTACTTTAGAAAAAAAACGAGTGTTTATTCAAGAAATGTATGACAGGGGTTTATATCCATACACTAAAAGGTATTTACCTCATTTCAAAAACCATTTTTCTACTATTGGAGTAAATGGTATGAACGAAATGATTCGTAATTTTTCTGAAGATACAGAAACTATTGTATCTGAATGGGGTATTGATTTTGCTTCGGAAATTTTAGATTATATCCGCGCTAAAATGCAAACATTTCAAGAAGAAACCGGTAATCTGTACAACCTGGAGGCTACACCTGCCGAAGGAACCACGTATCGTTTTGCAAAAGAAGATAAAAAAAGATACCAAAATATCCTTCAGGCCGGCATAGAGGAACATATTTATTATACAAACAGTTCGCAAATTCCCGTGCATCACACCGACGATCCTTTTGAAGCGCTTTTGCTGCAAAACGAATTGCAATGCAAATATACCGGAGGCACTGTTTTGCACCTGTATATGCGCGAAAAAATAAGCTCGCCCGAAGCGTGCAGGAATCTTGTAAAAAAAGTAATATCTAATTTCAGTTTACCATATATTACGGTTACTCCTGTATTTAGCGTGTGCCCTACACACGGCTACTTATCAGGAGAGCATGAGTATTGCCCTTTATGCGATGATTTATTGATAGAAAAATTAACCCAAAAAACAAATACGTATGAACACACAAAGCCAACAAACGCTGCTGCAAAATAACCAACAGCGCACCAAATGTCTAGTATATACCCGCGTAATGGGATATCACAGACCAGTAGAAAGTTTTAATATCGGTAAAAAAGGTGAACACAAACAACGAAAACATTTCACGGAGTTTAAATGTGGTTAAGCCCATTTACAACATAACTCCTTTTACCCTATTAGACTATCCCGATAAAACAGCCTGCATTTTTTGGTTTGCAGGCTGTAATATGCGCTGTTTATATTGCTATAATCCCGACATTGTATTAGGAAAAGGCCGTATTTCGTTACACGCTGGACTGCATTTTTTGCAAAAAAGACAAGGTCTTTTAGATGCCGTGGTTTTAAGTGGGGGCGAGTGCATGGCCCATAAAAAGATATCCGATTTTTTACAAGAAATAAAAAACAAAGGGGTTTTAGTGAAAATAGATACCAACGGTAGTTTTCCTGAAAAATTAAATGAATGTATTAAAAACAAGCTGGTTGATTATGTGTCTTTAGATTTTAAGGCTACTCGAAATAAATTTCATACCATCACAAAGTCGCACCTGTTTTCTGAATTTGAAACCTCTTTATGTTCTTTAATACACGCTGCTATTCCCTTTGAGGTAAGAACCACCATACATGCCGATTTATTGCAGATAGAAGACATTCAAGAAATGGTTAATATACTGCAACGTTATGAATACAAAGGCACGTACTATCTACAATATTATAGAAACAACTCAAACACCTTAGGCAATATGAGAAATTCTAAAAATAAATATATAGACCTTTTGCAGATACAGACAAAAATACCTATTGTTTTTAGAAATCTTTACTAAACTCGTAGTATCTTTTTTCTATAATAATGTTTCAAGTTTTTTAAAGGGAACACTCCTTACCCTCTCTTTTTTGATGTGCTATTTTGAGTTTGCTTTTAGTTTGACTCTAGTGCGGTATTAAAAAAGAAGGTATCTACGCTAAAATACGCATTAACATTTTTAATTTTTTGTGTTCAGCAACTCTTTTGCGTTTAAAAGAGCCGATTCGGTAGGAGTGCCCGTACTTAGCATTTTAGCAATTTCCACAATGCGTTCGGCTGCACTTAGTATTTTTACCGAAGATTGTGTTTGGTCGTTTAGCTCTTGTTTATACACAAATATATGTTGTTTGCCTTTAGAAGCTAACTGAGGCAAATGCGTAATAGCTACTACCTGCATGGCTTTACCCATACGTAAAAGAATAGTACCTATTTTATGAGCTACATCACCCGAAACACCCGTATCTATCTCATCAAAAATAATGGTAGGTAAGGCTGTTTTTTCAGCTATGTGGGCTTTTAAACACAGCATTAAGCGCGATAGCTCGCCTCCTGAAGCTACCTTGTGAAGCTCGCTTAAGGGCAAACCTTTATTGGCTGAAAATAAAAATTGCAACTCGTTGCAACCGTATAAATTTAGGTTTTCTGCGGTCATACAGCGTATCTCTATCCGAGCATTAGGCATGCTTAAATCAGCTAACATATCTTGGATGGATTTTTGTATAAGAGGAATTGCTTTTTTTCTTTTTTCAAAAAGCAGGTGCGCCTTTTTCCAAATTTGGTCACTTAAGGTTTTTAATTCTTGTTGCCGTTTTTGCACTTCCTCTTCCACCGAAGAAAACTGAGATAGTTTTTTTTCTATTTCTGTTTTTATAGCTAAAAGCGCCGTCTCCTCTTTTACTCCATGTTTTTTAAGGAGGCGATTTAAGGTGTCAAGCTGAGCCGTAATCGTTTCTAGTTTTTTTGCGTCAAACACAATGCGTTCGTTAGCATTTTCTATTTCTGCTGTTATATCTTTCAGTTCTATTTGAGCCGATTGCAGGCGCGCGGCTAGCTCTTCATACGTTTTTCCGTAGCGGGTTAGCGAATTTAAATTATTTTTTAAGGAAGAAAATTGCGAAAGAATTCCTCCTTCTTCGTCAAGAGAAGAGTAAGCCTGTGTTAGGCTTTGCTTAATGAGTTCGGCATTGTTTAGGGCGTCGTATTCTTGTTCTAATTGATGCAGAATCCCCTCTTTTAAAACCGCTTGCTCCAGTTCGTTAAATTGAAATTGAAAATAATCGGTTTCTTTTTTTGCTTGTTGCTCAAAGGTAAGCAGCTCTTGTAATTCTTTTTCTTTTTCTTTTAGCTGGGTATAAAAAAAACGATACTGTTTTTGTTCTGCCAAGCAACCGGCAAAAGCATCTACTATATTGTACCTAAAAGCAGCTTGATTCAGCAACAAGGTTTCGTGTTGCGAATGTACATCTATTAAATAGTGCGCCAGTTGTTTTAGTATGTTTAAAGTTACAGGCGTATCGTTTACAAAAGCCCGCGATTTACCATCTGGGGTAATTTCTCTTCTTAAAATAGTTTGGTCGTTGTAGTCTAACTCGTGCTCTGTAAAAAAAGCCTGCAAGTCGTAATTTTTTAATAAAAAATCGGCCTCTACAACACATTTTTTTTGTTTATCGCGCAACACGGCCATATCGGCCCTTTCGCCCAGTACAAGCCCCAGCGCACCCAGCATAATGGATTTTC
Source organism: Bacteroidota bacterium (assembly GCA_018267475.1). GTDB lineage: Bacteria > Bacteroidota > Bacteroidia > B-17B0 > Aurantibacillaceae > PALSA-968. The sequence continues at coordinate 13,355 of JAFDYI010000004.1, read as the reverse complement.
CGGCACCGGTTTCACCGGTAATAACCGTAAGAGAGGCATCAAACAAAATAGTTACTTCTTCTAACAAAGCGTAATTTTTTATTTGCAGTTTTTGTAACATAGGCAGTGTGCTCTTATTATTAGCAGCACAAAGATATTAGACCCAACTCACAATTCAAAATGGCAGCGATTTGATATTGGTTTTAAGGTTGTGCCTTGATATTACTATTTTATGTACTTTTGCTGCGCAAATACAAGCACTTATGGAAGTAACCGATGTAGCACAAACAGCCTTAGCCCAACATGCCGTTATAGGTAAAATGTTGGAATACAATCACGAACAGTTGGTTTTTTGCAACGATAATGATAGCGGCCTTAAAGCGATTGTGGCCGTTCATAATACGGTATTGGGCCCCAGTTTGGGGGGTACTCGCTTTTGGAACTATAACAACGAGGCCGAAGCTTTAATTGATGTGCTACGTCTTTCGCGCGGCATGACCTACAAATCATCGGTAGCCGGGCTTAACTTAGGCGGTGGCAAAGCCGTAATCATAGGCGACCCTAAAAAAGTAAAATCAGAAGCACTGTTGCGCCGTTTTGGTAAATTCATCAACACCTTGGGCGGCAAATACATTACCGCCGAAGATGTAGGGGTAAATACCCGTGATATGGAAATGATACATAACGAAACGCAATACGTAGCGGGCTTACCCGTAAGCATGGGCGGTGGCGGCGACCCCTCACCCGTTACGGCTTATGGCGTGTATATGTCTATGAAAGCTTCTGCCAAAGAAGTGTTTGGTTCCGATTCCCTAACCGGAAAAAAAATACTAGTACAGGGCTTAGGCAATGTGGGCATGCACTTGGTAGAACATTTAGCCAAAGAAAAAGCCGTTTTGTATGTATATGACATTAGCGAAGAGCGCGTCAAAATAGCCGTTGAAAAACACGGCGCCACCGCTACAACACCGGATAACATGTTTTCTTTAGCTATAGATGTGTACGCTCCTTGCGCTTTAGGTGCTACCGTAAACGACGATACGCTTTCAAAATTAAAGTGCGCTATTATTTGCGGCGCCGCCAACAACCAATTGGCAAACGAAAAAACGCATGGCGAATTAGTAACTAAAAAAGGAATTTTATACGCCCCCGATTTCGTAGTAAATGCCGGAGGTATTATTAATGTATATTACGAACTAGATGGCTACGTGCGCGAGCGAGCTATGGCGCATGCCGAAAAAATTTATGATACTACGTGGAACGTTATTCAAACAGCTAAAACAGAAAAAATACCTACCTATATAGCGGCTAACCGATTGGCAGAGCAACGTATAGAGGCTATCTCAAAAATAAAAATTAGATACTAAGCACCCAGTAAAAACAACGTAAAGGTTCTTTATAAACATGTTCAACCGCAGATTTTTGCGCATAAAAGTAATGCAAGCGCTCTACTCTTTTTTTAAAGACGAAAAAGCAGATATACGAGTAGCCGAAAAAAACGTATTTACCTCTATAGATAAATCGTATGAGTTGTTTTTATATTTACTTCGTTTTTTAAATGACTTGCAATTTGTGGCCCGTATTGCGGCCGAAGAAGCCCGCGCTAAACGACTTCCTACTCAAGAAGATTTAACCCCCAATTTAAAATTCATAAACAACCTTTTTTTACAGGCTTTGAATGAAAATAAAGCCATTCAATCGTTATGGAACACTCATAAAATAAGTTGGCAAAACGACCAAGATTTGGTTCGCAAAGTATTTACCGAGTGGCGCAACACCGAGTCGTACAAAAAATACATGAGCACCCCTGAAACTAATTTTCAAGAAGATAAAAAATGTATTCAATCATTTTTAGCTGATTTTTTGTATGAACACGAGTTGTTTAATTTTTGGTTTGAAGAAAAAAATATCTATTGGAGCGATGACTATTATTTTGGCTTTTTATTTTTGAATAAGTGGATAGATGGCGTGAGCGATAATAAAATGCCTACACCTAAATTGTATAGAGAAGAAGCCGAAGATAAAAAGTTTGTATCCGAATTGTTTTTAAAAACCATTAGAAACGTTTCGGAGTACGATACCCTTATTGATGCTAACACAAAAAATTGGGAGTTAGACCGAATAGCTTCCCTTGACGTACTGCTCATGAAAATGACACTTACCGAGCTGCTATACATAAGCAGTGTGCCCGTAAAAGTATCTATGAATGAGTATATTGATATAGCAAAAGAATACAGTTCACCCCAAAGCGGAGGTTTTATCAACGGAGTGTTAGACCGCCTGGTCATTCAATTAAAGGCAGAAAACAAAATACAAAAAACAGGGCGCGGCTTGTTAGAGGGCTAGCTTTTTATATAAGGCGCATTCAAAAAGATTGTTAAAAAAATCTTTTTTCTAAAAAAATCATTCCGTTTTACAAAAAAAATGTATTTATTTGTTGCATCTAAAAAAGGCAGCAATAGCCTGCGCAAGGTGTCGTATAACAAAAACAGTATCGGTATGAATTCTATAAAAAAAATTTCGGCTTTAAAAGAAGATAATCTAATCATCGTTGCAAAAACATTTAAAAACAAAAACGAATACGATTTAACAAACGAACAAGTTTCGTATATAGAAAAACAAATTGCAAACGAAAAAAAAATAATTACCATTAACCAATATACACGCATAGTGTGTGTGGTATTACTGGATACAAAAAAAGAAGCCCCTCAACAAAAAGAAACGCTACGCAAGGCAGGCAGCAGCCTTACAACGGTATTGAATGAGCATAAAAAAAAGTCGGCTATTGTAAGTTCATCGTTGGATAAAAAACAAAGCCTGGCTTTTATAGAAGGCATGATATTGGGTAATTATCAATTTATAAAACACAAAACACATACTGCAAAAGATAAAAACACCTTAGAAACCTTATTTGTACACGCCGAAGATATTACAGATAAACAACTGGAAGAATTAAGTATTGTAACAGAGGCGGTATGCAAAGCCCGCGATTTAGTAAATGAGCCCGTTAATTATCTTAATGCAACCGATTTGGCTCATGCCTTTGTAAAAATGGGTAAAGAAGCCGGCTTTAGCGTAGAAGTACTCAATAAAGCCAAAATAACCTCGCTAAAAATGGGCGGACTGTTAGCTGTAAATGCAGGCAGCGTAGATGCTCCCACTTTCAGCATTATGGAATACAAACCAAAAGGTGCGGTAAACAAAAACCCTTATGTGCTGGTAGGCAAGGGCGTGGTGTACGATACCGGCGGACTTAGCATAAAACCCACTGCCGGCATGGATACCATGAAATGCGATATGGCCGGCGCCGCCGCAGTAGCTTGCTTAATGTACGCATTAGCTAAAGCAAAAGTGCCCGTGTATGCAATAGCTTTAGTGCCCGCTACCGATAACCGACCGGGCTTTAACGCCTTTGCCCCCGGAGATATTATTACTATGCACGATGGCAGTACGGTAGAAATGTTGAACAGCGATGCCGAAGGCCGTATGATTTTAGCCGACGCGCTTAGCTATGCAAAAAAATACAAACCCGAAACGGTGTTTGAGTTTTCTACACTTACTGGCGCCGCTGCTGCAGCTATTGGTGCTTTTGGCATCGTTACCATGGGCACCGCCTCAGATAAGGTAAAAAACAAACTAAAAGAAAGCGGTAATAATGTGTACGAACGTTTGGCCGAGTTTCCCTTTTGGGAAGAATACGATGACCTTTTAAAGTCAGACATTGCCGACAGAAAAAACATCGGAGGGCCTGTTGCAGGCGCCATAACAGCCGGTCGTTTTTTAGTAAAATATACCAATTATCCCTACGTGCATTTTGATATCGCTGCCCCCGCCTTTATAGCGGCTAAAGAGGGCTACCGAAGCAAAGGAGGAACAGGGGTGGGCATACGCTTGCTATTTGACTACTTCAAAGAACTAACCAAGTAATTTTTCTCTTTTACAAAAAGCGTTATCTAAGTATTGCTTTTTTCTTTTTTAGAAACCGGTTTTTCGGCCTTGTTTCTAAATACAAGATTATTATCAAAACAATCCAACACAATCTCTTTATCTTTCACTATTTTGTCGGATAGAATTTGTTTAGATAACTCGTTAAGTACTTGTCTTTGTATTACGCGTTTTACGGGGCGCGCGCCAAACTGAGGGTCAAAGCCCAACTGGGCAATTCTATCTATAGCCTCGTGGGTGGCCGTCATTTTTATGTCTTGTGTTTGTAAATTTTTAATGATGCTATCTAATTGTATGCGCACAATATCATTCATATATTCTCTGGATAAAGGCTCAAACATAATAACTTCGTCTATACGGTTTAAAAATTCAGGGCGAATGGATTTTTTTAGCAACTCAAACAGTTCTACTTTTGTTTTAGCAAGTATGCTGTTTTTATTTTTTTCATCAAAATGCTCAAAATTTTCTTGTATAATGTGCGAACCTATATTAGAGGTCATGATGATAATGGTGTTTTTAAAATTTACTACGCGACCTTTGTTGTCGGTTAAACGCCCATCGTCAAGCACTTGCAGTAAAATATTGAAGGTATCGGGGTGTGCTTTTTCTATTTCATCTAATAGAATTACGCTATATGGTTTTCGGCGTACCGCTTCGGTTAGCTGCCCGCCCTCTTCATAACCTACATAGCCCGGAGGGGCTCCTATTAAGCGACTTACACTGTGCCGTTCTTGATACTCGCTCATATCAATACGTGTCATGGCGTTTTCATTGTTAAATAAAATTTCAGCCAAGGCTTTTGCTAATTCGGTTTTTCCTACCCCGGTAGTTCCTAAAAAAATAAAAGATCCTATAGGGCGCTTAGCATCTTGCAAGCCCGCCCGGCTGCGACGTACTGCATCGGCAATACTCTCTATAGCTTCATTTTGTCCTACCACTCGTTTATGCAATTCTTCTTCTAAGTGCAACAACTTTTCTTTATCGCTTTGCAGCATTTTCGTTACCGGAACGCCTGTCCATGCGCTGATAACGTCGGCAATATCTTCGCTATCTACTTCTTCTTTTACTAACTGACTGCCACTGGCTTTGGTATCGGTTAATTTTTTTTCAAACTCATTCAACTGTACTTCGGCTTCTTTTATTTTGCCATAGCGTATTTCGGCTACTTTTCCGTAGTCGCCATTTTTTTCGGCGCTGTTGGCCTCTTGTTTGTATTGCTCTATAGAAAGTTTTAGTTTTTGTACCTGGTCTATCAATTCTTTTTCTCCTTGCCAGCGTGCTGTAAGAACTTTCCGTTCGTCGTTCAAGTCGGCCAATTCGCGGTTTAGTTCTTCTACTTTTTTTGATTCGCCTTCGCGCTTCATAGCCTCTCGTTCAATTTCTAGTTGCATGATTTTTCTGTCGGCTGCATCTAGTTCTATAGGTTTAGAATTTATTTGCATACGCAATTTAGAGGCTGCTTCATCTACTAAATCAATGGCTTTGTCGGGCAAAAACCGGTCGGATATATATCGTTGCGAAAGTTCCACCGCGGCAATGATGGCCTCATCTTTTATACGTACTTTGTGATGCGCCTCGTATTTCTCCTTAATTCCACGAAGAATAGATATGGCATCTTCTGCCGAAGGCTCATCTACCAACACTTTTTGAAAACGGCGTTCAAGGGCTTTATCTTTTTCGATATATTTTTGATATTCGTTTAGGGTGGTAGCTCCTATCGCGCGCAATTCGCCTCGTGCTAAAGCCGGTTTTAGTATGTTGGCTGCGTCCATAGCGCCATCGCCGCTGGCGCCGGCTCCAATTAGAGTATGTATTTCATCGATAAACAAAATAATATCGCCATTAGAAGATGTTACTTCTTTTACTACAGCTTTTAAACGCTCTTCAAACTCGCCTTTGTATTTAGCGCCCGCAATAAGGGCTCCCATATCTAGTGAAAATATTTGTTTGCTCTTTAAGTTTTCGGGCACGTCGCCATCGTTGATGCGATGTGCCAAGCCTTCGGCAATGGCTGTTTTACCTACCCCGGGTTCACCTACTAAAATAGGATTGTTTTTTGTGCGTCGTGAAAGTATTTGCAATACGCGGCGTATTTCTTCATCGCGTCCAATAACGGGGTCTAGCTTGCCTTTGCGCGCTTGTTCATTAAGATGTATGGCGTATTTGTTTAAAGAGTTGTAGGTTTCTTCTTGACTCTGGCTGGTAACTCGTTCGCCTTTGCGCAATTCTTTTATGGCGGCTTTCAGGTCTTTCTCGGTAAATCCAATATCTTTCATCATTTTAGAAACACTGCCGTTCCCTGCTAAAATGCCTAACAGGAGGTGTTCTATAGAAACAAATTCGTCTTTAAATTCTTGTGCATAAGCGGTGGCTTTGGCCACGGTTTGGTTGGCTGCGGTGGACAAATAAGGCTGTCCCCCGCTTACTTTTGGGTACGAGTGCACGATGCTTTCAATGGTTTTTGAAAACACCTGTTCGTTAATACCCAGTTTTTTAAAAATAAAAGGAGTTACACTTTTGTCTAGTTCTAAAATGGCTTTGAGCAAATGCCCGTTTTCAATAGCTTGTTGCCCGTTGATGGTGGCTAGAGTTACCGCCTGTTGAACGGCCTCTTGCGATTTTATGGTGAAATTATTGAAGTTCATCGTATATTATTTTACAAGAAACATAGCAATAAAAAGCCCAATACAAAATAGAAGAAATTTTGTCGTAAAAAAAATTTTTTCACGACTAATTGACTTGTTTTTTTATGAAAAAAAGTCGTTTTGCCGTATTTCGCAAGTTGTTTAGGTGCCGGCTTCTTGTATTTTTTCGAGCAAGTTGTTTTTAAAATCCAGTAACATATCTTTATTGGGATGTTTTAACAGGGCTGCATCGCTTATTTGCGCGGTAATATTTTTTGCGGTTGCAAGTTCTATATCCATGGTATCTAACACGGTAATGGCTTCTAAAGAAACAAACATATCGATATCCAGTGCTAAAGAGGTAAAAAAGGCTTCGTTCCCTTTAAAATCCAGGCCGCTTTCCCAGCAGGCCGCTATCAGTACGGCTTTTTGCTTTTTTTCGGCAGTTTGGGTAATAGCATCTATTAAAAAAGGAATGCTTTTTTCGTTTTTCAAAAGCTCTAAGCCGGCATCTTTATGGTTGTGGTCGTGCGAGCTTAGCAAAGCTATCAGTTGTTGGGTACTGGTTTCTGCCTTATCGGTATCGGGCGCAACCTCGCTTTCCTTTATTTGTTGGGCTATATCTTCTATGCTGGGTAGCTTATCTTCGTTTTCGTTCATCGGTTTGACTTTTTAATTTTAGGTAAAAACGTGTTTTGTGTGGGAAAACACCTTTCAAAAGTAAAAAAAATTTTTATATTTACCGCATAGATTTTTACTGTGAATGGTTTTGTACGTATATTGTTGTGGCCTATTTCTATACTTTACGGTTCGGTAACGTGGCTGCGCAACGTGTTGTTTGATACGAAAGTATTAAAACAAACGTCATTTGACGAGGTGAAGACTATTTGCGTTGGCAACTTAATAGCAGGCGGGGCGGGGAAAACACCTCACACCGAATACCTTATTCGTTTGCTAGAAAAAGAGTACAGCTTAGCGGCGTTAAGCAGAGGGTATAAGCGCCACACCTCCGGCTTTTTAGAAGTAAGTGTGGATACCTTGCCTACTAGAAGCGGCGACGAGCCTTTGCAGATAAAACAAAAATTTCCTAACACCATGGTAGCAGTTGATGAAAATCGGGTAAAGGGAATAAAGAAAATACTGGAACAAAAAAATGTAGATATTGTTTTGTTAGACGATGCCTTTCAGCATCGCCAGTTAAAATGCGGTCTCAACATTCTTTTAACCGAGTACTCTAATCTGTTTTGTAACGATATGTTGTTGCCCGCCGGCCGCTTGCGCGAACAGAAAAAAGGATACTTACGTGCCGACATTATTATAGTAACAAAAACACCCGAACACGCCACGCCCGTTGATATACGAGGGGTGATAAAAGAAATAAACGTACGACCGTATCAGAGTTTGTATTTTTCTTATATAAAGTACGGCACCCTATATTCTATTTTTGATAAAACCGAAATTTTTAATATCCCCATGCACTTATACCGATATGGCGTACTGCTAATAACCGGTATAGCCAACCCGCAACCCTTATATACCTACATAAAAGAATATGCAGGTGGGGTAATACATCAGCGTTTTTCGGATCACCACCATTTTACCCAAGAAGATATAAAAAACATAAAAGAAAAATTTATCCAAATAGAAGTTGAGAATAAAATTATTATTACTACCGAAAAAGATGCCATGCGCCTCAAATCTTTTGAAAGCGAATGGAAAGACTTTCCTATTTTTGCGCTCCCTATAGAAATTGATTTTAAAAATAAAACAACCGAGTTTAACGAACAAATACAAAAGTATGTTAGAGCAAATAAAATTTACCACCGAAGATATTCATAAACAAACGCATCATTTTACCCCTGAAATAGGCATTATACTCGGTACCGGATTGGGCGGATTGGTGAAAGAAATAAAGATAGAATACAGTCTTCCTTATGAGAACATTCCCAATTTTCCCATTAGCACAGTTGAGGGGCATAGCGGCAAATTAATTTTTGGCACATTAGGCGGGAAAAAAATAGTGGCCATGCAAGGGCGCTTTCATTATTACGAAGGCTATACCATGCAGCAAGTAACGTTTCCGGTGCGGGTAATGAAGTTTTTGGGCATCAAAACACTCTTTCTTTCTAATGCAAGCGGTGGGGTAAACCACCATTTTGATATAGGTGAAATTATGATTATTAACGACCACGTTAATTTATTTCCCAACCCGCTCATAGGAAAAAATATACAGGAATTGGGTACGCGCTTTCCGGATATGAGCGAGCCTTACGATGCGGCTTTAATAAAAAAAGCAAAAGAAATAGCAGCGCGTCATCGCATCAAGATATCGGAGGGAGTGTATGTAGGCTTAACAGGCCCCACCCTTGAAACACCTGCCGAATATAAATACATACACGCTATTGGCGGCGATGCCGTGGGTATGAGCACCGTACCCGAAGTAATTGTGGCCCGACACATGAACATCCCTTGTTTTGCTATTAGCATTTGCACCGATTTAGGCGTACCCGGAAAAATACAAAAAACCACCCATGAAGATGTACAAAAAGTAGCGGCCACTCAAGAGCCTAAGATGACTCTTATTATGAAAACATTGATTGAAGAAATGTAAAAAAACACCTTCTTTGTTTACAAAAAGGCGTTTTTCGCGGATAAAACACCTCATAGGATTCCCCATTTTTTTAAACACCGCATCGTGCAAAACTATACAGAACAAGCCTGTTGTGTGCCTCTTACACAGCGTACTTTTGCTATAAGCTATGGCCGAAGAAATAAAACGAAATAGATTACGAATACCCCCTACAACGCAGGATAATAAAGCCGACGAAATTCCTGCAATGGAAGACGTGTCGGATTTAAAACCACCTAAAAAAAGCAGCGAAAAAAAAACAAACAGCAAAACAGCGACCAAAATACCTCTTTCCGAGCGCGTAAAAAATATAGTACTTTTTTTTAAAGCCGAACAAACCCAGCGCATCATCGGTTTGTTTTATATTTTTATTGCCATCTATATCGGGGTAGCGTGTACTTCTTATTTATTTACCTGGCAGGCCGACCAAGATAAAGTAGTGGCCCCATCGTCTTACCTTTTTTCAGCCGATGTGCGCGTACAAAATTGGTTCGGTAAAATGGGCGCGCTGCTCTCGCATTTATTTATGTTTAAATGGTTTGGCGTTTCTTCTTTTTTATTTGTGCCTTTATTTCTTATTGGAGGCATAGCCAAAGCATTTCAAAAAAACATTACGATTACTTCGTACTTATGGGTAAAATCAATTTTTATTGTAATATGGGCCTCGGTAATATTAGGTTTTATCTTTAGTGATAACCTGTTTTTTTTAGGAGGAGGTTTTGGTTATATCATCAGCACTGCTTTGCAAGATGTTATAGGAAACGCAGGGGTATTATCGTTACTAACGCTTAGTTTAATGGGATTTATTTTTATTGTATTTAAAATTACTAAAAAAGAACCCGCCCCTTCGGTAGAAAATACAGAGGAGAAAACAACCCCGGCAGAAGAGCCTAAAATAGAAGAAAAAGGAACAGGAAATAAATTTTTGTTTGAGAATATGCACGCAGAAAGCGAGGCGGAGAAAGAGCAAGAAGAGGTCATAGAAAATACAGAAGAAAATATTCAGAGTAACGAAACAGATGATTTTCCTTTAGAAATATCCAACACAAAAGAAGAAGTAGAGGAAAAAAAAACGGCGCCCATTAACGTAGAGTTAGAGCCCGACAACGATACCTTATCTAAAAAAATTGTAGAGCAATTTGGAGAGTACGATCCAAAACTTGATTTGGCATCTTATCAAATGCCGCATGTGGGTTTGCTTAACGATTACGGCAGTATAGAAACAACCATTAGTCAAGAGGAACTTAACGGAAATAAAAATAAAATTATTGAAACACTTCGCAACTACGGTATTGAAATAGAAAAAATAAAAGCGACCATTGGCCCTACGGTTACCCTTTACGAAATTATTCCGGCGGCCGGTGTGCGTATATCCAAAATAAAAAATTTAGAAGATGATATTGCACTAAGCTTAGCTGCATTAGGCATTCGTATTATTGCTCCTATACCGGGCAGAGGCACTATCGGTATTGAGGTGCCTAACCAAAACCCCGAGATGGTACCCATGCGCAACATTTTATCTTCCGAAAAATTTCAAAACTCTTCGTTTGATTTACCCATTGCACTAGGAAAAACCATCAGCAACGAAACCTTCATTGCCGACCTATCTAAAATGCCTCACCTTTTAATGGCGGGGGCTACCGGGCAAGGGAAGTCGGTAGGGCTTAATGCGGTATTAGTTTCTTTACTGTACAAAAAGCACCCCTCGCAAATAAAATTTGTGTTGGTTGATCCTAAAAAGGTAGAGCTTACCTTATACAACAAAATAGAACGTCACTTCTTGGCTAAATTGCCCAACGCCGAAGACCCTATCATTACCGACAACACCAAAGTAGTGCACACCCTCAACTCCTTGTGTATAGAGATGGATAACCGATATGCTCTTTTGCAAGATGCAGGCGTGCGAACATTAAAAGAATATAATGCTAAATTTATTTCACGAAAATTAAACCCGAACGATGGGCATAAATACCTACCTTATATAGTATTGGTAGTAGATGAGTTTGCCGACTTAATTATGACAGCCGGCAAAGAAGTAGAAATGCCTATTGCTCGAATTGCCCAATTAGCAAGGGCTGTAGGAATTCATTTAATTATTGCAACACAACGCCCCAGTGTAAATATCATTACAGGCGTTATTAAAGCCAATTTCCCCGCACGCATAGCCTTTAGGGTTACATCAAAAATAGATAGCCGTACGATATTAGATGCCGGAGGAGCCGAACAATTGATAGGAAAAGGAGATATGTTGCTAAGTACCGGTAGCGATTTAATACGCATACAATGTGCTTTTGTGGATACCCCCGAAATAGAAAAAATTACGGAATTTATTGGCTCGCAAAGAGGATACAGCGATGCCTTTTTATTACCCGAATATGTAGATGAAAACGCCGAGGGAATAGAAGATATCGACTTGAGCGAGCGCGACAAAATGTTTGACGACGCGGCGCGTATAGTGGTGCAACACCAACAAGGTTCAGCTTCTTTATTGCAACGAAAATTAAAATTAGGCTATAACCGCGCCGGCCGTATTATAGACCAATTAGAAGCTGCCGGCATAGTAGGCCCTTTTGAAGGCTCTAAGGCGCGCGAAGTACTGATAAAAGATATTGTAATACTTGAAGATAGGTTAAGAGAACTTCATAATGCTTCAGAAAAATAAGATTATTTTTTATTACACACGCGCACTTCGTTTTATTCCCTACTTTTGGGCTATACTACTAGAATACTAAAAAAATAAATATAGGTATGAGTCGCTTGTTAGATGCCAACTATTACGCACAAGGGGTTTTAAATCAAGACATTCCTGTTTTGGCACGTGCCATCACCTTAGTAGAGTCGAATAAGCCCGCCCATCAGCAATTAGCCGCACAAATATTGGAGCAAATTTTACCGTATAGTAGCACCTCTATTCGCTTAGGCATTACGGGCGTTCCGGGTGTAGGTAAAAGCACCTTTATAGAATGTTTTGGGCACATTGCCTTGCAAAAAAATCATAAAATAGCGGTGCTAGCAATAGACCCCAGCAGTACCCTTAGCAAAGGCAGTATTTTGGGCGATAAAACCCGTATGGAAAAATTGACTACAGCCCCCCACGTTTTTATACGACCTTCGCCCAGCGGAGGCAACTTAGGCGGGGTAGCTCATAAAACCCGCGAAACTATTTTACTTTGTGAAGCCGCCGGCTTTGATTACATTATTATAGAAACAGTGGGCGTAGGCCAAAGTGAAACCGAGGTGCACCAACTCAGCGATTTCTTTTTGCTTTTAATGTTGGCGGGCGCCGGCGATGAGTTGCAAGGCATAAAGCGCGGTATTATGGAAATGGCCGATGGCTTAGCTATTACTAAGGCAGATGGTGCAAATACTCAAAAAGCAAAAAATGCACGCGCAGAATACGCACGCGCTCTACATCTATTTCCGCCTGCTGAAAGCGGTTGGATACCCGAAGCAAAAGTGTGCTCTAGCACTGAAAATACAGGCATTGCGGAGGTGTATGATATGATTGAAAAGTATGTGCGTCATGCCAAAAGCAATGGTTTTTTTGAAAAAAAAAGAAAGCAACAAACTGTTTTTTGGTTTGAACGTTTGGTTCAGGAAAAAATACAGACTTCGTTTTTTAGCAATATGCTTTTTTTGGAAAAATACCAACAAATAAAAGAACAGCTCCAAAACGAAAAGCTGTCGGTAACCCATGCTATACAAATGCTTTTTGCAGCTATGTGATTTTTTTCAACAAATTCTTTTCTTTATACTTTCTTTAAAAGAATTATGCAAAGAAGCAACATCCATGTTTGTTTGAATGCCAAAAAAACAGCGCGTAAGCCAGGCAAATCACGGAGCTAAAGCACCCAGTTTCTTTTTCTTTATACTTTCTTTAAAAGAATTATGCAAAGAAGCAACACTCACGTTTGTTTAAATACAAAAAAAACAGCGCGCAAGCCGGGCAAATCACGGAGCCGTTAGGCTTTGTGCGTGGCAGATTGATTTGCCTTGATTTTTTGTTTCTTTTTCATCTAAGGAAAAAGAAAGTAAAAAGATTTTTTCTTTACAACGGGCGCTGAGCTTGCCGGAGCGCCAAATTCCTTTTTTTTTATACTTTCTTTAGAAGAAAGTATGCAAAGAAGCGAGGTTTTCAAAGGCGATTTTTCTTATAGAAAACCACCGACATGCTTCGC
>JAFDYI010000003.1:450-56438 GCA_018267475.1 Bacteroidota bacterium | reverse complement strand
TACACACTTTGGGGGATAGTGTCGTATAATGAGCCAAAGGACGCTGCTAATTGATTTTAATAAAATCACAACCTTATAGAAATAACTTTAAATTTGCCTTCACATTGTCTAAACCTAAAAACATACTCAACCCTCATCACTGGACATCAACATATGCTGATGAGTTGTTTGGCTATGCTATGAGTAAAACTGGGAAGACGGAGTTGGCGGAGGATTTAGTACAGGAAACATTCCTTGCCGGGTTAAAGGCAATGGAAAGTTTTAAAGAGCATAGTAGTGAGCGTACATGGTTGTTCTCTATATTGAAATTTAAAATAGCGGATCATTATCGCAAAGCTTCAACTAAATATGAGGTAAACAACCAAAGTTTTTCTTTTGAAGATAATTCTTACATCGACAATTATTTTACAGAGGATGGAGATTGGAAAGATAACGCTGCTCCACATTCATGGGGAGTGGAGAATTTAACCGGAATTGAGAACAAAGAATTAGCGAATGCTTTAAATTTTTGCATCGACAAACTTCCTGATAATCAGAAACAACTCATACTTTTAAAACTGGTGGAGGAAGAGGAAACTGAAAAAGTTTGTAAGGAATTAAATATTACTTCGACTAACTATTGGGTGATCATTCACCGGGCTAAGTTACAATTAAGGGCTTGCCTCGAAAAAAACTGGTTTAAAGCATAGAAAAATGAAATGGTAATTCCATGTGACAAAAATATTTAAAAACACTACACATGAAAAAGTTAATGAACATAATTATGTTATCCTGCAATAAAGCTACTCTTTTGATAGAGAAAAGTCATGCAGCACCATTATCTTTTATGGATCGTGTGAAGTTGAAAATGCATCTTGCCATGTGCGATAAATGTGCAGGTTACCAAAAACAAAGCCTTATAATTGAGAATGTTCTTAAATCTAACCGTCAATCATTCTCCAATCCTTCAAATTTGAAGTTAGCAGATACTTCTAAAACACGCATTCAGAAGGCGATAGACGATAATCTTAAAAAATAATTCATTTTTTGTGTAAGGTTTTAAAATGGCTTACTACTAACAAGTATAAACCATTAAAAATCTAAAAATGAAAAAAATCATCTTCACCCTTGCTATCGTAGCAGGAATTTCTTTGGCAGCCAGCGCTCAAACAGCTCCAAGCAAAACTAAATCAACTACCAAAACGGAAACAAACAAGAGTACTGCTACAAACAGTCATTCCAGTTGCGGTGAAAAAGGCCATGTTTGTACAGCGGATTGCAAAAAAGCAGAGAACAAGGCTGCTGCTATGAAAGATCACGTTTGTACAAATGCTTGCACATCAAGCGGGCATGTATACGCTTGTGGCGAAAAAGGTCATACTTGCACTGCTGAGTGCAAGAAGATGAAATAATCGAAGCCTTTAGGTATCTCCTAAGTCTTGTATCATGAGGTCAATTAAATAATTGCCTCATGATATACTTCTCTAACCAAAACAAATCACTTATGACTGTAGATAAAAAAAAGAAAATCAGAAAAATAGTTTTACTTACTATCCTCTTCGGAGCATTGGTAGGTGGAGCAATTGTTTTTTACTTATGGAATATGCCCCACATAGATGTGCAGGCTCAAAAAGCAGATTTTTCTGTTAGTTCAACAAGTATCGTTAATGAATACCTTAAAGATGAAAAAGCAGCAAATGCTAAATACTTGGGTGATGAGGGCGATTCAAAAATATTTGTCATTAAAGGAACGGTTAAATCAAAGGATACGGACATGAATAATCAAATTACCATTTTGTTGCAGGAAGCCAATGACAAAGCCGGTGTTAAGTGTGTGTTTATGGCAGAAACAAATAGCAATGCCAATACCTTACAAATAGGTCAGCAAACCAAGATAAAAGGAATCATTCGATCAGGAGCAAAGTATGACGAAGATTTAGAGTTATACGAAAACGTATTGCTCGAAAAATGTGATGTAGTAACAGAATAACAATCAATTAATATAAAAAACAAATAGTATGAAAAAAGTAGCAGTAGTTATCGCTTTAGTAATTGGAACAATTACTTTATTCAGTTTTAAACAAACTGATGATAAATTAATCAGCAAGAAAAGTCAAATTGATATTTTCTCACACACGGACGCGGAAGATATTAGCGCAGTAAACTATGCGTCAACTGCCACCTTAAGCAAGGAATCAGGCGATGTGGTTGTATCTGTGCCAATGCAAAGTTTTGAATTCAAAAAGGCTTTAATGCAAAAGCATTTTAACAGCGAAAAATTCCTTGATACAAAGGCATTTCCAAAGGCAAAATTTAAAGGGAAGATTACCAATTTAAAAGACATCAACTTTTCTAAAGATGGAGTTTATAATGCTACCGTTTCGGGTGAGATGACCATTAAAGAGACTACTAATCCTGTGAATGAAAAAGGAACAGTAACCGTTAAAGGCGGTCAAGTTACAGTTGATACAAAACTTAAAATTGTATTAGCTGACTATAAAATCGCTTTTGAAAAGGGCAAACCTTCAAAAAACATTGCAAAGACCATTGATGTAACAATGAAAATTGAATACTAAAATGTTAAGAGGGAAACGGATATTAATTACAGCAGGGCCAACCAAAGAGTTTATTGACCCTGTAAGATTCATCTCAAATGCATCGTCCGGTAAAATGGGTTATGCAATTGCAGAAGAGTTAAGCAATAAGGGAGCCGATGTAATTCTTGTTTCCGGCCCTACAAACTTAAAATGTAACTCTTCGCAAATTAAAATTGTTCAGGTTACAACTGCATTAGAAATGCTACAAGCATGTCAGCACTATTTCGATAGTGTTGACATTGCTATTTTTACGGCTGCTGTAGCCGATTATAGGCCAATGATAATGGAGTCATCAAAAATCAAAAAGAATGATGAAACCATGACCATTCAGTTAACAAAGAATCCGGACATTGCTTATGAATTCGGCAAGGGAAAACGTGCAGATCAACTTTCGATAGGTTTTGCTTTGGAGACCGATAATATTGTTGAGTATGGTAAAGGGAAAATGCAAAAAAAGAACTTGGATTTTATTGTACTGAACACCACCAACGAAAATGGGGAAGGCTTCGGATTTGACACTAATAAAATCAGCCTTCTTTTTAGAGATAACTCAATAGAACATTTTCCTTTGAAATCTAAAAAGGAAGTGGCCAGTGATATAATTGCTTCATTAGAAGAGCAATTGCAGCAATTATTTACGTAACAGTTGCCACTGTATTTAACTTAAATACAATAAGTTACCTTTTCTGTTAAAATATTTCCCTTTTTACTGTAAGGAATTCAATTCATCTACTACTATCCCCTTAGAAGTAAAGCAATTATCATTTTCTAAACACTCATGCAAATGAAAAACATATTTATTTTATTGGGAGTATTAATCATCACTGCTTCGTTTACACACAAAGCAAACGTTAATGAGATAAATACATACCCTAAACCGGAAGGAGTAGATAATCTTCTCTTTTATGTTCAGCGCACTATCAATGCCAATACAATTGTTTATACGCTAAATGAAGATAAGGATGGTAATCTGAATGAAAAAGAACCTATTAAAGTTTATTGGGTAAAGTATGCACAAGGTGGAAAGATTGATCCTTTAACATACATTCAAAGAAATTACGCTTATGGAGTTCAGTCTAAAATGATTGATGCAGAGAAAAAGTCATTCTCATTTGAATTTGTTTCTTATCATAAAAAACAATTCTATCTATTGAAATCCGCTACGGATAAAAAATACCATGTATATGGCTATATCAATAACAAACTGACTATTCTAAATAATATTCTTGTAAAAATTGAAGGTGGAACTTTTTGGGTTCCGAATATTAAATACGTTGAAGTAAAAGCCTTTGATCCATCGGCTTCGGCAGAAGTAACTGAAATCATCAAGCCTTAACCCATTAAATAATAAAATTATGACCGGACACATCATCAACAACCTTGTGGAGATAAATGATCTTTTAAAGGGTTTATCACAGGAACAGTACAATAGACAACTCGAAATTTTAAGCAATGCTTCAATTGGTCAGCATGTGCGTCATATTTTAGAGTTCTATCAATGCTTATTCAAAGGTGAGCAAAGTAAAGAAGTAAACTATGATGCTCGTCAGCGTGATTTAAAATTGGAGTCAGACGTGCATTTCGCATCAAAAACCATTGATGATATTATCAATGCCTTACTTGACATAAAAGCGGATTTTCCGGTAACCTTTGTTGCGGACTACTCAACTGTAGAAGATCAGAAACCAACTTTAATTCAATCATCTTTTTACAGAGAACTTGCCTATAATCTTGAGCATAGCATTCACCATCAGGCATTAATTAAAGTGGCTATTACAGAAATGCAATTGACATCGCTAGTAAAAAACACATTCGGCTATGCACCATCAACCATCAGACATATAAAAATATGTGCACAGTAACATTCATACCAAATCCATCAGGATTTTATTTCACCTCAAGCAGAGATGAGAAGGCGAGTCGTGATACATTTAGCCCAGATATATATGAGAATAGTGGAATCCAACTTGTTTATCCTAAAGATGCATTGGCAGGAGGAACCTGGATTGCATCATCTTTAAATGGAAAGACTGCGTGTTTGTTAAATGGTGCTTTTGTAAATCATGTAAAGAAGGAGAATTATGCTCGAAGCAGAGGATTGATACTTTTAGAAAGTTTTAAATACAGTGATGCAAATGAGTTGTACAATATGATTGATTTAGAAAATGTTGAACCATTTACGCTACTGTTATTAAACTACACTTCCGGAGATCTTACGGCGTTTGACGAGTTTCGTTGGGATGGAGAAAATAAACATTTAAAAAAATTAGATACAGCCACTCCTCAAATATGGTCTTCAGCCACTTTATACAATCCAACAGTACAGCAAAAAAGAGAGGGATTATTTAACCAATGGATTAACAAACATGCTGATTTTGTTGATGCAATGATACTGGATTTCCACAACAGAAAACACGGTTTAGCAAGTTCAGAAGATTTATTGATGAAGGGAGAAGGTGATTTAATGACTTTGAGTATTTCGCAAATTCATTTTAATGAAGGTAAAGCTCTATTTAATTATCACGACATTATTCAAAACAAATTGCATACTGTTAAACTCAAACAAAAGGAGGTAGTGCATGTATAACGGAATAGCAATAGCACTGGCATGGCCTGAAACTTTATGTAAACAAGCCGGGGCTTGGTACGACAAGCCTTTAAAATGGTTCGGCATTAATAAATCTAACTATTACAAAGTTGGGCATGCAGCAGTTGTTCTAATTGAAAAGGAATCCGGAAACTGCCACTATTTCGATTTTGGTCGCTACCATGCACCCTATCAACATGGACGAGTTAGAAGTGCTTATACTGACCATGATCTCGAAATAAAGAGCAAAGCGTTTTTTGATAAAAATGGCAGACTAACAAATTACAATCAGATATTATGGGAACTTTACAAAAACGAATCTTGTCATGGCAGTGGAAGCTTGCATGCTTCGTATTGCGATGTTGACTTCAATAAAGCATTTGATAAAGCTAATCAAATGCAATTATCATCACCAATTCCTTATGGGCCATTTTTACCAAATGGAACTAACTGCTCCCGATTCGTAAATACTGTAATTGTAAGTGGTTCTCCAAAGTGGTATTATAAATTAGTGTTGAATTATCCAAAAACATTAAGTCCTACACCAATTGGTAATGTAAAAACTCTCTCAACTTATGCTATCATTGGTGTTACATGTAATTCACCTGTTCTGAAACCAAAATTTATTCCTATCCCATTCTCAAATGAAGCAAGCAGAAGTATATCATAAAATCGTACCATGTCCAAGTAGACCAATTCATTTGCCGGAAAGTGTTAAATGGTTGAGCGGTGAAGGTTGTGGATCGTGGTTTAATATAGAAAGTAAAGGGAATGGCTTTATAATAGCAAGATATAGTCCTGAAGGGAAATTGGAATGTTCGGGAATCTTCCAACAAGTTTCAGGAGAAACCGTCAATCTTAATCTTGATTATGAATATACCTACCTGAGTCATTGTGCAGAAGTGAATATTATTCAGAATGAACAAAAAGTAAAATTTAAACTAATATCAAAGAATATATGAAGACAATAGCATTTACAGCAATTTCACTTGCCATACTTCTTTTTGTTTCCGGATTTAAATACAGAAAAAGTGAAGTAAAAGTTGAAGGAGGAATCCAATTTTTTACTGGAACATGGCAACAAGCTTTGGATAAAGCTAAAAAAGAAAATAAATACATTTTTCTTGATGCCTATGCTAGTTGGTGTGGGCCATGCAAAATGATGAAAAATAAAACCTTTGCAGATAAAGCTGTGGGAGATTTTTACAATAAGCATTTTGTTTGCATTGCAATCGATATGGAAAAATCCGGAGATGGATCTGCATTAGCAGAAAAATACTCCGTAGAAGCTTATCCTACATTAATCTACTTACAACCTGACGGTAAATTCGTAGGAAAAGCAATGGGCTTTCGTAAATCAAAGGAGTTTTTAGAAATGGGCGAACAAGTTGTATCAAAAGCTAAATAATATGGAATTAGATAAAATATTTAAATCTGCCTTGAATTACGCAGAGTACAGAGAATTAGTAGACAACCTGATTGGAGGCGGTAAAACAACAGGTAACACTCAAAGCGATAAGTTGCTTGAGTTTACCAAGTTGAATGTTCAGCGAATGAATCGACTTGATAAAACAGTTCAATTAAGTCCTGATGCTATCAATAAATTTAAGTCTCAATCTCACCCCGTGAATATGCTTTTAATTGGCGATGCGTGGTGTGGTGATTGCGCTCAAATAATCCCTGTGATTAATAAAATTGCGATGAGTTCAGAGGGCAAGTATAACCTTAAGATAATATCAAGAGATACTTATCCCGACTTGATTGATATATATCAATCAAATGGAGCGAAAGCTATTCCGAAGGTTTTAATTCTTTGTAATGAAACAGGAGAATTGTTATGTACTTGGGGGCCACGACCAACTCCAGCACAAGAAATAATGTTGAATTGGAAAAAGAATAAGGATACTATCACTTGGGAAGATTTTGAAAAAGAATTGCATTTATGGTATGCGCGAGATAAAGGACAAACAATAATAAATGAGTTTACACAGTTGATGGCAAAATGCGAAAGGAAAACTATTTTACAGCCATAAAAGTGGCATTGCTCATCGGTACAGTTTTAAACTTGATTAATAGTTATGATGCTATTTTCAATGGCGAATGGTCAACAAAATTATTGTTTAAGATTGTATTGACTTACTGTGTGCCTTTTGGTGTATCACTTTATTCATCATGGAAAGCAATTAAATAAAAAGCAAAAAATGAGAAAACGTGTTGGGATACTATTTATAAATATGTTTCTGCTTTTCGGTTTTATTTCTGTTAAAGCACAGCATGTGAATTTGTCAAATTTTTATTTGATCCCAAACAACAAAGAGATTTTGCTGTACTGGACAATAGATAGTGGCCCAACTTGCAATGGCATGACCGTTTGGCATTCTTCGGACAGTATAAATTATGAAGAAATTGGAAATATTGGTGGAGTTTGCGGCAGCAGCAGTTCTGCAACGCCTTATAATTTCACAGATAAGAGCCCACTTTTAAATTCAGTTAATTATTACAAGTTAAGACTTGGATATGCTCAGTTTACAGAAGTTAAAACTATTACAATTAAATATACTGAGCCGGGTAAACTTTATGTGTACCCTAATCCATCCATTAATCAAGCAAAGATTGAATTTAACAACGATCGCAATAAACAATTTTCCTTAACTGTTACAAATAGCATTGGAAATGTCATTTATAAAAAAGAGGGCGTAGTTGAGAGTGAAATATTTTTAGATACATCAAGTTGGAATAACGGATCATATTACATTACGCTAACGGATGATTCAGGAAATGTTTTAAAAGAAAAATTAATTATCACGAAGTAGTATGCCACATATTAAAGTAATAGAACATAATGAAGCGGAAGGCGATTTAAAAGTCATTTACGATGACTTAGTTGCCAAACGTGGAAAGTTGGCTGAAGTACATAAAATACAAAGCCTAAACCCGGATTCTATTGTTAAGCATATGGATTTTTATATGTCCATCATGTACTCAAAATCACCTCTAAGCAGGGCGCAGCGTGAAATGATAGCTGTGGTGGTAAGTGCAGCAAACAACTGCAAGTATTGTCAGATACATCATGCTGAAGCCTTAAATCATTATTGGAAGGATCAAAAGAAGATAGACCAATTGAAAAGGGATTTTAGCAAATTAGATATTACTGGTGTTGACATGCTATTATGCGATATGGCATGGCAATTAACCAGACTTCCAAGTTTACCTACAGAAACATTTATTTCAAAAATGAAAGAACTTGGATTAGAAGATCGAGCAATTCTTGATGCAATTTTAGTTATAGCATATTTTAACTTCGTGAACAGAATGGTTCTTGGACTTGGTGTTGAACTTGAACAAGACAAAGGCACCGGATACAAATATTAAAAGTAATACCATGATTAAAATAATTGAAAAATACGGATTCTTTAGGTTAACCTTAATACCATTAGGTGTGGTGATTATTATATCTGCGATTATTAACGGCATTTGGGGAATGGGAGTAGTTGGTTTAATTGTCCTGATATTTGGCTTAATGAACAAATGCTTACTTTTGGGTAATTGTGAAATTCCCGATAGGAATAAGAAAAACAATTGTGAACAATAAGGTAACAATAGAAAAAATCGGGTTAATAGGAATTGTATTAACTGCAATCACCTCACCTTGTTGTTTTCCTCTCTTTGGAGTATTAGTCTCAAGTCTTGGGTATAGTTCATTTGAGTTATTTGGAAATTCTACTATGTATGTTTTCCTTGGCTTTTCATTTCTTGCATTTATTGGAAACGTCTTCTCTTTTCTTTATCATAGAAAGATAATTGCGATTATTATTGCTGCTTTATCCGTTGGATTGGTATTCTACAATTATTTTAGTTCTTATGAGGGTAATGAATTTACTAACCTTGGAATGATTGGATTAATGATTTCCGGAGTGATGAATTATTATGAAACAAAAATATTTAATCTTATGAAAAACAAAAGTGTAATTCTCCAGTCAACCATTACATGCCCCAACTGCGGACATAAAAAAGAAGAAACAATGCCTACAGATGCCTGTCAATATTTTTATGAATGTGAGAACTGCAAAGCTCAGTTAAAACCAAAGCAAGGAGATTGCTGTGTGTATTGCAGCTATGGATCGGTTCCGTGTCCACCTATTCAAGAAACTGGAAAATCTTGTTGTGCTTGATTCGATTAAGTAAAAAGAATTAAATTAGCGCATGGCATTTGATGAAAAATTAGTTGATCGCATACGAGAAACGTTAGTCGATTTACCAAAAGTTGAAGAAAAGTACATGTTCGGTGGTGTTTGTTTTATGGTTAACGGGAAAATGTGCATTGGCGTAGTTAAAGATGAAATGATGTGCAGAATTAATCCGGCAATGGATGAAGTTGTTCTTGAAAAGACAGGATGCCGACCAATGGATTTTACAGGAAAAAGAATGAAAGGGTACGTTTTTATTAGTGATGAAGGAATGAAAACCAAAAAGGCATTTGAATATTGGGTGGATTTATGCATCGAATTTAACTCTTTGGCAAAAGCAAGTAAAAAGAAGACGAAGAAGGTGAAATAATTAATTATTAATGATGTTAAATGACTTCTCTATTTCATTATTTCA
Source organism: Bacteroidota bacterium (assembly GCA_018267475.1). Taxonomy (GTDB): domain Bacteria; phylum Bacteroidota; class Bacteroidia; order B-17B0; family Aurantibacillaceae; genus PALSA-968. The sequence continues at coordinate 46,673 of JAFDYI010000003.1, read as the reverse complement.
AAAAATATAATTCGCTTTCTAAAGAGGCAGAGAAAGCTATTGCTGAAATTTGTAAAGTAATTGCAATTAAAAAGAATCACGAACTTCAATCAATCGGTCACACGTGCAAAACAATTTACTTTTTGAAAAAAGGGGTAGCAAGAATCTATTATTTTAAAGAAGATATTGATATCACCGAGAGTTTTTCTTTTGAAAACAACATGGTTGTTAGGTTTGAGAGTTTATTTACCGGAAGACCTTCTAAAAAAGCAATTCAGGTGCTTGAGGACTCAGAATTGATTGCTATTAATTCAAGTGAACTTTTTAAACTCTACGATAAGCACCATGATATCGAAAGTCTGTTCAGGAAAATATTTGAAGCAGCTTTGGTTGATACAGTTAACAGAGTTGAAAGCATACAATTTCACACAGCAGAGGAACGCTATAATTCCTTAATAAAAGAAGCACCGGACGTACTTAAGCGAGTTCCGTTAAAGTATATTGCATCCTATCTTGGCATCACTCCTGTAAGCCTTAGCCGAATTCGAGGACAAAAGTAATTTCTTATCATATGTAAAGTGTTTTCAGATTTCATCAGGGTAATTTTGTATTATCAATTTACCCGAAATGGAAAACGTAAAACTTGGTCTGAAAGAAAATTGGAAGCAGTTTACCCTGCTTGTAATTATTAATGCCTTTGTTGGGGGTATGGTTGGCCTTGAAAGATCAATACTTCCAAAAATCGCAGAGGGAGAATTTCATATTGCAGCTAAAACTGCAATTTTATCTTTTATAATTGTATTTGGATTAGTAAAAGCCATCACAAACTATTATACAGGTGCGCTTGCAAATAAAATTGGTAGAAAAAATCTTCTTGTTATTGGATGGCTATTTGCTCTTCCTGTCCCTCTTATTTTAATGTATGCACCAAATTGGAATTGGATCATTGCTGTAAATATATTGTTAGGTATCAATCAGGGATTAACTTGGAGTAGCACAGTTGTGATGAAGATTGATCTTGTTGGAGAAAAGCAACGTGGTTTCGCAATGGGATTAAATGAGTTTGCAGGATATCTATCAGTCGCAATTGTAGCCTTTCTTACTGGATGGGTTGCCGGGCAATATGGGGTTAGACCGTACCCGTTTTTTATTGGAATAGCTTTATCATTGCTTGGGTTTTTCGGAAGTTGGTTATTTATAAAAGACACTAAACATCATGTTGCCAAAGAAAGCACATCAAGCAATGTTCCTTTACTAAAAAATATTTTTTGGGATACTACATGGAAGGATAAAAATCTTGGGTCAGTAACGCAGGCAGGGTTGATCAATAATCTAAATGATGGAATGGTATGGGGAATATTTCCAATATTATTGGCTCACAAGAATTTTAGTATTGAACAAATTGGGATCATAACAGCAACCTATCCTGCCGTATGGGGACTAGGACAATTAGTAACAGGAAAGATGGCAGATCATTTTTGTAAGAAGGATTTGTTGTTCACCGGAATGTTTTTACAAGGACTGGCTTTATTAATAATGCCTTGGGCTCAAACAATGACTCATTACATTATTCTTTCGGTTGTTTTGGGCTGGGGAACAGCAATGGTTTACCCAACATTTCTTGCTACAATTGCAGAGAACACTAATCCACACGACAGGGCAAAAAGTTTGGGAATATTCAGATTATGGAGAGATTCTGGTTACGCCATTGGCGCAATTTTAACGGGTATAATTGCGGATGCATTAGGCATTAACGCTTCAATAATTGTAATCGGCTTATTAACAGTTGCGTCATCAGTTATTATTCTTTACCGCATGAAGTGTAAAAATGATAATTCAATTAAGTTTTTGAATTGGTTTAAAAACAAAAAAAATGGAGAGTGTACAACCGAACAATTGCATTGCTCTTAAAGAGTTAAAGCATTTAATAGAAACTAAACAGCAGCAAGTTAAAATACTTGATGTGCGAAGCAAAGAAGAGTATGAGGAATCTCATATACCGGGTGCAATTAATATTGCTATTTTAGAAATAGAATTGGCAAGTAAATTATTTGATAAAAGTGATTTTGTAATTACGGCTTGTGGAAAAGGCGGAGGACGGTCGACACAAGCAGCAGAGAAACTGCAAGAATTTGGTTTTAAATATGCCACTTGGCTTTGTGGCGGAACTTTTGGATGGTTTGAAAACTAAAACAATTTATCTAGGGACAGAATGGTGCGGAATGAAAGAATTAAAGTAATGAATAGTGGACGGCGATAGGGGTAATAATTTACTAAAATACCCCTTGTATTCCTTACCCAGCCAAATCTGTATATTGACAAAGAATAGTAAAAGGAGGATGATACTCTTCTTTTTTAGTGCAGAAAAGATCAAATAATTTAAGTTAAATTCATACCTTTGTGATTCAATGAAATGGCTTTCATATATACTAACATTCGTAGTTGTACTTTTAACCGTACAGCCAATGTTTGTATTAGCCTCTGAAAAGCCTGTTTCGGAATGTTGTGGCTCATCTTGTTGTGATGAGGAAGAGGATGCGCCAAAAGACACTCAAAAGAAAGACGGAGATTGTAAAGACCAAAACTGCAATCCTTTTCAATCATGCGGTTGTTGCTTGGGTTTTACCGTTAAAAGCGGCTTCTTTGGTGTTGAGCCACCAGTTATTCAAAAAGCAATACTTATTTCAAGAATAGAGAATTCAATCTCTCAGTATACTCCTGACTTTTGGCAACCGCCTAAACTAGCTTAATTGTTTTTTAAAAATAATAAATCATAAACCGTAAAGGTTTATGTCATTGTGCGTTTTGTTACGCATGGTGTCATCATTATTTAATTCAATTAGACTAAAAAAATGAAAACGATAATTTCAATCATCGCACTATTTATTGCTTTAGGTGCAACAAATCCTGCTAAAGCCCAAGCAAACGATACACTTAAAACAGCAACTATAAAAATAAAAGGAATCTCTTGTACAATGGATTTGCCAATCATAAAAAAGAAATTGGTAAATGAAGAGGGCATTGACGATGTGACTTACTCTGAAGTAAAATCAGAAGCAGTTATTTTTACTGTTAAATATCATACAGCTATTATCACTGAAAAACAAATCAGAACTGCTATTGAGAATGCACCGAGTTGCGACAACCCTGAAGAGAAACCATACAAGGTAAAAACATTTAAAGCTGTACCTGAAAAAAAATGAAAGCCCTACTAACCACCCTTTGCCTTTTAGGGATGGTGCTTTCTATTCAGGGACAAACCCTGAAGGGAAAAGTATTTGGCAAAGGTGAACATGAAAAAGAAATTTTACCCGGTGCAGCAATACATTGGTTAGGAACGACCATTGGTGCAAGTGCCAATGAAAATGGCGTATTTGAAATAAAGACCGATAGCATTGCTGACAAGCGATTAGTTTTTAGTTTCGTTGGCTATGATTCAGATACTGTTCTTATAACAGATCAAACCTACATAAGCGTTACACTTAAAGGAGTTAAGCAACTTAAAGAGGTAACTGTTGTTGGCGAGCAGGGAACAGCATATATTTCAAATATCAATCCAATCAAAACAGAGGTCATTACTCAAAAGGAATTGACCAAGTCTGCTTGTTGTGATTTAGCTGGGTGCTTTGAAACACAAGCCTCTGTTCAACCTCAAACAACCAACGTGATAACCAACTCAAAGGAGTTGAGGATTTTGGGTTTATCAGGAGTTTACAATCAATTATTATTTGATGGTATGCCTATGTTTCAAGGTTTATCCTTTACCTATGGAATTAGCAGTATTCCAGGTACTTTGGTAGATAACATCTTTGTATCGAAAGGAGCTAATTCTGTATTGCAAGGTTATGAAAGTATTAGCGGACAAATAAATGTACTTCCTAAAATGCCCGACAAAGCTGAGAAGTTATTATTTAATGTTTACCTCAATAATTTTATGGAGAAACATTTTAATGCAAACTATTCTGCTTCATTAGGTAAGAATAATAAATGGAGTACGCTACTTACTTTTCATACTGTACAACCTGCCAACAAGTTTGATAGGGACAAGGACAATTTTCTTGATCTTCCATTACTTACACGATACATGGCTTACAACCGATGGAAGTATGGGAATGAAAATAAAAAAGGTGTGTTTACCCACATTGGTATTCGCTATTTAAACGAGCAGCGTATTGGCGGACAAACATTCTTCAATCCAAATAATGAAAAAGGAAGTACAAGTGTTTATGGTCAAACAGTAAATTATAGTCAGCCCGAACTTTATACTAAAACTGGTTATCGTTTTAATGACGATCATGTATTAGTTTTTATTGCTTCAGGGTTTTACCAAAAACAAAATTCATATTTCGGAACCGTAAAATACGATGCGGAGCAATTAAATGGATACGCTAATCTGCAACACGAATGGCTTTGGAAAGAACAACATCTATTAAAATATGGTGTGAGTTTCCGTTATCAGGATTTGAATGAAAATGTAAGTTTCACAGATACTTCTTTACACAGAACTTATGCAGGACTTTATAATACCAAACAAGTTGTTCCTGGAGTTTTTGCTGAGAATACCTTTCATTGGAACGAAGACAAAGTAGTTTGGATTGTTGGTGCGAGACTAGATAATCATAATAAGTTCGGCTCTATATTTACTCCACGTACCTTGATTAAATACAGCATCAATAAAAACAATACAGTGAGAGGATCGATTGGAACAGGATGGCGACAGGTAAATTTATTCAGCGAAAATATAAATCTTCTTGTTAGCTCAAGAGACATTGTTTTTGCTGAACAGTTGAAGCCTGAACAAGGATTGAATTGGGGGCTTAACTACACTTACACATTTGATAAAGAAAAAGTAAGTGGAAATTTTAGTGCGGATTTTTATCAAACACGATTCTTTAATCAGTTCTTTCCAGATTACGATAGCGATCCTACAAAAGCAATTATAAAGAACTTTACAGGAGCTTCCATTTCAAACGGTTTACAAATAGAAGCCAATTTTAAATTCTTTAAAGTGTTGGAATTTAGAACCGCATACAATTACCTTGATGTTTACAGAGAGATTAGTGGCTCAAAATATTTATTGCCATTCAATCCTAAAAATCGTGTAATGGCTACAATTTCCTATCGCCCTAAAAACGACAAATGGTATTTTGATGTGAATGCTCATTGGTATGACAAACAAAGGCTGCCAAACACGGCTACCAACCCAATAGAATATCAACATGCGGATTACTCAAAACCTTACACACTTTTAAATGCTCAAATAACATACAAATGGAAGCGATTTGATGTTTATGTGGGTTGTGAAAATATTTTTGATTTCAGACAGAAAAGACCGATTGTAAGTTGGCAAGATCCGTTTAGCAAATATTTTGACACTTCATCTGTATGGGGGCCTACAAGAGGTAGAGAAACGTATATAGGAATCAGATGGAAATTAAAGTAAATTTGAAAGTGTTTAAATCAGAATTTAATATTACCAAAATGGATTGCCCTTCCGAGGAGCAATTAATTCGCATGAAGCTTTCTGACATTGAGGGTATTGAAAAACTTGTATTTGATATTCCTAAGAGAAAATTATTCGTGTTTCATAACGCAGATGTAAACATCATTAATAAGAGTATTGAAGAATTAAAATTAGATTCAAAACTTATCTCCTCAATTCAAAATGAAGAAAATATTTCTTCAAATGAAAAGAGCGAGACAATATTATTATGGAGTGTTTTAGTGATTAATTTCTTCTTCTTTGTATTGGAAATTACTTACGGCTTTATTTCGAGATCAATGGGTTTAGTGGCAGACAGCTTAGATATGTTTGCAGATTCGATTGTGTATGCGTTGAGTCTATATGCCATTGGTCATGCAGTTGCAAAGAAAAAACAAATAGCCAAAATCAGCGGGTATTTACAGATTCTTCTAGCAATTTTAGGATTGCTTGAAGTTATTAAACGATTCTTGGGTTATGAAGAAGTTCCTGTATTTCAAACGATGGTTGTAATTTCCAGTTTAGCACTCATTGGAAATGCAACTTCTTTAATATTACTGCAAAAATCTAAAAGTAAAGAAGCTCATATTCAGGCAAGTTTAATTTTCACAAGTAATGATGTGTTAATAAACATTGGCGTTATTGCTGCCGGAATCATGGTTTATTTTTTCAATTCCAAATGGCCTGATTTAATTACAGGAACTATTGTATTTGGCTTCGTAATAATCGGAGCCTTGAGAATATTAAAATTATCAAAGTGAAAATAATTACAAGAAATATTTGGATACTGTCATTAGTGAGTTTATTTACCGATGTAGCAAGTGAAATGCTTTATCCGGTTATGCCGATCTATTTAAAGACAATAGGTTTTTCCATTATCTTAATTGGAGTTTTAGAAGGCTTTGCAGAAGCAACAGCGGGTTTAAGTAAAGGCTACTTCGGGAATTTAAGCGACAACAAAGGAAAGCGTTTACCATTCGTTCAAATAGGATATGCTTTTAGTGCAATCTCAAAACCAATGATGGCTTTGTTTACATACCCACTTTGGATTTTCTTTTCGAGAACCATTGACCGACTTGGTAAGGGGGTAAGAACAGGTGCAAGAGATGCCTTATTATCCGATGAAGCAACTCCGCAGACAAAAGGACGTGTATTTGGTTTTCACCGTTCAATGGATACATTAGGCGCAGTAATCGGGCCATTGGCGGCTTTGGTTTATTTGGCATATTATCCAAACGATTATAAAACGCTTTTCTTTATTGCTTTCTTTCCGGGCATCACTGCTATCGCAATTACATTTTTCATAAAGGAAAAACAGAAGGAACAAACGAAACCAAAAACGAAAACAAGGTTATTGGATTTTGTTAGATATTGGAAAGAAAGCCCTGCAACCTATCGTAAATTGGTAGGTGCTTTATTGGTATTTACTTTGTTCAATAGCTCCGATGTGTTTCTGTTATTGAAAATCAAAGAGGCTGGCTATAATGATGCCACCGTTATTGGTGTTTATGTATTCTATAATCTGATTTACGCATTGTTTTCATATCCATTAGGAATTTTAGCCGATCAAATCGGAATGAAAAAAATATTTATTTCAGGATTGGTTTTATTTGCAGTAGTTTATTTAGGAATGGCTTACACCGAAAACAAAATAATATTCATTGCTTTGTTTTTTTTATATGGAGTATATGCAGCTGCAACCGAAGGAATCGCTAAAGCATGGATCACCAATATTTGCAAAAAGGAAAATACAGCCACAGCTATAGGAACTTATACAGCCTTTCAAAGTATTGCAACTATGCTTGCAAGTTCGATTGCCGGCTTGTTGTGGTACTCTTTTAATCCATCTGCAACATTTTTAATAAGTGGTATTGTTGCGGTTGGTGTTTCGATTTACATTTTAAGGATCAGACCCTAATTTGTATTTCTGGCACGCTCTAATTTTGTCCCTAAAAGTAAAAGTTCGAAACCTTGCCGCTTAGGGTATCCGAGGGAGAATGTCCATTAGCGTTCTAATTGCTTGAAAATCATTAATAAAGTTCGATAAATCCAATCCGTAGGGTACTATCACCAAAATTTTTTTGTACGCACTTGTATTTAAAAATTCAAGCGGACTAATCCTGATGCAGTAAAGGGATGCTGCTTACCGGCTTTACCAACAAGTGAGCGCTTTCTTTTTTTCCTTTGCTGCGCAAAATGCGTATCAACAAATAATTATCATCATAACTGGCTGTAATCCGTACCGGTTTTAAATGATTAGAAAAATCAAAATCTACTTTTTCTATAAACCGATAATTATTTCCTATTTGCTTTATTTGATAAATTTTTTTGTGAAACCACAAACGACGGAAATCACGAATGCTCCATTCTATTTTTTCATAGCGTGTACCGCTTTTATATACGTGCACGTTTTTTTTAATCTGGTATTCATACTTCCCATCGGTAAACACAATGCGCGATAAATGCTTGTGCGCCCGCACATCAAATTCGGATTGAATGGTTTGCTTTTTTTCCACCGAATCAATAAACAAAATATAATCTTCTAAAAGCCGCTTATGTGCTTCTTCAAAAGACACCTTACTTTGCGCTTGTATATTTTTTCCGCACAACAAAACAAAGCATGCAAAAATTTTTAAAGGCCACTTTGCGTTGTTTTTTTTCATCATAGTACTCATTTTTTTCGTTTAATTTTACGCCAAATTACAAAAATATGGAATATATAATATCCGGTATTCAGCAATTAGGGGTGGGTGTGCCTAATGTGCACGATGGTTTTGGGTGGTATAGAAAGCATTTTGGTATTGATATTCCTATTTTAAACGAGGCCTCCGAAGCTAATTTAATGCTTCCATATACCGGTAACAAACCGCACCAAAGGCACGCTATCCTTGCTATTAGCGGGCGCGGCGGGGGTGGTTTAGAAATTTGGCAATACACCAGTCGCGTACCTCAACCCTGTTCTTTTAATATAGAGTTGGGCGATTTGGGCATTTTAATAGGCAAAATTAAAACCGAAAACATTTCTAAAACTTTAGGAATATTTAACAATAAAGGCATCAAAATTTTAGGAGAAATAAGTCAAAATCCTATCGGACAAAAGCATTTTTATTGTCAAGATGTTTTTGGAAATATGTTTGAAGTGATAGAAAGCAAGGAGATGTTTAATAGCAGTTTGCACGAAACCGGTGGTGTAATAGGGGCCGTGTTAGGTGTAAGCAATATAGAAAAATCAAAAAAATTTTATGCTGATATTTTGGGTTACGATAAAGTGCTGCACGAAGAAGAAAGTGTGTTTTCCGATTTAGAAGCCTTGCCCTCTGGCAAAAGCAAATGCCACCGCGTACTGCTTACGCACAGCAAAGGGCGCCAAGGTAGTTTTTCAACCATGCTGGGCACCAGCTATATTGAACTAATAAAAATAGAAAATAAAACACCACGCAAAATTTTTGAAAATCGATTTTGGGGCGATTTGGGTTTTATTCATTTATGTTTTGACATAAAAAATATGGACGCCTTGCGCAAGGCTTGCCAGCAAGCCAACACCCCTTTTACAGTAGATAGCGGTACTCATTTTGAAATGGGCGATGCCGCAGGGCACTTTAGTTATATAGAAGACCCTGATGGCACATTGATAGAATTTGTAGAAACATTTAAAATTCCGATACTAAAAAAATTAGGCTGGTACTTAGATTTACGAAAAAGAAATCCTCAGAAACCGCTTCCCAACTGGATGTTAAAGACCTTGCGTTTTAGTCGCGTAAAAGATTAGTTTTTTTGGTTACACCATGTTAAGGCGTTGCAACAATTCATCTTTATAAGAGCCGCCAATAGGAATGGGTTTTTTATCTTTTTCTAAAATAAGATTTTGATTTTCTATAGCTACAATTTTATCTATGCGTACTATAAACGAGCGGTGCACGCGCATAAATTCGCCGGGCGATACTTTTTTCTCAATGTCTTTCATGGTAGAGTGTATGGTATAGCGCATCAGTTCGGTGTTTATGGTTACATAATCTTTTAGTGCCTCTATAAAGAAAATATCTTTGGTGTTTATTTTTACTAATCGATTATTTGATTTCACAAAAATAACGTCTTTTGCCGAGCCCTCTTTGTTTTCTACGATAGAGTATAAAAAATCGCGCTCCTTTTTTAGCTCGCTTACTTTTTTATGACGGTGTATGGCCATCTCTATCGAAATGTTTAAATCTTTTTCTTTAAATGGTTTTAAGATATAACCATAAGGCTCTGTAATTTTTGCTTTGGCCAAAGTAGCCTCATCGGCATAAGCTGTAAGAAAAACAATAGGAATGTTTAGCTCTTTTATTTGGTCGGCGGCATCAATACCGGTAAGATTTCCTTTTAGCATAATATCCATCAAAACCAAATCGGGGTGGTGCTCGCGTGCCAGTTCTATTGCTTCATTGGCATTGTTGCAGGCGCCTACTACGTTGTAGCCTATTTTTTTCAGGCTGTTTTGAATATCTTTAGAAACGATGCTTTCGTCTTCTACTACCAAAATACTGATGGAGTTTGACATAGGGTTTAAGGGTTAAAGGTTATTTCAAATTTAGTTCCGTTGGTTTTGTTTAGGGTTACTTCGCCGTTTATTTGTTGGGTAAGTATGTTTACTAATTGCAAACCTAGCGATTCGGTGTTTTTAAAATCAACCGTATCCGGAATGCCTTTGCCGTTGTCGGCTACAATCATACTTATTTTTCCGTTTTTCATTTTCTTTAATTGTACAAAGATAAAACCCTCTTTTCCATCGGCAAAAGCATACTTAAAAGCGTTAGAAACTAACTCGTTTATGATGAGCCCGCACGGAATTGAGGTATCTAAATTAAGAAAAATACTATCAATATCAAAATTTGCTTTAATTTTTTGCTGATTCGCGTCATACGAATAAAATAAATTTTTAACCAAAAGGGTGATGTATTCCGAAAAGTTAATCTGCGAAAAGTCTTTGGTTTGATACAAGCTTTCGTGTATAAAAGACATGGTTTTGATGCGGTTTTGACATTCTTTTAACAGATTAACCGTACTTTTGTCTTTTAAATAGCTGGTTTGTAGGTTTAAAATACTGGATATTACTTGCAGGTTGTTTTTTACCCGATGGTGCACCTCTTTTAGCAATACTTCTTTTTCTTTCAAGGCTTCTTTTAGTTCTTTTTCAGCCATTATTTTTTGGGTAATATCGCGCGAAAATATGGCAATTCCTATTACTTCATCGTTTTCTTTTATGGGGTTGTAGTTGGTTTCGTAGTAGCGCATCACGCTATTTACCGGAAACATTTCTACTGTTATTTTTGAAATTCCTTTTGCAAAAATAAGGTCGTATATATTTTTTATATCACTATGCAAATTTGGCTCTATGATTCTAAAAATGCTATCCCCAACCTGTACCTGAAATTTATAATTGCCTTCTACCACTTGATATAATAATGTATTAAACTGCACTATTCTGTAGTTTTTATCAATAGATACTACTACATCGGTAGAGTTATTTATAATAGAAGCCAGCTGTAGTTGTACGTGCTTTATTTTTTCTTCGTTCTTTTTTTGTTCGGTAATATCGCGTGCAAACACCGACATGCCCACCACGCTGCCATCAGGATTGGTGATGGGGTTGTAGTTGGCTTCGTATATGCGGTTGTCTTTATATTTTGGGTGTATATACGTTTCTATAGCGGTAACAGCCTGTCCGCTTAATACTTGAGTATATGTTTCTTTTAATTGGGTTCGTTTTTCTTTTGATACAAAATCTAAAAAATTCATGCCGGGCAGCATTTCTTTTCCGCTTCGCAACAAAGCTATTTCTTGCATTACGATATTGCTTTGTATTACTTCACAATTTCTATTTACTGAAAAAATAATATCGTTTGTAGTATTGATAATGGTAGATAGTTGCGTTTCTTTATTTAAAAGCTCTTGCTTCGATGTTTCTTTTTCGGTTACATTTTTAGAAAAAACAGCCACGCCAATAATTTTTCCTTCTACTCGTACGGGGCGGTATTGGGCCTCGTACATATATTTTTGCCCCTTAATGGTAATGAGCGAGTCGGAAACAAAAACGCTTTCTCCTTGTAACGCTTTTTTAAAACTTTTCTGTATTTTTTTTCCTTGTTCTTTAGGTAGCAGTTTCAGTATGGAGTCGCCGGTTTGTACTTCTTTTTGGCGGCTTCTTCGTATATCGTTTCTAAAGGCTTCGTTTACTTCTATAAGGCAGCATTTTTTATCCATTACAAAAACGGTATCTTCGGTTGAGTTTAACACTGCTTCTAGATGTCCGTGTTTGGTTTCTATTTCTTCTTGCTTTCTTTTTAATGCCTGGTTTTTTTCTTTTTCTAGTTGTGTTTTTATTTTTTGTTCTTGCAGCAATTTATGGTTGGTTACATCTATAAAAATTACTTGCATGGCTTTTTTGCCTTCGTGTTCAATGGCTTGCGTGTGTATCTCTATGGTTCTTTGGTTGTTTTTTTTGTCGTGTGTATCAATTTTAACGGGCGGTAATTTTTGTCCGGATTTAATACTGTTTTTTCTATCTAATACTTTTTTCAAAAAACGTGCTTCTACAAAGTCGTATATATTGGCTTTGTCTAAGTTTTTTATGCCGGCAAATTTTAGGGCTGCTTGGTTGGCAAATATGGGGGTGCCTTTCATATCCACAACCACTAAGGGTATGGGCATGTTTTCTACAATGTTTCGGCAAGCTGCGTTTTCCGAATTATTTGTTTTCTTCGGTGGTTGTTTCATTGTTTTTGCCTTGTTGTTTTTTGGTGTCGGGTGTTTTATTATTTTTAGTATCCTGAAATACTTTTAATCCATTTTCGGGGGCTGTGGGTACTTCTTTCCCGTCCCATTTCGTTTCTTCTCCATTTCGGTAGGTAATGGTTAGTATAGGAAATCCTTTTTCATCGTTATAAACCCAGTTACCGTCTTTTGCGCCTCCTACGTATTTGCCCATGGTTTGCACGCGCCCATTATCGTAATAGTAGGTATGCTTGCCTTCGGGCTCGCCATTTTGAAAGTTACCTTCAAAGCGTAGTTTGTTTTCTTTAGCGTAATAGGCCTTCCAAATACTATCGGGCATGCCGTTGTGGTACACGCCGTATTCTTTATAGTTTAAAATTTGATAGAACCAATTCCCTTCTTTTTCGCCGTCTAAGTACTCGCCTTTGGTAATCAGTTTCCCATCTTCGGTATATTCTTCGTAGGTATTTTCCAACTTATCGTTTTGGTAGTACTCTTTCATCAGCACGTTGCCGTTGGGATAATACCACAGCCAGGTGCCTTGTAGGCGGCCTTTTTTATCGTACTTACCTTTTTGTTCTATTTTTTGATTGGGATAAAAAAACTCCCAACTGCCAATGCGCTTATCGTCCACATAGGTGCCTTTAGAGCGAAACTCCCCGCTGATGTTGTACTCTATCCATTCTTTTTGCCGGCGGCGCAACGAGTCCACGGGGCCGCGCTCTAACAGATACCCGTTTTGATATACAAAAGCCGAGTCGGGTACGGATACATTGAAGCAATGAAATTGTTTTTGGTTGATTTGTAAAGAATCGTCAAACACCAATACCGTGTCGCAGCGCCGCGCTTGATGAAAACGGTAGTGGGTGCCCATGGGTACGCCATCAATATAACCGCCTTCGTAGCGCACGCCCCCATCTTCAAAATAGGCTTTAAACACATCTAACTTCGCCAGTTCGGGTGCTTTGGTTATGGGGGTTCCGTTGTCGTATTTTTTTAAGTCTTTTAGGTTGCCTTGCTTATCGTATTCTTTTACATAGCCATCTATTTCGTTGTTTCTGTATTTTTCTTCTTTAGCTATTTGTCCGTTTTTATAAAAGGTTTTCCAAACGCCTTGTTTGTTACCGCTTTCATCGGTTTGGTTAATGTTTTCTTGACGCTCTACATAACCCATTTTGTAGTGAATGATGCTGGTAATAACGGTGTCGGGCGAGTAGATGTAGGAAATGCCGTCGGCTTTGCCATTTTTAAAAGGAATGCTTTGTTTTAGCAGGCCGCTTCTGTAATACAAAAAAGAGGTGTCTTGTTTTATATCATTCACATAGTTTTCTTTCGAAAAAACAGCACCAGAGGTATCATAGGTCGTGATAAATCCATTTTTTTTGCCTGCGCTGTAGTTAAAACTTTTGCTTAGCTGCCCTTTTTCGTTGTAAAATTTCCAAAGCCCTTCTAACTGAAAGTTTTTTCGGTTTCCTTCGTTTTTTAGGCTCCCTGTTTTGTAGTAGTTTTTCCAATAGCCATCGGCTTTTCCATCACGCATAGAACCCTCCGACGATTTTTTTCCGTTATCAAAATAAAAAACATGGTATCCGTTTTTTGCGGAACTATCAGCCGTTTGTGCGTAGCTTATCCCTACCCATGCCAACAAGCTTATTGCGGAAATAAAAATTTTCATCTTAGCACTTCAAACCTACGACTTTTTTTTCATTTATACGCGTAGTAAAAAGCACTATTTGTTTTTTTAGTAGCGATAATGTTCTGCTTTAAAGGGGCCGTTTACCGGAACGCCAATATATTTAGCTTGCTCTGCATTTAAAGTATCCAACTCGGCACCTAATTTGCCTAAGTGCAACATGGCCACTTTTTCGTCTAAATGTTTAGGCAGAGTATATACTTTTTTCTCGTAGCTGGCGGTGTTAGTCCATAGTTCCAGCTGAGCCAACGTTTGGTTGGTAAACGAGTTGCTCATTACAAAGCTGGGGTGCCCGGTGGCGCAACCTAAATTTACCAAGCGGCCTTCGGCTAATACAATAATATCTTTTCCATCAACCGTATATTTATCTACTTGTGGTTTTATTTCTTCTTTTGTTTTTCCGTGATTTTTGTTGAGCCATGCCATATCTATCTCGGTGTCAAAGTGCCCAATGTTGCACACAATGGCATTGTGTTTCATGGCTTTAAAATGGCGATCTACAATAATATCTTTATTGCCGGTGGTTGTTACTAAAATGTCGGCTATTTTGGCGGCGTTATCCATTTTCATTACTTGGTAGCCATCCATACAAGCTTGCAAAGCGCAGATAGGATCTATTTCCGTAACAATAACGCGCACCCCTTGTGATGAAAGCGATTGAGCAGAGCCTTTACCCACATCGCCATACCCTGCCACTACGGCTACTTTGCCGGCCAGCATAATATCAGTAGCACGACGAATGGCATCTACCAAACTTTCGCGGCAACCGTATTTATTATCAAATTTTGATTTGGTAACGGAGTCGTTTACGTTAATGGCGGGCAACAGCAAGGTGCCGTTTTTCATGCGCTCATACAGGCGGTGTACGCCGGTAGTGGTTTCTTCCGACAGTCCTTTAATGCCGGCAGCCAGCTCGGGGTATTTGTCAAATACCATGTTGGTAAGGTCGCCCCCGTCGTCTAAAATCATGTTTAGGGGTTGGCGTTCTTTGCCAAACCAAAGGGTTTGCTCTATGCACCAGTCAAACTCTTCGGCATTCATGCCTTTCCAGGCATATACTTGTATGCCGGCGGCGGCAATGGCGGCGGCGGCGTGGTCTTGAGTAGAAAAGATATTGCAGGAACTCCAAGTAACTTCGGCGCCTAATTCCACTAAGGTTTCTATCAGTACGGCGGTTTGTATGGTCATGTGCAGGCAGCCGGCAATGCGCGCGCCTTTCAATGGTTTTTTAGCTCCGTATTCTTTGCGCAGCGCCATCAGGCCGGGCATTTCTTCTTCGGCTAATTTTATTTCTTTGCGCCCCCATTCGGCAAGGCTCATATCTTTTACTTTGTACGGAAGGTAGGCTTGTGCAGTGGCTGTTGACATGTTGTATGATTTTTTAGGTTATTATACTTTTTTAAAGGGAAGGCAAAGATATAAAAAACATTTGTTTTAACTACTGCTTCACCATTTTTTTTGTATTGGAGCTCCTACCTTTGCACAGGCATTTTTTAATTAGACTTTTTTCATACCATTTGATTTTTAACAACCTTCAGAAAAACCATCTATCATTAAAATGCGTTCGGTCGTTCAAGGTATTGTCATTTCAAATCGGTTTATACATTAAATCTAAAGTGCATAATGTCTCCATCAGACACGATGTACTCTTTTCCCTCTACGCGTAGTTTGCCGGCATCGCGGCAAGCGGCTTCGGATCCTAATCCTACAAAATCGGCATAGCTCATTACCTCTGCTTTAATAAATCCTTTTTCAAAATCAGTATGAATAACGCCTGCTGCTTGCGGGGCTTTCCAACCTTTGTCGATAGTCCAAGCGCGTACTTCTTTTACCCCGGCAGTAAAATAGGTTTGCAGGTTTAGCAGTCTGTAAGCGGCTTTAATCAATTTATTTACACCGGGTTCTTCTAAGCCCATTTCAGCTAAAAACAACTGTTTTTCTTCATAGCTTTCTAAGGCGGCTATTTCGCTTTCCATTTGTGCTGTAATAACAAGTAGCTCTGCATTTTCACCTTCAGTGGCTTTGCGCACCATCTCTACATAGGCGTTTCCTGTTTTGGCAGCAGTTTCTTCTACATTGCACACGTACAGTACCGGTTTTATGGTAAGCAGATGTAGGTCGGCTACGTACTCCATCTCGGTATCATCTAGTTTTGCTGCTCGCGCCGATTGTCCTCCTTCCAAAGCGGTTTTTACCTTTTGCAACACGTTATATGTTTTTACGGCTTCTTTATCGGTTCCTGTTTTGGCTAATTTTTCAAATTTTTTGCTTTTTAGTTCTACGCTTTCCAAGTCTTTTAATTGCAATTCGGTATCAATAATTTCTTTATCTCGTACCGGGTTTACAGAGCCATCTACGTGCACTACGTTTGGGTCATCAAAGCAGCGCAACACGTGTAAAACAGCATGGCACTCGCGGATGTTACCCAAAAATTTATTTCCCAAGCCTTCTCCTTTGCTGGCTCCTTTTACCAAGCCGGCAATATCTACAATTTCTACGGTGGTGGGCACTAAGTTTTGTGGTTTTACCAGTTCCGACAGTTTGGTAAGGCGCTCATCCGGCACGGTAATGGTGCCTACGTTGGGGTCTATAGTGCAAAACGGAAAATTTGCTGCCTGTGCTTTGGCGTTGCTTAAACAATTAAATAAGGTGGATTTGCCTACGTTGGGCAAGCCTACAATGCCGCATTTTAATGCCATACTTTATACTCTTAAAAAATTAGGCGGCAAAGGTACACGATTGTCCTTATTATTTTATAAAAATTTGAAAAAAGAGCGTTTAATACGTAACCCCGATAGTAGCGTTGTTGATGCCGCTGCCGTGCATTAAGCTATAAGGGGCACCCCCCGAAACCTGAACGGTAGCAGTACCCTGGGTAGAGGTAACGGTTTGCGTACCTACAGCCATAAAATAATACGTTCCTTTTTGCAAGCCCGAAAAAGCTACCGTGTTGCTGGTGGCCGTAGCTACCTGATGGTCATCATAGCCCGATGTGTTGGCGCTGGGGGGCGTGCTTTGCCCATACGAAACATATACGGTTACCCCATTTACGGGCGCGCTGTTATTGTCTGTATTCCATACCGAGCATACTACGGTGGCGTTGCCGCCCTTGCCTGCCTTGGTGCAAGAAGATGCGGTAAGAAAAACTCCCAAACAACAAACAAACAGGCGAATATGTAATTTCATTTTTTTAACTCTTTTTTCTAAGCCTTGTTGCCATCGCCGGAAGGGCTCGCTTGAAACGTGCTTAAATCTCGGTCAAAAAGATACAAGCCACCTTTATCTGAGCCAATGAGTTTTAATTTATCCAACATGGTACGCGCCAACGCTTCTTCTTCAATTTGTTCGGCTACATACCATTGCAAAAAGTTATGTGTGGTATAGTCTTTTTCTTTTAAACAAATTTCTATTAAATCGTTTATTTCTCCGGACACGGTTATTTCCTGTTTTAGCAGGTCTTGAAAAATATCGTTTAACGAAGAAAAATGGGCTCTGGGTTTAGATAAAGCGGATATTTCGGCGCAGCCGCCGCGCTCGTTAATATACTTGATGAGTTTTAGCATGTGTATGCGCTCTTCGTCAGAATGGCGGTAAAAAAAGGCTGCTACGCCGTTGTAACCGTTGTTTTCTGCCCACGAGGCCATGGCTAAATAATACTGTGAGGCTTCTGCCTCTAACACTACTTGGCGGTTTAGGGCTTTTTCTATTTTTTTATTTATCATGGTATTGTAATTTAAAGATAGGGTAAAGGTACGGTTTATTTTTCAGAAAGAAGAAGCACTTCTTTTTCTAAAACAAAAGAACTGCTGTTGTTTTTTATATCTTCTATAAAAGAGGGATTGGTGAGGGCTAATTGCAAAAAGTTTCCATATCGTTCTTGTGGGATGTGCTGCGGAAATAAGCGTTCATACACCGTTTCTATTTGCTTGATGGCCTGCTCGTTTTTTTGTTTAAGTGCTTTTATTCCTTTTTGCTCTAAGGCTTCTATGCCTTTACTGTTTTTTTGTTCTTCTGCTTCGGCAGCGGCTATCAGTGTTTTGTCTAAAGCGCCTATTTCTTGTTTTAGTTGGTTATATCCTTTTTTTAATAATTCTTTTGTTTCTTGTAGCGAAAAAGGTTGCTGCAACAACAAATATTTTTTTATTATTTTGTCTTTTTCTTCAAAAAAATCTTCCGGCTTCAATCCTAATTTTTCTATTTTTTGAGCTGTATTTTTTTCAAGATAAAAAATAAAATTGCGGGGCACTAAAACAGGAAAGGGAATTGAGTAGGCTTGAAACAAGGCTTGGTATTGCAGCCAGTATGCCAGCTCGCCCGGGCCGCCTACATACACCGCGTTGGGCAGTATTTTTTGTTGATACAAAGGGCGCAACACTACATTAGGGCTGATTTTTTCGGGACTTGCTTCTATCAAATTTTGCATTTCTTGTTTTGAAAAAGCAAGCGGGGTGTTTAATACTTTATACGTGCCACCTTCTTGCACTATGCGCTCACGGATATGGGTATCGGTGTAAAAAACATTGATTTCTCGTGGACTTACCTGTGTGTTGTATAAATGCTGTTGTAAAGCCGAGGTGCTTTTGTTTACCTGCTGGTATGAAGTGTTTTCAAACACATCTTTTTTTATTTCAGGAATAAAAAGTGGTTTAAATACGTTGCTGTCCCCATCTACTATTACTAAGCCATAGTTGCCAAATAGTTCGTTTACCAAATAACGAGTAGCTTCTGTTAAATTTGACCGACTGTATGCGTGCTGCAATAAATCAAAAAGTTCTTGCGCTTGTTTAGTAGTGCCTAATACTTGCTGCATCTCGGCAAGGGTGCTGTGCAACTCGTGCAAAGAGAAAGAGCCTACTTTGCCTTTTTGGTTGCTTTGCCATACTATTTTTTTACCGAATAAATGCAGGTGGTTTATCTCCTCAAAGTCGTGATCTTCGGAAGCGAGCCAATATACCGGAACAAAATGTTGATGGGTGTTTTTTTTATTTAAAATTTCGCAAAGGTTAATGCAAGAAAGTATTTTGTATATAAAATACAAAGGACCGGTAGCTAAGCAAAGTTGGTGCCCGGTGGTAACGGTATAGGTGTTTTTATTTTTTAATACATCTATATTTTTTTTTGAAGCATCGCTTAGCTGTACGTTTTTATTTTGGTTCAGCAATTCGTTATGCAGTAGTACTCTATCTAAATTGGGATACGGGTTTTGGGCTACAAAAGAGAAGATACCCTCTTGAGTAGGCATTTGTTCATAGAAAGGGCGCAGATGGTCTGCTCCGTTTACATAATCTAAAAAAAGAGGTGTAAAAGAGGTGTTTTTTTTAAAAGGAATACCTGTTTTTTCTAATAACATGCAACAAAGATACTGTTTTTGAAGCGTGTGCCGTGTTCTCTTTTTTTACTATAAGCCACGTCAAACGGATAGCAGCTCTATATAGGTGATTTCGGGCCATATACCCAACCTGCCGTTGTATGCCGGCACATGTTCTCGGCCTACGCAACCAAGCCCCCGGTTTACATATAGAAATTGATTTTCCTTGTTGTATAGGCCCGCCCATTGTTTGTAAAAATATTTAGAAGGACTCCATTTTATATAGCCCGGTATTTCTACCCCAAACTGGGCGCCGTGTGTGTGGCCGCTTAGGGTAAGGTCAATATCTTTATACGATTCTTTTACTTGCTTATCCCAGTGTGAGGGGTCGTGAGAGAGTAGTATTTTAAAAGGATATTTTTCGGTGCCCCGGTGCGCTAAATCCATACGGCCGTATTTAGGAAAGTGCAAGTTACCGCCCCAATTTTCAATACCTAACAAGGCAATTTGCTCGTTGTTTTTTTCTAACACCACATGCTCGTTTATAAGCAAACGCCAACCCGCCTGCGCGTGAATGTTTTTCAGGGCATTTAAGTTGTCGCGCTTGGCTTGCCCGCTTTCCCAGTGAGCATAGTCGCCGTAATCATGATTGCCTAAAATAGAGTACACACCCATGGGGGCCTTTAGTTGTTGGTATAGGGGCAAAAAACCTTCAGTTTCGGTGGCTTTATCGTTCACCAAATCTCCTGTAAAAAAAATAACATCTGGTTTTAATTCCATTACCTTATCAAAAGCCTGTTGCAAAGAAGAGGTATCGGCAAAACTACCGGTATGAATATCGGATATTTGCACTATTTTTAATCCACTAAAGCTCTTTGGTAAGTTTTTGAATGAAAGTTTTACCCGGTGTGTTTTAAAATTTTTAGCCCCTTTTACTACTCCATATAAAAGAGAGACAAACGAGAGAGAGAAAAGCCCTGCCGCCGTATATCCAAAAAATTGCAAGCGCGAAATGCCTGTCCGTTTTTCGGGAGTATGTATGGTGGCAGCGTATTGAAAACCCCAACGAAACAAACGCATCATATCGTCTATAAGTAAAATAAGACAGCCTAAAAATTTAGAAATAAAAAGAACAAAAAGTATCGATACCACCACCGACCTAAAAAAAACAGGCAAATGCGCATCTTTTACTGAAAAAGTAAGGATTAAAAGAAAAATTGTAAGCGCCGATAGCACCCAGTATGCTATTTGAATCGTACTTTTGCGTGGCGGCGTTAGGTCTTTTATTAAAACCTGAACACCCGAAAAAAAATACCAATCGACTAAAAGAAATATGAGAAGCAGAAAAAATTTGAATACCATCGTGCTTAGTTTTTTTGTGATGCCAATTTTTGCAATAAACGGGTACAAAATTACATTAAAAAGCAATGTAAAAAATAAACCGGTATATATGTATTACCAATACGGCGAAAACCGCTACCCAAAAGATACTGCGCTCGCCAATAATGAAGGTGAGGCTGTTTTTGAAAGCTCAGACACCCTTACGGGGGGTGTGTTTTTGTTTTATCTATCCAATAAAAAAGCGTTTGAGTTTTTGCTAACCGAAGAAAATAATTTCTCGGTACAAGCTGATACCAACGATATTATGAACACCCTTTCTTTTACAAACAGTAAAGAGAATACGGCTTATTACACTTTTTTAAAACGATATAAGTTTGATGAATTTCAAATGCAGCTGTTGCAACGAAAGCTGAGTAAAAAAATCACCACCCCCGACTCTATCTCAATTTTAAAGAAAACAATAAGCGCCTACCAAAGCCAGTTAGAGCAGATAAAAACACAAACCATAAAAAACAACCCCAACAGTTTAGTGGCCGACTTGCTGCAAGCCAGCATAGCGGTAGCAGTTCCTAAAAACATACCTACAAAAGAGCAAGGCGCTTGGCTAAAAAAACATTTTTTAGATAATATTCGCTTTGCTAATTCGAAACTTGCCTTTAGTAATGTGCTGTATATCAACTATACTCGTTATATAAACGAATGTGGTTTTCCCAATACCGACAGTGTTATTTCTTGCTGCGATGCTATTTTACAGCAAGCCTCGGCATCAAAAGAAAATTTTAAGTGGAGTTTGTATTTCTTAGGCAATTCGTTTGAGCGCTCGTCTGTAAAAGGGCAAGACAAAATCTTTGTTCATCTGGTAGAAAATTATTACGAAAAAAACAGAAGCTGGTGGCTTACGCCCGACCAACTGCAAGGTATTTACCAAAAGGCCGAAGCGCTAAAGAAAATTTTTATAGGAGCTGTATGCCCTAATTTTACAGCCAGCGACAGCGCCGGGAAAGAAATACAATTGCACCAACAAATAAAAAAAACAAGTCTATTGGTTTTTTGGAGCTACGATTGCGCCCATTGTTTACAAGAGCTACCAAAAATAAAAACATGGTTAAAAATACATCCTGAAATTTCTTTAATTACCGCTTGTGTGCTACCCGATGAAGAAAAATGGAAAGAAAAACTCAAGTTATTAAAACTACCCGGCACACACCTTATTGATAGTGAACTAAAAGCCAACTACATACAATTATACAGCATTAGCGGAACACCGGAGGTATTTGTGATAGACCAAAATAAAAAAATAAAAGCCAAACACCTTGCCGATATGCAAGAGCTGAACGAATTTTTCACAAAAAAATAACGCTATTTGTACTGCTCTATTTCTATTTTATTGGTACAAAAAACATACTCAGCTTCTACGGCGTTGCTGCACACCAATATCGTTTTTTGTGCCGCATATTTTTCTATCATCTGCTGGTACCAACTAATGGCTTTTGCATCTAAATTGCTGCAAGGCTCATCTAACAACAGCACCGGGCAATCAGCCAAGATGGCCATACCCAACCGTACGCGTTGCTTCATACCAGATGAAAAATTTTTTATAAACTTATGCTGAGCCTGTTCCAATTGCATCAACTCTATAACGGCCTCGGCAGAATAAGAATGAATAAAAGGTTTAAACCGGCGCTGGTGCTCTACACTCTCGTATAAAGTAAAATCTTCTATTAACTCCATATAAGGTGAGGCCACGCTAAGGTATTGATATATTTTTTCTACTTCTATGCGCTGTGTTTGGGTTTTCCAAAGCACTTCGCCCTTAGAGGGAATTAAAAAACCGGCTATACACTGCATCAACGTTGATTTTCCTGAGCCGTTAGAGCCCATTAGCACCCACTTTTCCTTGGGAGAGATAAGAAGGTTTATCTCTTTAAAAACCCACTCGTGTATAAACTTTTTACTTAGCCCGTTTATTTGTATATGTATTGGTTCCAAAAAAGGTAATTTTTAACAGGCAAAGGTAATCAATCATTTTTTTAAATACATATCAAAGGCTTTTACTAATATTGCTACGATGAAAGAAATAAAGCCACGAGCTATACTGCTTTTTTTGTTAGGCACCATGCTGCTGCTGGCCGGCGTTTCATTTCTTTTTCCGGAAGAAGGCTGCTTGCTTTTGGGGCAAAAAATCACATTCCCCAGCGTAAAAAAGTACTTCTCTCAAAAAACAGAAGCAAAAATTGATATTTCTAACATAGTAGCTTTAGCCGAAAAACAGGATAGCCTAACGGATATACAAGCAAGCGATAGCCTTCATAAAAAAGAAAAAAAAGAAATTTCTTATGCCGAAATAAACGACCCTTCTATTAAACTAATTACCACTATTCAGTATCCCGATTCGGCAAAAGATGCTTTGCACGCTTTTTTTGAAGCCTTAGCCGAGCTTTCGGTTGATGCTTCTGAAAGCATACGGATACTGCATTACGGCGACTCGCAAATAGAGGGCGACCGCATTACCGATTACCTTCGCCAAAAACTGCAAGGTCATTTTGGAGGCTCGGGTATAGGTTGGTTAGCTGCCATGCCCGTAGCCCAGAGCGTAGGTATTAAACAAACATGGAGCGATAACTGGGACCGATACACTATTTTTACTGCTAAAGACACTCGGGTAAAGCATAACAATTATGGTATAGCAGCCGGTTTTTGCCGATACGGTGCTTATGAAGATACGGTATCTCTTAAAAATGCTTGGCTCAAAATAAAAACCAATACCAATGCGGGTGCCTCAATAGCGTCATATCAAAAAATACATCTTTTTTATGCCAACAAAAACAACAACACCCAAATACAATATATAGAAAACAATACCGTAGAAAAAACCGACACCCTAAAAAAAGGCAGTTTCAACATATTAAAAATACCCCTTTCGCAAACACCCAATACCTTTGAGTTAAAGTTTAAAGGAACTGGTAGTCCGGATATATATGGCTTATCTTTAGAGGGTACAGGTGGTGTCATGATTGATAATTTTGGTTTGCGAGGCAGCTCGGGTACGTTTTTTACTCAGATGAATATGCAACATCTAAAACTTTTTTACGATTACTTAAATACAAAATTTATTATCCTTCAGTTTGGTGGCAATACCCTACCCAATATACTCAACGAAAAAATGGCTCACGACTTTGGAGGTTATTTGCAGGCGCAAATACAAGCTATAAAAAAAATAGCTCCGCAGGCCAGCATTTTAGTTATCGGCCCCTCCGATATGAGCATCAAAGAGGGGGAAAATTACAGTACCTACCCTTTGCTGGAGCCTCTGCGCGATGCCATACGCCAAGCTGCATTTAACACCCATTGTGCTTTTTTTGATATGTACGATTGTATGGGGGGGCACAACAGCATGATTAGCTGGGTAGAACAAGGCATAGCGGCTACCGATTACATTCACTTTTCGCCGGCCGGTGCCCGAAAAATAGCCGTGCTGCTGTATAGCGCCCTCATGAGCGATTACAATCGCTTTGTACAAAAGAAAAAAAATACGGCTTATTAGGAGCCTAATAACATAAAGCCGTATATCAGAACCCATACGGCAGCAAAAGTCATATAAACATAAAATGCTTGTTTGTTTTGTTTTAAATCTTTTTTGTAAAGCCTGTACAAAACCCAAAGCACGAACGCCGCTATAAGTCCAAGTCCACCAAAAATTCGCATAAAAAAATATTTGCCCTCAAAGGTAGCGCTTTTTTAACTATTTTTAACCCCTGATGAAAAACGTTTTTGTTGCCTTATTGTTTTTAAGTGGCCTATCTGCTTTTGGGCAACATAGCGATACGCTACCCCACCAAGAACACAGCCCTAGAGTAAAATTATTGGTATATGCCCGCGTAATTGTAGATGCACAAAAAGAGTGGCGTACAGACCAAAACATAGTAGGTAATTTTAAAATATGCAATTGGCTGCGCTTAGAAGCCGGTACGCGCCTAGGCGAAAAGCAACAGGCCTTTACCTCGTACTGCCATTACAAAATAGAATTGCAAAGCAAATGGTTTTACGATGTATTTAGAGTGTTAACACGCCTCTCAGACAATGTTACCTACTACCCGGCACCTACCTACAGAAAAACCAATGCCATTTTTATTGCAGAAGCCAAATACCCTCTTTCCAAATCGTTTCATGTTTTGGCCGCCGGAGGTTATGTTTTTTCTTCGCACCAAAGCAATAAGCCCGATTTTATGCCCTCTGCCGCAGGCACTCAAAAAAACTACCCCATATTTAAACTATCGCTTAAATACCTATACAAAAAAGCAGAAGTAGAGGCCACTTACGGCTCATACGATGTTTTTAATCCGTATCTATACAACCAACCTTTTGCTCAAATTTTAGGCGCTTATGAAGTATCTAAACGATGTAAACTACAAAGCTATTGCAGGTACCAGTACAACAACAACGTGGCGGTTCCTTACAATTATTTTTTCTCGTTTGGCGCTATTTTTAGCTTGCCTTAAGTTGCTATCTTTGCAACACCATGAGCGTAACACTTACTTTTTTGGGCACCGGCACCTCACAAGGCGTACCCCTTATTGGTTGCCCTTGTTATGTATGCCAATCAAACGATGAAAAAGACAAACGCTTGCGCTCTTCGGTGTTAATACAACATAATACAAATACCTTTGTAATTGATACCGGCCCCGATTTTAGACAACAAATGCTGCGCGAAAAAATAAAAAACATACAAGCCGTTCTTTATACCCATTCGCATAAAGACCATATAGCCGGATTAGACGATATACGCGCTTTTAATTTTTTACACAAAAAACCGGTGGATATATACGCTACCACCGAAGTGCAAGACGCCATAAAAAAAGAGTTTTCTTATATCTTTTCTGATGAAAAATACCCCGGTATTCCACAAATAAATATGCACACCATTTACGATTCCCCTTTTAGCATACGCGATACCCTTTTTACACCCATACAGGTAATGCACTACAAAATGCCGGTAAAAGCCTTTAGAGTAGGAGATATCACATACATCACCGATGCTAATTTTATTTCTGATGCCGAAAAACAAAAAATAAAAGGCTCTGAAATTATTATAGTAAATGCACTTAGAAAGGAAACTCATATTTCGCATTTTACGTTTCAGCAGGCTATTGATTTAATGCATGAATTAAAACCCAAAAAAGCCTATTTTACACACATCTCGCATCAACTAGGAACCCATAAAGAAGTGTGCGCCCAGCTACCCGGGTGGATACAACCCGCCTACGATGGCCTTAGCATCTCTTTGTAAAATTTGGTATGCCAAAAAAGAATACTTTTGTAAAAATAAAACCGTATTACCAAAAATCATAAAATTTGGGAGCAGGCTATAAGCATCATCATTAAAAAAACAAATAATTAAACCACATGAAATACGCACCCATAAACTCGCAGTTATTTATTGAAAACCGCAAACGCCTAGCAGCCTTACTGAAGCCCAATTCGTTGGCTGTTTTTAATTCCAACGATGTGTTGCCTACCAATGCCGATGGCACGTTGCGCTTCAGGCAAAGCTCCGACTTATTTTACTTAAGCGGCATAGACCAAGAAGAAAGTATATTGCTTTTATACCCCACCGCAAAAGATGGCGTACATACAGAAGTGCTTTTTTTGAAAGAAACCAACGAAACGATAGCCGTTTGGGAAGGGCATAAATTAACTAAGCAAGAAGCACAGCAGGTAAGCGGCATCACCAAAATATATTGGTTGCACGAATTTAAAACGGTTTTTCGTTCGCTGATGGCAGAGGCAGAGCAAGTGTATTTAAACACCAACGAGCATGTGCGCGCCGTTATAGAAACCGAAACCCGAGAAGCCCGCTTTGTAAAAAGCTGCATGAGCGAGTACCCCCTACACCGCTACGAGCGCGCCGCCCCTTTGATGCACCAACTACGCGCCATTAAACAAAAAACAGAAATAGAGTTGATACAACAAGCCTGCAACATTACCGAAAAAGGTTTTAGAAGGGTTCTATCATTTATAAAGCCTAATGTTTGGGAGTATGAGATAGAAGCTGAGTTTATTCATGAATTTAGTCGCAACCGCAGCCAAGGCTTTGCCTATACCCCCATTATTGCCAGCGGCTACAACTCATGCGTGCTGCACTACATAGAAAACAACAAACAATGCAAAGAGGGAGACATTTTACTCTTAGATGTAGCTGCTGAGTACGCCAACTACAATTCGGATTTAACACGCACCATACCGGTAAACGGCACTTACAGTTCACGGCAAAAAGAAGTGTATAATGCCGTGCTTCGCGTAATGAAAGCCGCCACCAAAATGCTGATACCGGGCACCTTAATGAGCGAATATCAAAATACCGTAGGCAAACTAATGGAAGACGAGTTGATAAAACTGCATTTATTAGAGGCCAACGAAGTAAAAAAACAAGATCCTGCCGCCCCTTTGTATAAAAAGTATTTCATGCACGGAACCTCTCACTACTTAGGTTTAGATGTGCACGATGTGGGCAACCGCTATAGAAAATTTGAAGCCGGAATGGTATTTACCTGCGAGCCCGGCATTTATATTCGCGAAGAAAATATAGGGGTACGCATAGAAAACAACCTGCTGATTACAGAAAAAGCACCTATAGACCTTATGGCCAATATACCCATAGAAGCTAATGATATAGAAGATTTGATGCGCAAAGGAAAATAAGGTTGCTTAGGCAAGAGCATACAAAGAAGCACAAACGAATTGCTAATTGACGTAATTAGTGTATCTTCGCGCTCTGTTTTAAAAAAAGTAACACATGAATATTCGTAACATAGCTATTATTGCCCACGTTGACCACGGAAAAACAACCTTAGTAGATAAAATTTTACACACCTGCAAACTGTTTCGCGAAAATCAAGAAACCGGAGAGCTTATCTTAGATAACAACGACTTAGAGCGCGAACGCGGTATTACCATCTTGGCAAAAAACGTATCGGTAGTATATAAAGATACTAAAATAAACATTATTGATACCCCCGGCCACGCCGACTTTGGAGGCGAGGTAGAGCGCGTACTCAACATGGCAGACGGCGTAGTATTGCTGGTAGATGCATTTGAAGGCCCCATGCCTCAAACTCGTTTTGTGCTGCAAAAAGCCATATCAGCCGGAAAAAAAGCCATTCTGGTAATAAATAAAGTGGACAAACCCAATTGCCGCCCCGAAGAAGTGCACGATATGGTGTTTGATTTATTTTTCAACTTAGAAGCTACCGAGGAGCAGCTAAACTTCCCTACCGTTTATGGCTCTTCTAAACAAGGCTGGATGGGCGCCGACTACAAAACGCCTACGCAAGATATTACCTACCTGTTAGATACCATTATAGCCAACGTGCCCGAAGCCCCCAAGCGCGAAGGCACCCTGCAATTGCAAATTACCTCGCTTGATTATTCGTCGTTTATTGGACGTATAGCCATTGGGCGCGTATATCGTGGTACCATCAAGGAAAACATGCCCGTATCCGTAGTAAAACGCGATGGAAGCATCGTGAAATCTCGCGTGAAAGAGTTATACGTATTTGATGGTTTAGGAAAAGCGAAAGCCACCGAAGTACAAGCGGGCGATATTTGTGCCTTTACCGGCATAGAAGGTTTTGAAATAGGCGATACCGTTGCTGATTATGAGAAACCCGAAGGCTTACCGGTTATCTCTATTGATGAACCTACCATGAGCATGTTGTTTACCATCAACACCTCCCCTTTCTTTGGAAAAGACGGTAAGTTTGTTACCTCTCGCCACTTGCGCGACCGCCTATTTAAAGAGCTTGAAAAAAACTTAGCCATGCGTGTAGAAGAAACAAACTCTCCCGATTCGTATATTGTTTTTGGGCGAGGCATTCTTCACTTGTCGGTTTTGATTGAAACCATGCGCCGCGAAGGTTATGAACTGCAAGTGGGGCAACCGCAAGTAATTATTAAACAGATTGATGGTGTAAAACACGAACCCGTTGAGGTATTAACCATTGATACGCCAGAGGAAACATCAAGCCGCGTTATCGATTTGGTTTCGCAGCGCAAAGGCGATATGTTGATGATGCAACCTAAAGGCGATTTGATACACATGGAATTTGAAATACCCTCGCGCGGTATTATCGGTTTGCGAAACAATATTTTAACAGCAACGGCCGGAGAGGCTATTATGGCACACCGATTTAAATCGTACGAGCCCTGGAAAGGAGCCATTTCACAGCGTATTTCGGGTGTTTTAATTGCTAAAGAAAAAGGCACTTCCTTTGCTTACAGTATTGATAAATTACAAGATAGAGGCAAGTTTTTTATCAACCCGGGCGAAGAGGTTTATCCCGGCATGGTTATTGGCGAGCACATTCGTCCCGATGATTTAGTGATAAACGTATGCGGCGAAAAAAAATTAACCAATATGCGTGCATCAGGAACCGATGAAAAAATGCGCATCATACCGGCTATCAAGTTTTCGTTAGAAGAATGTATGGAGTACATTGCCTCTGATGAGTATGTAGAAATTACCCCCAACGCGTTGCGCCTTCGTAAAATTGTTTTAGATGAAAACGAACGCAAACGCGTTTCTAAAAAAGTAGAAGCGTAGTTTGGGTATCATACTAAATAGCAGATATCAAATGATGTGGAAAAAAGGGTTGTTTTATTTGCTGTCTGCATTGGTGTTGATAATTCCTGCATTTTACAACGGGTATCCTCTAGTTTATTCTGATACGGGCACCTACATTATGAGTGGTATGGAATTTGTTATTCCGTGCGACCGCCCCATTATGTATGGCTTATTTATCCGACTATGCAGTTTAAAGATTTCATTGTGGTTTGTTATCTATATACAGTCATTACTATTAACCTATATACTATGGCATTTTTCTAAATTATTTTATTCGAAAATTTCACGACTTCAATTTCTACTACTACTACTTTTTCTTTGTTGGTTTACAGGAGCAGGTTGGTACACCAGCCAAATTATGCCCGATATATTTACTCCAATGGCCTTGCTTTGTATGGGTCTGCTTTTATTTAAAAAGAGTTTGAAAACACACCAATATATCATTTTCTCGGTTTGCGTGGTGTTTGCCATTGATATGCATTTTTCTATTTTTTTTATTTCTGTCCTCACATTATTGGCGTTGTTTATAGGAACAAAAACACGGTTTTTATCATCGGTAAAAACTGAAATATATTTTTTTATGCCAACTGTGTTACTGGCATTATCTATACTCATTATTTCCATTACTAATTATGCCATAGCCCGTACCGGAAAAATAAACCAAGGTGGCCATGTGTTTTTAATGGGCAAAATGCTTGATAGCGGAGTATTAAAATCTTTTTTAGATGATAAATGCAGTGATAATAATTACAGTTTATGTTCTTACAAAGATTCACTTCCTGCCAACAGTCGAGTATTTATGTGGGATAGCAGCAGCCCTTTGGCAAAAAGCGGAGGTTGGCAAAAAACAGAGAATGAGTATCATAAAATTATACAAGATATTTTTAAAAGCCCCAAGCACTTATTGATGTATTTATTCAACTGTGCTACATCAACTGCAACACAGCTTTTTCAAAACGATATGGGTTCGGGTTTAATTGATACTTGGTATAAAGAGCCTGATAGCCCACCGTATAGCGTTATTTATAAGTATTTCTTTTTTGAAAAAAACCAATACTTACAATCTCGTCAAAACATAAATTTATGGGGGCAAGGGTTGGATTTTTCTTTCATTAACCATATATATAATTCCTTCTTAATTATTGGTGTGTTAGTGCTTTTAGTTCTGTTTTCAAAAAAAATGATTGATGTAAAAAAAAAGTTTCTAGTGTGTGTTCTGTTGTTAACCATTTTTTTTAACGCAGCTATAACAGCTTCTTTAGCCGTAGTATGCGATAGGTTTCAGTCGCGCGTTAGTTGGTTGCTTATATATATTTGTTTGTTGATTCTTTTTGAAAACAGAGTGTATATTCAAAAAAGATTTCAAGTGCGTACAAAATAATTTTTTTTGATAGTACCCTGAAGGGGACTCGAACCCCTACGTCTTGCGGCCTGCCATTCGCTTAAAGCCCCAGGTCTGCCTTATTACTATCTATACGGGTTACTTCACAATGCTCAAACCGATTGACACCGCACCATATACCCGTCATAAATTGTTTTATCAACTGCTTAGCATCGTACTCACGATTAGAACCCTGAGCAGGCAGCGGCAATTGATCAAATTGGGCATCAAAGTCTATTCTGTCCAACATCTTTTTTAACAATATAATACCGCTCCAAAGTGTTACTTCCTTATCCGTAAATGATAACTTTAGTTCCATTGCGATGATGTAAGATTTTATTACCAAAAATTTTACCAACTATTTTTCAATCATAATTCAATACTGTATCTGGTTTTATCCACATTTTTTCTAATGGCGGCCATTAGAAAAAATAGCTAATGACCTTTTCGGATTAAATTAGCCGTTTTAGCTACTAGCAAACAGTTCTAATGTCAGGAGGGCGTACACAGCTTAATACAGAAAATTTTATTGCCGTAAAACCCAATTAAATACGGGCTTTGGCTTTTAATGAGGGGATATAAATGAGGCAACTCAGACAGTTTTATTCCGGCATTGGTTATTTTTTTACTTTCTGCGTCTATCAAAAACAAAGTTCCCGTTTCTTTTTCTAAAACAACATAGGTACGTTTATTTTTAATTAACAAAGAACCTACGCTGTTTTTTATTTCAAAAGGTATTTTTATTTCTTGTTGTTTTTTTTCAAAAAAATCAAAAACAGACAAAGTTCCTTTACTTAAATATATTTGCGAAAACGGACGTTGTGTGGTGTCTGAAAAAGCATATTCTATCGTGTTTTCAATAGGTATAAGGATTTCTTCCGTTTTATCATTCAGAAAAATTTTACCTCGTTTTTTTTCTTGTTTATAGAAATAGGCAATGTACGTGTTATTCGGCGTTTTGCCTTCTATAATCATAGCGTTGCTACTATTGTCGGGTATGGTATGAGTGATTGATATACGTTTTTCTCCTTTTCGATTACACACGTTTATAGCTCCGCTTGAGTCGATAAGAACAAAATAATCTTTTTGTTGCAAGGTGAGCCTGATGGGTTTCCCGGTGTTTTTTACTGGGGTAAAATCCATTAGCGGCTTTCCGTTTATGGCTAAGCATGCGGTGCTGCCATTTTTTTGAGGAACCCATAATCGGTATTTTTTATTTTTATCATAATCAAACAGGGTGAGGCCGTCTACCGCCCCTTGCTTTATTTTTACAGGAAAATCAGCTACCTCTTTGCCATTTCTATCTATCAAAAACAAGGCTGATGCGGTATTGAAAAGAAGTTGCAATTTATTATTTCCAAAATAATCTACTTGATAAACAGAACCCAAGATAGCTTCTCCTATGTTTTTTTTCCAAAGTATTTTTCCGGTGTTGGTAAGTAGATACAGGTTGTGTTTTTTATCGGCGCATACCAATTCGGTTTCGTTGGTTATATGATTTTTTACCGGTATAGGCGCTAAGTACAAATCGGTATCTACGGCTGTTTCCCAAAGAGTATTTTGATACCATTTGTTTTCTGCACCAAAGCGGGTACTGGCTTTAAAGTATAAAAGGTTTTTCATTCCTTCTAGGGTAGCGGCAGCATATTCGTATTTTCCTATTATATCGGGGTTTTGCTGCTGCCATTTATTTAGTGTTTGCGACAACTTGTTTTCTATGTTATTTTTTTGCTTAGCCACTTCGCTAAAAAACAAAAAAGAGCCTTTTTCAGAACTGTTTTTTGTAATAAAATCCATTACTTGTTCGTTGCTTTGTAAGGTGTTGTTTTTTAATATATTTTTTTTGCAATCGCTTAACGCCTGTATGCTGTTCCCGAATAAAAAAGTACGATTAACATACGTGATGTAACTAAATTCGCCTTGAAAAAAACCACCGCTCAATACAGAAAATAAAGCCTTTTGTTTGTCGAAAAACACGGTTACGCTATCTTGCGTTTGAAAAGAAGAATCGCTAATGGTTTTTAAAAAAGAGTAGGCTAAAGGCTCGTCGCTTAATTGTGCCACACCCAGGGTAGTTGCGCCTTCGTTGCCATGCACAATAAATTCGCTGATGTAGTCGCCGGCTATTTTTTCTAGTTCGGTATTGATATTAGCACTTAACTTTTCGGTATATTGCTTTAATGCCTCGGTGTTTTTTTCGTTTTTGCTAAGCAAAGAAAACGTTGCATAATTTTTAATGCTTATAGCTTGAAATAAACTGGTGTTGTAAGGTAAATTTTCGGTAACATCTTTAAAATAAATGTTTTCTTGTTTTTTTAAGGTGTTGTAAAAAGTAGAGCTATCGTTACTAAAAAAACCTTGCGCTTGTATTTCGGTAGGTTGTATATCTAAGTCAGCCAAAATCCAAGATTCTTTTTGAGAGCCGTAAGAGAAGTGCTTTTTTAAATCAGAAACAAAAAAGGAATCCCACGCCTGTTTATAAAAGTAAGGGAAATGTAAAAAAACACTGAAATCATTTTCTTTTCCTTCGTTGTTGTACTCTTGCATAAAAAGAGTGTTTTTTGATAACGCAGTGTTGGTGTTTTTTAAAGCCTCTTGCAAAAAAGTAAGGTCGCTGCATAAAGCTACAAGCCCATCTCGCACATAAGCATAAAAAACACGCTCTTTATACAGGCAGTTATATATCTGTTCTTGATTTTTTTTAGCCGAAAAATGTTGTTTTAAAAAAGAAAGAAAAAAATCGCTGGTATTTATGTCCAGTAAATTAAACGCCACTAAGGGTATTGTTTTTTTTTGCTTGTACAAAGCAATGTAGGTGTTTTGTGTTGCAAAATAAGCCGTTTGATGAGACTGGGTATATACCGAATCTACATAAAGCAACAGTTGATTAAAAGCATGTACTTCTTCTGTTTTTAAACCCTCCTCCCACATCAAGTTTCCTTGATTTATTTTTTTGATTAAATCTTGAATATCTTCTGTTTCTATTAAGGCAAAGCAGGTATCCGGCATGATGCTAAGAGGATTCGTTTTGGGGCGTTTCAATTCTTTGAGATACCAATAACCCCAAACGCCGCAGCACACAGCAGCTATTACCAATAAAGTAAAAAATATCTTTTTTATCACAAGAAAGAGTAAAAGTAGCTAAGGCAAGCGTGTTTTAAAAGGTATTTGAACTTTTTTTTTAATAACTTTGTGAACATACCCACTACAAAAACGGCCGTTTCATGAAGTTCCTAAAAATGGTTGCTGCCTGGTGTCATTCCAATTGCCATAAGGCTTTTCAGCAGCGATAACTGCTAAAACACTCAAAGATACGCCAGCAGGAGTAATAGAAACGAAAAACCGGTCAAAATAGCCGCTAAAAACCTTGTTTCGGGGTAGGGAATAATTTTTGTACCTTCGCCCCCTTGTTAAAACAAAAGTATGTTCAAATTTTTAAGTAAATTATTCGGTACTAAGTCTCAAAAAGATGTAGAATCCGTACAACCCCTTGTAGATGCCATAAATAAGGTATTCCCTACACTGCAATCCTTATCTGCCGAAGAGCTGAGAGAAAAATCGGTTGCGTTGCGAAAAAAAATACAAGCCTTTACTCAAAAAGAAAACGAAGAAATAACTTCTATAAAAAACCGCATTGAGCAAGAGCCCGATATGGATGTAAACGCCAAAGATGCTTTATATACCGAGATAGAAGAACTTGAGAAAGAGATAGATACCAAAACAGAAGAAGTGTTAAATGAGGTGTTGCCAGAAGCTTTTGCCTTATGCAAAGAAACAGCTCGCCGCTTTTCCTTAGGAGAAATAAAAGTAAAAGCCAACGATATAGATAGAAACTACATAGCACGCCACCCAAACGCTAAAAACGTAGAGATAAACGGCGAACACGCTGTTTGGAAAAACCGATGGATAGCTGCCGGAGGCGAAGTAGTGTGGAACATGGTGCATTACGATGTACAGCTTATTGGGGGTATTGTGCTACACCAAGGTAAAATATCGGAAATGGCTACCGGAGAGGGAAAAACACTGGTAGGTACGCTCCCTATTTTTTTAAATGCCTTGGCAGGAAAAGGCTTGCATATAGTAACGGTAAACAACTACCTCTCGCGCCGCGACTCTGAATGGAACGGCCCCTTGTTTGAGTTTCATGGATTAACAGTTGATTGCATTGATCTATACGAGCCCCACTCACCTCAACGCGTAGCTGCCTACAACGCCGATATTACATACGGAACAAATAACGAGTTTGGGTTTGATTACCTGCGCGATAACATGGTAAGCAATATAGATGGCTTGGTACAACGCAAACACCATTACGCCATTGTAGATGAAGTGGACTCCGTATTGATTGACGATGCCCGTACACCCCTTATTATTTCAGGCCCTACCCCACAAGGAGATAAGCACGAGTTTATGCAACTAAAACCCCGCATAGAAAAATTAGTAAATGTGCAAAAACAATACTTGCAAACCTGCCTTACCGATGCCAAAAAATTATTTGCCGAAGGCAAAGAAAAAGAAGCCGGCATTCCGCTGTTGCGCGCCTACCGAGGCCTGCCTAAAAACTCGGCTCTAATTAAATTTTTGAGCGAAACAGGCGTGCGTGCTCTTTTGCAAAAAACAGAAAACTACTACCTGCAAGACCAACAAAAAGAAATGCACAAAATAGATCAGGAATTGTATTTTGTGATAGAAGAAAAAAACAACTCAGTAGATATGACCGAGAAAGGTATAGACCTTATTACCACTTCGGGCGAAGATCCACACTTTTTTATCATTCCTAACGTAGGCGAACAAATAGCCGATATTGAAAAATCGCAAGACAACGCCGAGCAGAAAATGCGAAAAAAAGAAATTTTATTGCAAGAGTTTTCAGTAAAATCCGAACGCATTCACACCATACAACAATTACTAAAAGCATACACCCTTTTTGATAAAGACGATGAATATGTGGTGATGGATAACCAAGTAAAAATTGTAGATGAACAAACCGGCCGTATTATGGAGGGGCGCCGCTACAGCGATGGTTTGCACCAAGCTATTGAAGCAAAAGAAAACGTTACTATAGAAGCAGCCACGCAAACCTACGCCACCATTACCCTGCAAAACTACTTCCGCATGTACCACAAGCTAGCCGGCATGACGGGTACTGCCGAAACCGAAGCGCAAGAGTTTTGGGATATTTACAAATTAGATGTAGTCGTTATCCCTACCAACCGCCCCATCTCAAGAAAAGATGAACACGACTTGGTATATAAAACCAAACGAGAAAAATACAGTGCCGTTATCGACGAAATTGTAAAATTAGTAGAAGCCAAGCGCCCCGTATTGGTAGGTACTACCTCGGTAGAAAACTCGGAAATTTTAAGCCGAATGTTAAAGTTGCGCAATATCAAACACAATGTATTAAACGCCAAACAACATCAAAAAGAAGCGCAAATTGTAGCAGAAGCCGGTATGGCGGGCAGCGTAACCATTGCTACCAATATGGCAGGGCGCGGCACCGATATTAAATTGGGCGAAGGTGTAAAAGAAGCCGGAGGTTTGGCTATTATTGGTACCGAGCGCCACGAAAGCCGCAGGGTAGATAGGCAGTTGCGTGGGCGAGCAGGCAGGCAGGGAGACCCCGGTACTTCGCAATTTTTTGTTTCATTAGAAGATGATTTAATGCGCTTGTTTGGTAGCGAGCGTATTGCCAAAATGATGGATAGAATGGGATTAAAAGAAGGAGAGGTTATTCAGCACAGCATGATTACCAAATCGATTGAGCGCGCCCAGAAAAAAGTAGAAGAAAATAACTTTGGTATCCGCAAACGGTTGATAGAGTACGACGACGTAATGAATAAACAGCGCGACGTGGTGTACAAACGCCGCAAAAACGCCCTTTTTGGTGATAAATTAAGCCTGGATATTGCCAACGTAATGTTTGACGTAGGAGAAGACATCGTGCGCATGCATCAAGACAACAAAGATTACGAAGGGGTAAAATTAGACCTTTTAAAAACATTAAGCATAGAAGCTCCTTACACCGAAGAAGAATTTAATAAAAAATCGGTGGAAGAACTAACGCAACTTACCTTCGATGCCTCGTATAAACACTACAAAGAAAAAAGCCATTTTATTGCACAACAAGTGCTGCCCGTTGTAAGCGATGTCTATCTAAATCCCAACAATCAATTTGAAAATATCGTAACGCCCTTTACTGATGGCATACGCAGCATACAGGTGCTAGCCAACCTAAAAAAATGCTACGACACACAGGGCCGCAACATGGTGCTTACTTTTGAAAAAACAGCTACCCTTACTTCTATTGATGATGCCTGGAAAGAACATTTGCGCGAGTTAGACGACCTAAAACAATCGGTACAAAACGCTTCATTAGAGCAGAAAGACCCGCTGCTTATATACAAATTAGAGTCGTTTAATCTGTTTAACGATATGATTGTAAAAACAAATAAAGAGGTTATTTCGTTTTTAATAAAAGGCTCTTTACCTCAGCAAGAAAACCAACCGCAAGCAGCACCGCAAGTACGGTTTAACGCCCCGGCACAGCAAGCTAAGCAGCCGCAGTTGGTTGAAAGTCGTTCGGAGGCTGCAAGCAATAGCGATGAGCCTAAAGCCAAGCCCAAGCAACAACCGATGCGCGCCGAGCAAAAAATTGGCCGTAACGATGCCTGCCCCTGTGGAAGCGGAAAAAAATACAAAAACTGCCATGGGCAAGGCTTGTAACTCTTAAAGCAAATTAAAATATGCTAAATTTAATCAAGCCCCTTGTTTTTATTGATTTAGAAACCACCGGAACCAGCCCGGCTTCCGATAAAATTATTGATATAGCTTTATTAAAAGCGCTACCCGGAGGAAATACCGAAAGCAAAACCTGGCGCGTAAACCCTGGTGTACCCATACCCGCCGAAACCACTAAATTTCATGGCATTACCGATGCCGATGTGCAAGATGCACCTTTGTTTGCCGCTGTTGCTCCACAAATATTGGATTTTATAGGCAACGCTGATTTGGCAGGCTACAACTCAACCCGATTTGATATCCCCTTGTTAATAGAAGAACTGATGCGCGCCGGATTTGATTTTGATTTAAAAAACAGACACCTAATAGATGCCCAACATATTTTTTATATGATGGAACCTCGCAACCTAAGTGCTGCCTATAAGTTTTATTGTGGAAAAACATTAAACCAAGCTCATAATGCCTTAGCCGATATTACCGCTACTTACGAAGTTTTTTGCGCGCAGATAGAAAAATACCAACACACCGAAATAACCGACAAGCAGGGCAAAACGCATACCCCCATACAAAATAATATAAGCTTGCTGGCAGCCAACACCAACGACACTAAAATAATAGATTTGGTAGGAAGGATTGGTATGAATGAAAAAGGGATTGAGGTATTTAATTTTGGGAAATACAAAGACAAATCGGTAGAAGAGGTATTTAAAAAAGAACCTCATTATTACCATTGGATGATGCAAGGTGATTTTACGCATTACACTAAAAAAATCATCACCCAGATTATGCTGCGAAGCAAAAAAAAGTAAAGCAACTGCTTTATCGCTAAAACCGTACAATCATATCCATCGAAAAAGTAACTTGGTCTTTTTTAGCCCCATGTGGGTTGTTGGCATCATAGGCATATACGGGAGTAGAAAAGTATTGATTGTTTACATAACTGCCAAAAGTACGATCGTAGCGTATTTCGGGACGTAGCATCAGCCAATTGGTAAATTGATAAATAAAACCCATGGTTTCGCTCCAAAAATTGGTAGCAAAGCCCGTTCTCCAGCCATTCATATCGTTTAAGTAATCGGTGCGAATGCAGAGATAACTTTTTTTAGAGGTAAGGATTTGAAAATAGTTAACCGCGCCAATAGCCTGCGAAATGCCGGGCATGATAGGGCCGGGCCCACCCCCTGCATCGTAGCGCACCGGGCCGTTGCTAGCTGAGCCGCCCTGTGCTGCATTTTTTTCCCAAATATAATAGGCTTCGGTTTGCATGTGCAGGCGTTTCCCAAACTTGTGCCCCCAAACGGCATTTACTTGTTGTATATCGTCGTGGTTTACCTTGTAGGTAGGGTTGGGGCCTAAAGAAGAAATGCCAAACCACAGGCCGTCGTTGTTGGTTTTAGATACCCAGCGGTACATAATTTGTCCATTTATGTTAAACGAGTTCGTCCATGGGGCGTTATCGTTTCCACCTTGTATGCCTAACATAAGCTGACTTTGGCGAGTAAGTTTTATGGTAGCATTCAGCCCGGTAAAGGTATAAGCATCATACGAAAACATAACCGAGTGGGTATATAAATAATTATCGGTAGTAAGTTGCGCTTCTATATCGGCAGGGGCAATGTACCGCCCTATTTTTAATATCATGCCTTTTACCACTTTGGGAAAGTAGAGCATAAAATAGGCTTCAGGGCAATCGTATCCATATAAATTATTATGCTTGAAATATTGATTGCTAAACCAGCCTTTTGCTACGGTATATCGGTAGTCGAGCCCATACACATTACTTAAGCGGAAACCCCAGTCTATATGGTCGGTTTGTACGGTGTTGGGTTGCCGTTCTATGCGTATTACCGTTTGGCTTAGTTGCAAGGAGTTGGGAATGATGTTGTACGATACCGGCACGGTAGTGCTTTTTGAGGTACTCCAGGTGTACGAGGGGTCCACCCATCCATAAATTTTTATCCGACTTTTATTGTTGGCCATGTGCAATAGTTTTTGCAAGGCGAAGTCAGGCGCATCAGTAGGAATACCAATGATGGGGGTATTGCACCAATCGGTAGAGGGGAAAGGGCCGGAAGGTAAAGGCGAGGCGGGAGCGCGGGTGCTATCAAAGGTAGCGTAGTTTTCAGTGGCGTGGTTTATTTTGGTACTATCTTGTGCGGCAACGCTTAGGCTGTAGCATAAAAACAGGGGAACAATTTTTTTTCCGAAAGAAACAGCCATAAAAGAAACTCCTTTTTTGCAAAAGTATGGATTATAGCAGTACTTTTAATGTATTAAAGAAAAATTTATGGGAAGCACGTTCTTTTTAAGAAACCTACAAGTTCCCTAAGGTTTTGGCGCGAGCAATAAATTTCTCAATATCGCGGGCTTCGGTGCTTTTGTGGTATTCTTTTTGTATGCGTTCGTACATGCGTATAGCCTCTGTGTAGTTACCTTGCGTTTCGTAAGCAAAGCCGGCTTTTTTTAAGTAAATAGGCGAAGTAAAATCATTGGCTTTACTATCGGCTGCTTTTAAGTAGTAATTTACGGCTTCGTTTACCTTTTTTAGTTCCATATTGGCATCGCCCATGGCGCCAATAGCTACTGCGGCCAGCAGGGGATCTGAAGTACTAAAGTCTTGCAACTCTTCAATAGCCTCTTCGTATTTGCCGGTGCGCAGCAAACAAATACCGGCGTAATAGTGTGCTAAATTGGCGGTAGGAGTAAATTTATACTCATCGGCTATATCCTGAAAACCTTTTATTGTTTTTTCGCTGCCATCTGCTAAACGAATGGTGTTGCCTCCGGTAAGGGCTAAGTTAAACGAATCTTTTTCAAAATACTGCTCGGCGTAAAAAACTTCTTTCTGTGCTTCTTCATCTTGGGTGGGCACATAATACAGGGTAAAAGCCAAGTACAAAGCTACTACGGCTAAGATGGCTCCGCCTATAATGGTAATTTGTTTTTTATGGTCTTCATAAAAAAGTTCTAGGCGGTCAAATTGTCCTTCAATATCAACGCCTTTGTTTGTTTTTTCAATTACTTCTTCTGACATGGTTTTAAAATCGGCTTGCAAAAATAGTCTTTTCTTGCAATAAAAAAAATAGTAGGCTTTTTGGCTTTTAAATACCTTTGCACCACTTTTTATATGGATATGAAGATTTTAGCAAACGATGGCATAGATGCAGCCGGACAAAAAATGCTGGAACAGGCTGGTTTTACAGTAATTACCGAAAAAGTAGCACAAGAAAACCTGGCGCAGGAAATAAACCAAAAAGGCTATGTTGCCCTTACCGTACGCAGTGCTACCAAGGTGCGAAAAGAGTTGATAGATGCCTGCCCCAACCTAAAAGTAGTGGCCCGAGGCGGCGTAGGCATGGATAATATAGACGTGGAATACGCCAAAAGTAAGGGTTTGCAAGTGCTTAATACACCGGCAGCCTCATCTAATGCTGTAGCGGAGTTGGTAATGGCTCATTTATTCAATGTTTTTAGGTTTTTGTACGATAGCAACAGGCAAATGCCCGGCAGCGGACATGAAAAGTTTGATGAGCTGAAAAAAAAATACGCCAAAGGTGCTGAGCTGCATGGAAAAACAATAGGTGTTATCGGCTTTGGGCGCATTGGCCAGCAGGTAGCTAAAATAGCCTTAGGATGCGGCATGAAAGTATTGGCTTTTGATCCCTTTGTAAAAGAGGTCGTTTTAAAATTAGAAATTCATGGGGCGGGCTTGGTGCAAGTACCCCTAAAAACAGTAGAATTAGATGTTGTATTAACTCAAAGCGACGTTATTACCACCCATGTGCCCGGCGGCAAACTTATTACCGCCAACGAAATTCAAAAAATGAAAAAAGGAGTGGTGTTAATCAATACTTCACGCGGG
Source organism: Bacteroidota bacterium (assembly GCA_018267475.1). Taxonomy (GTDB): domain Bacteria; phylum Bacteroidota; class Bacteroidia; order B-17B0; family Aurantibacillaceae; genus PALSA-968. The sequence goes on along the minus strand of JAFDYI010000003.1, from coordinate 5,516 downwards.
GGCGTGATAGAGGAGGCCGCTTTATTAAATGGATTAAACGAAAAAAAAATAGCGCATGCGTGCTTAGATGTGTTTGAAAACGAACCTCAGCCCAACCCGCAGTTGCTTCAACACAGTCAAATATCGCTTAGCCCACACATAGGGGCCTCTACCAACGAGGCGCAAGAACGCATAGGGGTAGAATTAGCCGAAAAAATAATAGAAGCCTTAGCCAAAAGCCATGCTTAGCGCAAAGGCGGTTACTCTCTAAAAAAATTCAACTCTTTTATATCTATCAAGTGTACGTTTTTGTAATAAAAATGAAGTACATCTTTGTAATTATATCCCATTTTTGTCATGCGCATAGCCCCCTCTTGGCACATACCAATACCATGCCCAAAGCCTTTGCCCAAAAACACCACGCTGTCGCCCTGTGTTTCTATTGAAAAGAAAGTAGATTTTAGTTGCAAATCGTTGCGCACGCTTTTTAGCGGCACGCGCACCCCATAAAATTCTAAGTTCGCTTTTCGGGTTTCTTGCAAAAAGTGTAAAGCTGTTTTACGAGCTAAGCTGTCTTCTACCGGGTAGTTGTGTTTTATTTTTAAATACGAAAGCCAATCTTGGGCGGCCATTTTTCGTTGCCAGCGGGCATTGGGCATTTTTAAGCTAAAACTGTCTTTTACAGAACGCAGATAAGGCATGGCTTTGCCCCATACATCTTCTGAGTTTACCGTTTGCCCACCGCTGTTAGAGTGAAAAGCGGCATCTATCAGTGTCATGTTTTCATCTACTACTACTTTTCCTTTTGTGGCGGCTACGGCTCGCAAAATATCTGACTCGGCCGAGCGACCAAAAAACACCTGACAATGTGTTTGGTCGCATAGATTAAAACCTTCTGCTTGATGCTTATTGATGTGCCCCAACGCGTAGGTGCGGGCTAAGATAGATTGCACTTTGTAAAACTCTAACGAAGAGCGCGAACCTGCCTCTGCTTCCGAAACACCGGCAATATAATTATCTAATTTACTTTCGTTTATTAAACGCAGAAAACCGTTTTCGGACGAAAGGCTTAGATTATCGCTAAAAAAACGCCCTTTTCTATCGGGGTTTAATAGTTTTAGCTTAAATACTTTCTCTTCATCAAACGAAAGAAGTTTTACAAAGGGATAGCGCCCTAATGGTTTTTCAAATAATTTCAGCTCAAGGCTGTCGTTTACTACCGATATTTTTAAAGCATTTTGTGCGTCTATACTGGCAATGTTTTTTCCGTTAGCTATTATTTGATACAAGCCTTTTTCAGGGGCAAAAAGCAGGCTTTTTATTTTTGACTGGCTTAAAATTTTTACAGAAATAACCTCGTTGGTAGAAAATATCTTTCGTTCTGTTTTTTTGGTGCTTGTTTTTTTATCCCGCGTTTTTTCTTTATTAGTATAAAAAATACCGGAGGCGCCTACCAAAGTGGTGGTAGCTATGCAGGCAAAAAATATCTTAGCAAGGTTTTTCACGCAAGCGGGTTGTAATGTCTGCTGCAATCTTAGTGGAAATATTTTCATCTTGCAACAAGTTTTCTAAAAGGTTATAATCATGGCTTATTTGATAACTTTTATCTGTTTCTTGCATTTTTTTTAACTCTAACACCATCTTTTCGGAAGAAAAATCGCCCTGAATGAGCTCTGCCACCACCGGCTTATTTAAAATTAAGTTCACTAAAGAAATGTATTTCAATTCTTTGTTTACTACCTGTTTGGCAATAGCATAAGATAAAGCGTTGGCGGTGTAGCAAACCACATGGGGCAGCTTAAATAAAGCAGCTTCTAACGATGAGGTACCCGATTTAATAATGCCTAACTCGGCATGGTGCATCAGAGCATAAGTATCATTAAAAATAAGATGTATGTTGTGGCCTTTGATGGTGTTTTGATACAAGTCGCGAGGTAGGGCTTGCGTGCCCCCCAGCACAAATTGATATTGCGGAAAATGAGGAATCACCTGCAACATAACCGGAAGCATTTTTTTAATTTCTTGCACTCTACTACCGGGTAGCACGGCTATGATGGGTTTTTCAGATAAATGGTGTTTGTTTAAAAAAGTTTCGCGATTGCTTATTTGGGCTTGTTCTTTTTTTAAAATATCGGATAATGGGTGCCCGAAATAATCTACTTCCACGCCTCGTTTGGCATAAAAACTTTTTTCAAAAGGCAAGATGGTGTATAGTCGCTCTACGCTGTTTTTTATAATGCGGCTTCGGTTTTCTTTCCAAGCCCATACCGTAGGCGATATATAGTAAAATACTCTGATATGTTGTTGTTTTGCCCACTGGGCAATGCGTAAGTTAAAGCCGGGATAATCGATTAAAATAAGGGCATCGGGTTTATGCGCTAAAATATCTTGTTTGCAAAATTTAATGTTTTTTAAAATGGTACGCAGGTGCATGGCCACTTCTACAAAACCCATAAAGGCTAATTGTTGGTAATGTTTTACCAGCTCAGCCCCTTGAGCCTGCATTAAATCGCCACCCCAACCTCTAAAGCGCGCTGTTGCATCTACTTGCTTTAGGGCTTTTAAAAGATGGGCTCCATGCAAATCGCCTGAGGCTTCGCCTGCTATAACGTAGTAGTTCATCTTATGCGCTCCAACTATGTTCTACCCAGGTTTTTAAAACAACAATAGTAAATCCGTATAAAAAGGTGGCTAAAATAATTCCGTAAGAGGTTTTGTAATACTCTTGGTTGATGAATAAAAAAAACAAACCCAAATTAGGGATTAAACAAAGACTAAGTACCGCCGACAATACTTTTCCTAACAGCAAAAAATCAAAAAACTGCGGAAAGAAGTGCATGAATTTGTAGCTGTAAAGCCAGTAACAAAAAATAGAAAGAAAAGGCAGCAGCAAACCACCCAGCGTGCCAAGCCAAAAAGTATTTAGGTTTTTTTTATTCATTTAAAAAAACAGGTGAAAGAGTCGTTATTTGTTCGTGTTTGGTCATATCAAAGCCAATGGGCACCAGGGTAACAAAGCCTTTCTGGTTGTAATACAAGTCGGTATCGGTATGTTGTTCTTCAAAATTTTTGAGGGTGCCGGTAAGCCAATAGTAGGGCGTGCCGTAGGGATCTTGTCGCTCATCAAAATCTTCTATCCAAATGCTTTTAGCTCCTCGGCACACTTGTATGCCTTGTATCTCATCGGCTTTTAGCTTGGGTATATTTACATTAAGGCAAAGGTTGTCGGCTTGTTTTTTATTTAATATCTTTTCAATAATGGTTTTTATAAACGCTTCGCCTTGAGAAAAATCGGCATCTATAGAATAGTCGCACAGCGAAAAACCAATGCTGGGTATGCCCTCAATGGCGCCTTCTACGGCGGCACTCATCGTACCTGAATAAATAACATTGATGGATAAGTTAGAGCCGTGGTTGATACCCGATAAAATAAGGTCGGGCTTGTGCGGCATGAGTTTGTTCAAAGCTATTTTTACGCAATCTACCGGGGTGCCGCTGCATACAAACTCGTTATCTACTTGGTGGTGCCGGCTTTTGCGCAAGCGCAGGGTAGAGTTAATGGTTATGGCATGCCCCATACCCGATTGGGGCTTGTCGGGCGCTACTACATACACCTCGCCAAACTGTTTGGCTATTTTGCTAAGAGCTAAAATACCCGGTGCGGTAATGCCATCATCGTTTGTAACTAAAATTCGTTTTTTTTGCATAACAAGGGCAAAGGTAGCAGTGTAAGGCAAATTAACAACTATTTCAACAACTCGTTGATGAGGTTTTCGGTATTGTTTTGCATTTTTTTGTAATTTTCTCCTGTGGCCGGCCCGTCAAAGCCGGTGTAAATTTTTTCTACCTCGTGTTTTTTATTTAAATAAATAGTGGTAGGGAAAGCCCTTACCGATGATAAAAAAGGAAGGCTTTTTTGAGCTTCTACAGCGCCGCTAAGGCCGGTAATTAAAAATTCGTATTGCGAACCAAATTTGTTTTTTAGATGTGTTACGTTGTTTTTTGCTTTCTCTATATCGTTGGTGCGCTCATAGGCAAGCGCTATAATTTCCAAACCTTTGGGTTGGTATTGGTTGTATAGTTGCGACAGGTAGGCAGTTTCGTCCATACAGTTGGGGCACCAGCTTCCCATTATTTGTATAATAACGGGTTTGTTTTTGTACCGTTCATCCGTCAAAGAAATTTTTTGTCCCTCGGTGTTGTTAAAAGAAAAAGCAACGGGTTTTCCTTTTACGGTTTGGGTAAGGGTATAGGGGTCGCGCAGTTGGGCGTTGGGGTTTTTTATGGCTTTAAAAGTTTCGTGGCCGTTGTGCCCCGAATAAAAATCGCCATATATAATATCCGAATTGGCTTTATCTAAGGTAGCTACAAATAAAAAAGCGTGGGCGCCATCAAAGCTGGACAGGTACAGGCTGCGCCCGTCTGACACGCCTTCTAAGTAGCGATAATCGCCCGTTTCACTTAAAAAAGTACCGCTAAGCAGTTGTTTGTTCTGACTAAACACGCCAATGGCGGTGCTGCTATCGGCTTTGCCGGCATTAAAGGTGGTAGCCCAACGCCCGGAAAAATCATTACGGGCAAATTCTACTGTTTTAAAACGTTGGGTTTGCCCTTGTACGGCCGTAAAAGGCAACGAATAATTTTTAGAGTGGTTTATCCATACGCCCTTCATTAAACCTTGAAACAGCCGGCATCTAAATTCATTATCAAACACAGGCATTTTAAAAAATAACGAATCGTTTTGTATGTTTACTTCTTCTACCACAATACGTTCTTCGGCGTTAAACACAGTAAGGGTGGGCTGCCCATCGGCATAAAAAACATTAAACGTAAAAGGCACTTCTATTTTTTTGTTTTCATCAAGGGTAAGCGTTCCGCGCCAAATACCTTCTCCAATATGGGTTTGCGCCTGTGCTGATAAAGCGAGCACAGCCAAACACCCTGCTTTTTTTATTCGGTTCATCTTCAATACATTTTTTATAAAAGTACAAAAAATATCCATGCCGTATCTTGAAGTAAAAAAAGTAGTTACCAAAGGCTTGTTAAAAAAGAAACTAGGCACTTCGGCTCCGTGATTTGCCCGGCTT
>JAFDYI010000003.1:0-287 GCA_018267475.1 Bacteroidota bacterium | reverse complement strand
AAAAAGAAACTGGGCGCTTCGGCAAGCTCAGCATCCATTGTAAAAGCACAATCGTTGTTTTTCTTTTCCCTTAGATGAAAAAGAAACAAAAAATCAAGCCCAATCAATCTACTACGCACAAGGCCTAACGGCTCCGTGATTTGCCCGGCTTGCGCTCTGTTTTTTGGTAGTTCTCAAAAAAAATAGTGCGGCAGAAAAAATCTTTTTACTTTCTTTTTCCTTAGATGAAAAAGAAACAAAAAATCAAGGCAAATCAATCTACTACGCACAAGGCCTATCTGCTCCGT
>JAFDYI010000037.1 GCA_018267475.1 Bacteroidota bacterium | reverse complement strand
TACACACTTTATGAAACACTGCCAACGTTTCGCGGCTTGGCGAAGGTGGCGATTTTTAGCACAAAAGTTCATACGAAGAACCGCACTTCAATTATACGAAAAATTGTCATACGAAGCACTGCACCGCCACTTTTGCCAAACCGCTGTTATAAGCTGGCCTTCTGTCTGTCGAGGTTGCAGAGTTGTTGTCTGCCGTTGGTTTTACTGTAATTGTCGAGCTGCGTATGTGTCGGCTGTGGGTAGCGGTTTTAAAAATTTAAGAAGGTAAGGAAATTTTTAAAAAAATAATTTTTCTTTGGGGGTAAAGGTGTAAGTTCTTTTGCAATTTTTGGTCTGTGCGTTGGCTTGTGCGAATTGCAAATGTGCTTACGCCTGTGCGATGGCTAAACTGTCTTACATATAAATCACCTTTACATTAATTGACATGTTTTCTTTCAACTCAAAACTTGCTTTTGAAAAATTAGGTCTGTTTGTCAAACCAATTGATTGAAAATTTGAGAAACCAATACCTTCTATCGGTAAAATAAATCCTTTGTCAATTTTGCCATTTTTGTTTTCATCGTGTAAAATGCTAACAGCATATTTACCTGATGGAATATTTTCAATAGTAATTGTTGATGAACCATTCACAATTTCGCCTTTTACAATTTTGTAATAGTTTTCATAATCTTCATCTGGGATTGAGCCGTCTTTGTTATAAAGTGCAAATTGAACCACGCCTTTTTCATTCCGTAAATTCTTCACCTCAATTGCTAAGGAAAATGTTTTTGCATTCGGTTTGGCAAATGAATAAAGTGTGATTGAAAACGAAAATGCGAGTAGTGTTATGATTGTCATTTTCATTTCAATTATTTTTTACGATTTATTTTTTCTTTCATTGTGTCAACTAAATAATAGACCATAGGCACTAAAAACACGGTCAAAATTAAAGATGATAGAAGTCCGCCAATGATTACCCAAGCAAGTCCGTTTTTCCATTCTGCTGCTGTTCCTGTTGCCATTGCAATGGGAAGCATACCAACAACCATTGAAAGAGTTGTCATTAGGATTGGTCGCATACGACCTTTTCCTGCAATGATTAAGGCTTCTTTAAAATGTTTACCTTCTGCTTTTAATTGATTGGTAAAATCGACAATTAGAATAGCGTTTTTGACCACTAAGCCCATTAGCATAATTAAACCCAATAAGGCGAATAAACTTAAATTGCTTAACGACAAATTCAAAGCGAAAAACGCCCCAATTGCTGCAACTGGTATAGAAAACAAAACTACAAATGGATAAACAAAACTGTCATACAGTGCTACCATAATCAGGTAAATCAGCAAAAACGAAATGAGTAAAACAGAACCTAATGCTCCAAAACTATCATTCTGTCTTTTGATGTCACTTCCCCAAGTCATTTGTATTCCGTTTGGCAATGGATTTTCTTTGAGATATGCTACTACATCGTCTGCTACTGTTCCTGATGGTCTGCCTAATGCGTCTGCTGTCAAAGTAACAGCAGGTTGTCGGTCTTTTCGTTCTAATAATGACGGGGAATTGTCTTGCTCTACGCTTGCAAATTGTGAAACTTCAACTGGTATTCCCATTGGGTTAATGATAGAAAGTTGTTGAACATCCTCAAAATTTTGTCGGCTAAATTCAGCTAACCAAATTCTCACAGGATATTCTGTTCCGTTTTCGGTTAGGGTAGCATCATCATTGCCTGTAAACGCTGTTCTTAGGTTCAATCCAACATAAGCGGTAGTTAAACCTAATCGTTGCATTTTATCTTTGTCGGGAATTATTTTGTATTCGGGACTACCTGCTTCAACTGATAAGCGAATGTTATCCGCACCAGGCATTTTTTCAATAATCGCTTTTAATTCGTTTCCGCTTTTCATCACTTGATTTAAGTTGCTTCCGCTTAATGTAATTTCAATTGGGGCGGAACGAGGTATTAAACCCAGTGCAGCCATTGAATAATTTATGCTCGGAAATTTTGATTTCAAATCTTCTCGCAGGGATTTCATAAATGTTTCGGTAGACAAATTATGCAGTTCCTTCTTAGATTTTAATTGAATGGTAAATTCTGTTTTGTTTGCAGAACCAACACCCAAACTTCCAATACCTGTGCTTGGTCCACCAATATTGCTGAATACTGTTGCTACTTCAGGTTGTTGAATAATGTATGCTTCAATTTTTTGAGCAATTAAGTTGTTCTGTTGTATAGATGTGGATTTATCAAACTCTAAAGCCATTCTAAATTTGCCTTGGTCACCTGTTGATATTAATTCTTTACCTATGATGCCTTGCTTCATAATGCCTAAAGTCATTACAAAAAGCAACAAAACTATTCCTGTGAAAATTAATTTATGGCTTAAAACCCATTCTAATTGTCTGCCATACCAATTGGTGAAATTTTCTAATTGATGCTCAAACCAAAGCAAGAAACGATTGAAAAAAATAGTTGGTTGTAAATCTTCTTTCTTTCCAATACGTGAAGCCAACCAAGGTGTAAGAGTAAAACCAACCAATAAACTGGTGAGTGTTGAAGTTACTACAACTACCGAAAATTGTTTGAGCATATCTGCAACAAACACTTGTAAAAAAAGAATTGGTAAAAATACCACTACGTCAACTAATGTAATTGACAATGCAGCAAAGCCAATTTCCATACGACCATCCATTGCAGCGGTTCGTTTATCTTTTCCCTTGTCTAAATGTTTTTGAATATTTTCTAATACTACCACCGCATCATCCACCAAAATACCGATGATTAATGACATTGCCAGCAATGTCATTAAGTTTAAGGTGTAACCCAAAAGCCACATTACAGCAAAGGCAGTAACTAATGAAGTTGGAATAGCTACCAAAACAATTAGTGAATTTCTAAAACTTCTTAAAAATAAAAGCATTACCAAAGACACCAATATCACAGCTAAAATCAAATCAAAAACAACGGAATTAACTGCTGCAATAGTGTTGTCTGTGCTATCCTCTGCAATAATAAATTCTACACCTGAACTTGCATTTTGTTGCTCAATGGATTTGAATTTCTCCCGAACTGCTTTTGAAACATCCACAGCATTTGCATCACCTTGTTTTTTCAACAGTAAACCTATCCCTTCTTTACCATTGTATCGACTTATAGAAGTCGTTTCTTTGATGCCATCTATAACATCTGCCACATCTTTTACATAAACTGGACTTCCTATCACTGGCATTGCTACCTGAACATTTTTAATATCCTCAATAGATGTGAATTTTCCAGTTAAGCGAACTGAATTACTTTCCTTCTCGGTTTGCACCTTTCCAGCAGGCAAGTCTAAGCCAGAACGATTAATTGCTTCAACAACTTGAACCATTGAAAATTTATACAATTTCAGTTTCTCTTGATTGATTTTTACTTGTATTTCTCTTTCCTCTCCTCCTAAAACAGTAATCTCCGCAACGCCTTTTATTTGTTGAATTTGGGGCAGATAATCATCTTTCATTTTTTGATAAAATTCAGTTGCAGATAAATTACTTGTTGCACTAATAGACATTATCGGCAAATCATTTGGAGAAACTTTACTCATTACAGGACTTAAGATGTCCTGTGGTAAATCTTTGCGAATGTTGTCAATGTAGCGTTGTGCGTCTTGCATAGTTTTATCCAAATCGGTTCCGTATTTGAGATTGGCAATGATGATGGAAGCATTGGGTAATGACTTTGTAACTAAGTAATCTACACCTTCCAAGTTGGATAAAGCATCTTCGATTTTCCGTGAAACGGATGTTTCTACTTCGTTTGGTTCGGCTCCAGGATAAACAGTTTTGATTACAACTACTGGCTGATTAAAATCAGGCATTAATTCATAACTCAAATTTTTATAGCCGATGAAACCTAATAAAGTAAATACGCTGAAAAGCACTATGATCAGCGAAGGGCGTTTGATTGAAATTTCTGTAATATTCATTTTTCGCTGATTTTATTTGACAATTACATTTGCACCATCTAAAAGATTGATGAGGCCATTCGTAACAATTACATCGCTTTCATTTAATCCATTTGACACAACGGCTTTGTTCTGAAATTTTTTAGAGATTGTGATGTTTTGTAAACGAGCTTTACCGTTTTTTACTAAATAAACTTGTGGTTGGTTTTCTGTTCCTTGAATGGCGGATGATGGTATAATAATTCCCTTTTCTACGCTTTCACTTTTCAAATGTACTTTCCCAAACATTCCAGATTTTATTCTAAAATCGGATGTATTATTTACCGAAAACTGGACAGGAAAACTGCTGCCCATATTTGCTTTACTACCAATCATAGTAGTTTTCCCAATCAATGGAATTGCAGAATAAGCATCTGCGGAAAGAGAATAGCTTTGATTTAATTTGAACTGGCTTAAATCTTTTTCGGGAACATTTACGGTAAATTTCAAAGTTGTAATATCAGTTATTTGAAGCAATGGAACGCCCGGTGCTGCAAATGCACCTTCTTCACTAAGTTTAGCCGTTACTACTCCACTAAAAGGAGCTTTGATTGTTGTTTTATTTATTTGTTCAAGCAATGTTGCCTTTTGAACTTTAGCTGATTTTAAACCTAACTCTGCTTTCTCTAACTGAATGCCTTGTATGGCATCAGCTTTAGCTAAAATCGAATAACGGTTTACATCGGCTTCCAAGCCTTCAATTTGCACTTCAATAGTTTGCAATTGCAATTTCAACAATGAATTATCCAGCTGAATTAAAGTTTGACCTTTACTTACAATATTTCCTACATCAACTAAAACATCGTTTATCTTTCCTTGTATCTCGGCACTTATTTTAGTTTCCTTGTTGGGTTCAAATGTTCCTGAATAAATAAATTCTGCATTCACATTTTCAAGTTGTAATGTATCTGCCTGAACATTTATAGCTTGTTCTTTGTCGTATTGATACACTTTATTCTGCGTAATTTCCTTGTTAGTTTTCAACTTAATTACCACAATGGCAATTATCGCCAACGGGATGATGACGTATAGCGCTTTTTTTAGGATTGAAGATTTTGTGTTCATTGTGATAATTATTTGATTGTTGAAATATTTCCAGTTAGTTTATTAAGTTCAAGGTCTGCTTTTAGGTAATCAATTACAGCAGATAGATAAGTTTGTTGTGCTTCACGCAAAGCATTGTCTGCGAGTAAAACATCTGTTAAACTTGCCGTTCCTTGTTTCTGTTGAAGAACCGTTTGCTCATAGATAGTTTGTGCCAATTCGATTTGTTCGGTTGTGGTTTCTACCGTTTTTTTAGCGACTTCTCTCTGAAGTTTGGCATTTTCAACTTGCATATTGTTTTGCTCGGTAAGCATTCCAAATTGAAGTTCATTGTTTCGGAGTTCAAGCGTTTTCTGATTAATTTTTCGAAGCGTAATCGTTCCATTAAATAGTGGATAAGATAACTGAACACCTGCAAAACCAATCGGATAAAAATCAAGGAATGAAGCAGGTTGTCCGTTATAACCAAAGCCCGTTGTTCCATACATTCCAACAAGATTTAGCGAAGGCAAATACCTTGATTTGTTGAGTGTGTTGAGTTCACTCGACAATAGGCGGTTTTGAGTTTTTATGATACGAATATCTAAGGTTGATGCAAGAGTGTATTCATTTGTGTTTTGATATTGAATTTTTGGTTCAATTTGCAGATTTTGTTCAATAGAAATACCCATAGCAAATTTCAAAGCATTCAAGACTTGCTCGTATTTACTTTTGATGGTTTCCTTTTGTGTGGTTAATTGTGATACTTGCAATTTTACCTTGCTAACATTTGTTCCTTTTGCAAGCAATTGTTCATTGAGCAATTGCATATTTTTTAAAAGTCTTTCTGCATTAATCAAGTTGCTGTCAATAAAAGCCAATTGATGATGTAGAATTTGGGCATTGTAATAAATATTTGAAATCTCAAAATAGATTTGCTCTTCAGTTTTTTGATACTGCAAATCGGTTAATTCAGATGCTATCTGAGTGGTTTGAATAGCACCATATACCTGCGGATTATACAATGGCATTGAGAGTTGCAGGTTTGCGTTTATATTATGCGGAACGCCAAACTGCATTGACCTGTATTCACCTGCTGGTAGTGCAGGATTAAAAGCATTCACAGGTAAAAGCTGATAGGGCAGGTTTGTAAAATATTTGTAATCTGCATTGGCAGTTACTTTCGGTGTTAGATTGGCTTTGGCTTCTTTCTCTCTTTGTTCACCAATAGCCATATTGTTTCTGCTCATTTGCAGGTTTTTATTATGAACTTGTGCTGTATCAATACACTGTTGCATTGTCCAAACTTGAGCCTGAGCTGTATGAACTCCTATCAGAAAGGATAGCAGCAATAATGCTTGTATGTGAATGTTTACTAACTTCATTTGTCAATTTTTTTTACTTGATGAGTATTAATTGACTTTCGAATATTCCGTCAACCCAATGCTTTATCATGGGTTCAATGTTTACATAATCACCCGACTTTAGTGTTTGTTTAATGCCTTTTTCATTTTCAAAAATTACTTCCCCTTCCATACAAATCAAAAGTGCCGGAGTTTTGGTGATGTGTTCCTTTAATTTTTCGCCTTTTAAAATTTTGATAGCTGTTGCATTGCCCAGTTCACTTTTAAAAAGTGAAATTGCCGAAACTGGTTTTTCTTGTGTATGTAATTCTTTTATGTTCATTGAAAGTATTGATTGAATGTTATGTATGAATTTTGAATATTTTTAAATTGCTGTGATGCTTCGGTTTCGTCTTTAGCTTCTGAAAGTTCTTTTACCATATCTATGTAAGGCAATAGCCACTTGTGCAGTTCATCGTGTGCTTTGCCTTTCATTGTGCAATTCGAGGTAAGTAAATCGATGTTTGATTGTAATTTTTCAGCTAATAATTTGTAATCTTTTTGCGAAACTTTATCAAAGTAAACAACATCGTTTTCCATATTGCGAATATGAGTTAGCATATTGGCATCAACTTGCCATTTTTCACCATTGTTAAGTTCGATGGCTTCACTTTCATCATCGTGATAATGATCATTCTGTTCGGCAACTTCTGTTTGATTATTTAATTTCTCGTTTGTGGAATTGCCACAACTGTATAACAACAAGCTACCTACGGCAAATGTTAAGATTAATTTATTCATTATAATTTTTATTTAATTGTTTATTGATAGTGAAAAATGCAATGATTGCATATACAAGCGTTACTGCAATTCTGAAAATCATTGCACCGATGGTTTTTGTTTCATAAATACCGCCAGAATTAGCGTGTATCTTCAATCCAATAAAGGCTGCGGTTAATATAATTGTTGAAATTCCTAAGAGTGTAGTCGTCCATCTTTTGCTTTTAGCAAACCCATAAGCTGAAAGCAGATAAAGAAAGCTACTGATAAAATTTGACCAAACCACAAACAAAACATAATTGCCTTCTTTGGCTCTAATACCAAACAAATCGAATATTACAGATGTGCTTAGAAATAAAGTAAGCAAACCAAATGCGGTTAAGATTGCTGCTAATAAGTAGGGACTATATTTTTTCATTTTTCTAACATTTTTAAAAGTCCGTTCAAAACATTTTTCCCATCATTTACTAAATTGGATTTGTTACCCGAAAGTTTCCATTTCAAAACAACCATTCTCATACTGCCCATGATAATTGTTGTAATCGTGTCAGCGTTCAATAATTTTCCATAAATGCCATCGTTTTGACCTCTTACAACAAGTGCGTTAATATTATTTTGCATTAAAGCCATCATTGAAGAAACCTTATTGCTTAGTTCTTTATTAAATTGAAATATGCCTTCGGAAAAAATCACGCTAACAATGGCAGGTTTTTGGACAAATGTGTTCAACTGCGATACAAATACTTTTTTCAAAAGTTCAGAAGGTTGTTTTTCTTTATCTTCTATTATTACAGCAAGACGCTCGGTCATTTCTAAAATAAAGTAGGTCAATAGTCCGAGCAATATTTCATTTTTACTTTTAAAATGGCGATATAATGCAGCTTCGGATAAACTCAGGTCAGAGGCTAGGTTCTTTATCGTTAGTTCCTGTATTCCAAATTTATCAATGCGAAGCGTAGCGGCTTCCATTATTTCAATTTGTCTATCGGTGAATTCTTTATTTTTCATTGTTTAGCTTTAAATTAACAAACGAAAAACCTAACCAAATTACAGATGCAGTCATTGCAATAGCTCCAATTAATACTAAAGCCGGAGGCAAGCCAAAATACACCTCAGTTAATATTCCAATTGGCATTAGCAACCCTGTCAATGCTAGCCAAGATATAGCTTTCACATTTTTGAGTTTGTCTTTGAATTGAATTAAAAGATAACCAATGGGAATATTTAGGAATGCAAACAAGTTGCCGTGAACGTGAGCAAGCCTGCTTTCAAAATGTTTTCCGATACTGTATGAGTTCACCCATTCTTCTTTGTCTGGAGCAAAGTCGCGTAGAAAACCGTAAGCCATAAAAAGTCCCATTGTCAGGAAGCCTATTGCGATGTTGTTTTTACCGTTTATTTGGTTTGTCATTTTAAAGTAAGTTAGTATTCACTTACAAAGATAAATTAAAACTTCTTACATCTGCAATTTTTTTGGAGAAACTTTAAAATGTGACGAAAATCATCTTGGTGCGGTGGGGAATTGGCTCTTTTGGTGTTTGCCTGTGTGTTTGCTTGTGTGAAGGGGGCAAACCCCAAATGTGCCAATGTGGGTAGGCTAAAATTATTTTTAAAATGTGCGGTGGGAAAATTTTTAAAACCTTGCGTTGGCTTTAGTGTCGGCAAAATGGTCTGGTCGGTGTAGATTTACAGCGAAAAAGGCAATCGAGTTTTTGTCGTCCGAAAGTTAGTTTGGAAGTCAAAAGTCTGGTCGTTTTTGTGTCCGCCCGATGGTTGCACGGTGGTCTTTTAGGCTTGCTTATAACGGTTTGCAGGTTGCCGCCGTGCCGTTAGTTGATTTTTAGTTTTTTATTGCGATAAAGGTAGTGAAAAGAACGAATGCTTGGTTTACCCTCGTCGGGGCATGGCGACAACCTGCTGTTATAAGTAGTGCGTTTCTTTTTTTGTCTGCCGAAATGGTTTATACGAAGAACAGGGGTTGATGTTTTTAGTTTTTTATTGTGGGTTGGCAAAAAGCGATTTGCAAAACCGAACCTGCGGAAGAAAAACAAGCAAACTTATTGGCAGCCACTAAACATTAATACCTTATTATTGAAGCTGACAATGTGTTTGCTTGTTGTGGGTGGGGGTATTTTATAGTGGTCTGCTGAGTATTTTAAAGCTGTCTGAGGATATTCGGTGTGGGTTTAGGTGTCTGCCGAATTGAAGGTCTGCTGTACAGGTATCTGCGGGGTTAATTTAGCGTTTAGTCTGTCGTATTTGCTGTTTGGGGTTAATTATTCATCATCGTGTATGCCATATTTGCCGTTTGAGATGAATAATTTGTGGTTTACCAGAGATAATTTGCGGATTGAGGTAAATAATTCGTCATCGGGGGTAGATAATTTGCCGTTTGAGGTGAATAATTTGTCATCGTGGGTTGATAATTTATCATCGATATGAAATAATCGGGCGATTGATGTAATAAATTTTGTGTTTTATCGTTTTAATAAGTAACTTGCTATTACTAACCTTTTAAAATCAACGATTATGAACAGACATCAGATTAACGAACTGAACATGTATGATGCAGTTGAGCAACTGTTTAACGCCAATACATCTATTTGGAGTGGCAATAGTGCCATGAGTGCTACGGTGGCAACTTTTATTAGTCACGTAACGGCTATTAATTCTAATGATACGGTGCAAAAGACGAGCAGCATTGGTACAACTGTTAGTAAACAAAATGCACAAGAGGCTATGGCTATTGCTGCTGTGGCAGTTGCTAATGCAGGAAAGGCGTATGCAACGGCTACGAGTAATGCTGTTTTGTTTGATGCGATGAACCATACCAAGAGTGAAATTATGCAGGCAAGCGACACAGATGCTGATGATATTTGCCAAAACATACACGATAATTTAAACCCTTATATTGCCAACACAACGGCATACGGTGCAACGGCTGCAAGCCTTACTAATTTGCAGAATTTAATTAATGCTTTTAGTGCGCTGATTGGTAAACCGCAATTACAAAAAAGTATTGTAACGAATGCTACGATAACATTGGCGCAACATTTTGCGGCGGCAAACGCATTATTGAAAAATCAGTTAGATGCGCTGATGGTGCAATATCAAACGAGTAATGCGGTTTTTTACAACCAATATAAAGAGGTGCGTGTGATAAATGATATTGGTCACAGGCATACGGTAACGCTTAGTGGTTTTATTTATGATAACCACGGACACGCCATAAATGGTGCAACTATAACGCTGAGTGGCGGGGCATCTCATCATAAAATTACAAACGCTACGGGTGCGTATAAGTTTACTCGTTTGCATATTGGTAGTTTTACGTTAACGGTTAGTGCCAATGGTTTTGTTACGCAAACAAAAAACATAAGCGTGGCGCAAAATGAAACGCTGCATACTGATTTTACGATGGTTGCAACAGGTGGTGGTGGTGGAACAAATACGAATACGCCAACTTCTGCAAATACACAATAACAAAAAATAAATTACATAAAAAACCCGCCTCAATTTGAAGCGGGTTTTTTGTTGATGGTTTAAGGGTTAAACTATTCGATGATTATTTTTTGTGTTAGGGTATTGTTATTGTCAGTAACAATAAGAATGTAAATACCTTTAGAAAATCCTGCTACATTAATTACCTCCTGCGCTCCTTCATTTTTTCCAATGTTACTGCAAAAAACTGTTTGTCCTAACGCATCTATAAGTTTAATGGTGTTTGAGCTTTCTGTTTTCTTTGAGAAGGTTACATTTATATAATTGGCAGCAGGGTTGGGATAAATTGATAGTTGAGTATTGTCGCTAAATTGTTGTATGCCTACTTGCCCATTTGTAGGGTCAGCACAGCCACCTGATCCAGACGAAGGGATAGTAAATGGGCTGTATGTGCAACTTCCTGAAAAGGATAGTGTTTTTGACCAAGCTAAATTATCATAAGCCCCATCATAATCATTTGTAGAAATGTATGGACGTATATCACCAGAGTAAAAAGCCCAATACATTAAATCTGTACTATCATTTACATGAAATAATAAACTTGCGTGTCCTAACTCGTGCAAGGCAACACTAAAGAAATCATTTTTTCCGTATATGAAACTCCCTGTATTATAGCCAGTAGGAACACTATCGACTGGAACAAAATACCATGGTTTGGTTGGATTTGTAAGGAAATGTATATCTGCTTCGCTACTAAAAAAATTTGTTCCGCATGTTATTGTTCTTGATTTTGTTTCAGCAACAGCCGAAGAGGAAGTCATAGTGTTATCAAAAGTTACGTAACTAATCCCATCTTGTATTGTATAGCCATTTGCAATAGTAGTATCTTGCCCAATTCTGTAACGGATTGGTATATGGCAAGCCCAATCTTTAATGGCTTGTTTTAATAAAGGGCGGCATAGTGGATTAGAATTATTGGTAATTGTTACAGGGTCAAATCTAAAAATATACGCGGCTGTATCTGCATGACCTATGGAATCAATAACATGTTGGTATGCAAAACCTACTCTTCTTTTAATTGTACCCCCTAAAGCATTTTTTAAACAATAAGGGATTTTTACTATTCCATTACTGCCTAATATTTGTGAGCTTGCTGTATCTGTACCACTTGCTGGCAATACTTTTACATATCCTGTACCCGGATATCCGTCTGGATTTGGATTTGCAGCAAATAAAACTGAGGGAACATTTATAACAATTTGATTATCGCTCCAAGTTAAATCATAATTATCAAGTTGAATGTAAGCTGGCGTACTTTGATTTCCTTGAAAAGCATTTTTCATAAATACTTTACCAATTGAAGTACCAAAATTAGTACCATTAATAGTTAGTTGCGCTTCATTAGGAGAAATACCGCTATAATATGCACCTGCAATTACTGAGTTTGGTGTAATGCTTGTAATTTGAGGTCCAGTGCAAGCTGTTCCGCTTATGTTTGTTGTTGCCCCATATGCATTATCATAAGCATATTGCGGGTCGTTTTGAAAATTGGTTGTGCTTTGATTGTAATACCATGCCAAATTTTTGGTTGTATCTAATCCTACCAGTTGTACGTTCGGAGCTGTGTGGCAATCGGCTATTTGCATTTTTACATGCATTAACTGTATTGGCGAAGTTGTTATATTTACTAAGTTAACTGTATTTGAAAGGTCAATTATTACATATGCTTTTAATAAGTTCATTCCTCTGTCATAAGCACTTGCGGGTTGATAATTTGGAGATGTAAACGAAGAACCATTTGTTACAACTACATTTCCGCTTCCGTAAATAGTATCACCAAAAGCAGCAGCGTTGTAGCTTAATTCAATGGGCATGTGTTCTAGGTAAGTTAAGTTATTACTCCCTTTAATTGTAACATCAAATTCAAAATACTGGGGCGAAGTGCCTGTTGTTTGCACATTAGTTAAGCTCAATGTTACATCTGGGTCAACGCTACAATAATTTTGATGTTGCCCAAGATTTGAAACACTGTCTTTCACAAAAACATTCCATTCGCTTTTACAATTAGCCCAAATAGTATCGCCAACTGTATTATAGTATTTGCGGCGTAAATCGGAATTGTTTGTTGAACCACTTGGTGTTAAAGTCCAACCACCGCTGCCAATGGCAACACCAATTTCACCAATTTTATCAATGTGTATGGCTGCTTTATTTAGCACAATACATTCATCGCCGTTAAAATTTAAGTTATTACTTGTTTGATTGGTATGCGCTAAAATAGCAGCACTTGCATTTGGCTTTGAAACTACGTGTGTGCTTAATGCTGAAATTGTTCCTGTAAGGGCTATGGTTGTTGGTGTGTAAGATGAGCCATGATAAATTAGTAGACTGTAGTTTGCAAGGTTAATGGCGGCACTTGTTGGGTTGTATATTTCTATTGCCTTGTTGTTGCCCTGTCCGCATAAATATTCAGATATAAACAATTCTGAACAGCCTGCTATATTCAGGGGTTGATTGGATTGCGCTCTTTTTCTTATTATGTTTTCTATTTCTAAAGCTCGTTTTGGATTAGGGTTTGGGTTTAGTTTGCTTGTGTTTAGACTTTTTTTTTGAAGCAAAGATTTATCTACTTGAACACCGCAGTAGGTGTGTAGCATCTGATAAATCGATTGCCCATTCTCTGAAGTGATTTTTTTTGTAAAGCCGGTAATTACATAGGTTCCATTATTATTAACTAAAAAACGATTTCCTGTTAAATCAACTTTTTTAATTTTAATGAGATAATGTTCTCCTTTACTAAGTCTTTCACCCCCTCCCTCAGAAGGTGGGTCAATTAATTCATTAGGGCTTTGAAAAATATGACCAGATGATAATATATTAATATAGCCTTTGTTCAAATCTCCTTTTAGAATTTGATTTATCTTAACCATATTACATATTAAATAATCATCATTAGAACTATTATTTTTTGCGTCTTCTACCGTTCCATCGATAATAATTTCACCACTATCAAACCATTGTTTAAGAGCCGCGCCTTGCTCATCTTGTTTTTGTTGTTCTGTTTTTTTTGTTTGTGCAAAGCCCGTTGCACTTATAATAATAGCACAAACAAGTGCAATTATTTTTTTTGTAATTGTAGTTTTCATACTTTTTAATTTTAATTTTTTAGCACATTAGGAAACTTAGGGTGTTAATTACGAAGCTAATATAAGCTATTAATTTTGTTCGATTAAGAACTGTCTAATTTAAAAGAATAATTTAATGGTTTGATAAATGTTTGATAATAGTATGTTGTTGTGGGCATGTAAGCTCCCCCGAAATTAGA
>JAFDYI010000036.1 GCA_018267475.1 Bacteroidota bacterium | reverse complement strand
CCTACTTTTAGCTGCAAACCGTTACCGGTAATTTTATGAGGACATTAGACGAGCACCGAATTAAACTGAAAGAAATTTGTGACTTCGCCTTCGCATTTGGAATCCGGTCTGTTCAATCTCAAATTCCAGAGTATTCCCTCCCCGACACTTGGAGCGAAGAAATTAAACATACATTTTTGCTTAAGTGTCACGAGGGCTTTAAATCCGCTCAGGACTTAATAGTTGAAGAAATTCTTGAATATCAAAAGTTGCTTCGTGAATTTACGACAGATTTAAAAGAAAGCAGACGGCAACGAGACAAGAACAAGGAAAAAGATTTGCTAAATAAAATTGCGATTTCAGAACATCGAGTTAAAACATTCTCGCATATTGCAGACGGAATTGCGTGGCAATTAATCAGCGGACAGATTCATATTGCAAGAAGGCTTTATATAAGAGAACCTGCTAAATATCTTGACTCTTCAAATATTAAGCACGCAATTAGTGTTGCTAATCAAATAAATCAAAAGCCTGAAAACTTCGCTTTATTGTCTGATATAACCAACTTTGTTCAAATAGGTGACCTTTTAATTCGACATGACAAAAAAGTTGGCATAATGGAATTGAAAGAAGGAAAAGTGAATGATTTAATTGCCAAATTTTTTGACGATTTAGAAAAAGAAGAAAATAAATCCGACTTGACTGAATTCATGCAAAAGCTCGACAAGAAAACTATAGAGCAAATGCAACGAGTTTTACGACAAAAGGAAAGAGCCATAAGAGCCATTGATGTCATAAATAAAGACAAGGGGCTCGACCCAAAAACTGGTAAAAACATTACTGTGACAACTCCTTCACTTGAAACGGAATATTACTATGAGGACTTGTTCAAAATAAAAGAACAACTGAAAGACAAAAATTGGGCTTATGGTGTTCTTGAAAACGCAAGCGTACACATTGGTATGTATAAAAATGACGGAAGACTAATGGCGCCTTTTGCGATCAAAGAAATTCTAAGTAAAAAGACAAAAAACTTTATTGTAGTAGACTTCCAAGGTATTATTGAAAATGTGTCGTCTCCTTTGTTTGCAAAGCCATTTAATCCAGACTTTCTAATTGATATCTTAGTTGGTGACATTAAAGTGATAATTGGAATTGACTTCGACTCCTTTATTGAAATGTTCAACGACAGCGGGCTTAATGCGCGGTGGCTTTCTGAAAAGGAGACAACTAAAATTCGTCAAGACGAAAAAACAAAAACTATTTTTGCCTTAAACAATAGAGCTATTGGCATTTCTGACCAGAAAAAAAGCAAAGAAATAATTTTAGGTGGCGGAATAATTTCAAAAATTCTTTACGACAATATATATCCCTCCAACATTGCTTTTACTATGAAAAAAGATATGTTCGGGGACGACAAATAAAACTACCGGTAACAGCACATTGGCTAAATGCCGCCTGACATAAAAAAATTGCCGCGCGAAAAGCGCGGCAGACATTAATGTAGGCGGTACTTCGCCAATCTGCAAACCGTTAGGCGTAATAATTGCTCTCCGCACACCTAAGCGCATTAAATTATTTTTTTGCTAACTGCGCGTTCAAGAAACGTATCACTACACAAACCCATTGGCCAACCGAAAAATAATTTCCCCCCGCACACCCCCTTATACCCTGAACTTATCCTAAATGCTGCCTTCCTTTCCCACTGGCGACCGCACAACAGGCAGCCCGTAACCAGAGTGGCAACCACTACGCCTAACACCGGGCAATTGCGCCATTTGCATAAAACATAAAAAAACACTACTTTTGAATGCCGCAAACGGCGCAAGCCCGCGGTCCGTTAGCGGCAAGTTTAGCTGACCAAACACACAATGTAGAAAAAATAAAATAAACATGGCAAATTGCATTCTTTGTTCAACAGAACTAAAATTTATGAATACACCAACATTAGGTGCAGGAAAATTAAACGATGGCGGAGTTGTTTGCTCGTCATGCTTTAAAAAAATAAATAACGCAGACCCTAAAATCGCATTTAAATTAAAAAACTATTCAGTTGATGACATAAAATCTTTGTTAGAGGGAAAGGCAACTTCTGACGGACAAAAAAAATCTCGCCTTGATGAAATAAAAAAACAAATTCAAGATTTAAAACTAAGCAATGTTTCTTCATTCTTTGGCAGACGAGAGATAAATGAACTTCCAAATATATTAGCATCAACAGAAGTTGTAGACAACATTGCTCAAGGAACTTATAATAAAGGACAAGGCATTTTAGTCTCGACAGACAGACGCTTATTATTTATTGATAAAGGAATGTTGTATGGGATAAAAGTTGAGGACTTCCCTTTGGAAAAAATTTCATCAATTCAATATGAGACTGGTTTAATATTAGGAGAAATCAAAATTCACACTTATGGTAATATTGCAAAAATAGAAAACGTAGAAAAATCGTCAGCGAGAGCTTTTGCTGAATTTGTACGAAATAAACTTTCACAGCCTAAAGAAACCACAACTACGACAACTGTTTCACAACCTAATATATTAGACCAACTTGAAAAATTATCGAAACTCAAAGAAAATGGAATTCTTTCTGAAGAGGAATTTAATGAGCAAAAGAAGAAACTACTTGAAAAACTATAAATAAAAACCAGCCGCTAACACCGGCTTGGCGGCAGTCGGGCGGACGTGTTTTTGGTTGAAAACTATTTTGTATATTTGGCATTGTGCTTTGGCTATCGCCCGCTGGTTTCCGCCCGACCGCCAAGCCGAAAAACGTTAGGTGCAACCCTACGGACGACCGTGCAGACATCAACAGGCTGACAGAAAGACGGACTGACCAAGCCCACCCACCGCCCGACAAGACAACGATTTAAAAACTTTTTTGCAGAAACTTTTGACTGTTTCAAATCTTTATCGTAATATTGCAATCTGAAAATAAAATAAGACGACAATGGGAGCAACTAAAACAGACCATTTTACAGACAAGCAAAACGCCATTGCGACACTTGCAAAAGCAATCGGACATCCTGCAAGAGTGGCAATTATTGAGTATTTAATGAAAGTGGACACTTGCATTTGTGGCGACATCGTAAACGAATTGCCACTTGCACAGCCGACAGTTTCGCAACATTTGAAAGAACTCAAAAATGCAGGACTGATAAAAGGAAACATTGAAGGCAACGCCATTTGCTACTGCATTGACGAAAAAGCGATTGAAAAACTGCAAAACTATTTCGGTAACATTTCAACCAAACTCACAAATAAAAAATCAAACTGTTGTTAAACTAAAAACGAATAAAAATGAAACTTTCACAAGTAAAAGCACTTTTGCCGACATTAGACAATGTTGCGTTTAAATTAGAAAACGGAACTTTTGTTCCCGAACATTTTCACGTTACCGAAGTTGGAATGGTAACAAAAAATTTTATTGATTGTGGAGGAACAATCCGCAACGAAAAAACGGTAAACTTTCAGTTGTGGAACGCAAACGACTACGACCACCGCCTAAAACCAACGAAGCTGCTAAACATCATTGAGCTTTCCGAAAAGCAATTAGGAATTGAAGATGCCGAAATTGAAGTAGAATATCAAAGCGACACAATTGGAAAATATGCGTTGGCTTTTGACGGAGCAAATTTCATTTTGCAAAGTAAAACAACAAATTGTTTAGCACAAGACAAATGCGGAATACCGCAAGAAAAACAAAAAATCAAATTGTCGGAATTGACAAACACGCAATCGGCTTGTTGCACCGTTTCATCTGAAAGTGTAAAAAGTGATTGTGGTTGTAATGCAAATGTTGACGAAACAACAACGACTTCCGAGAAAAAAGTTTGCTGTTAATGAAAACGTTTTTCATCAAATATAAAAAGCCAATCATCATAACGACTTCGGTTATTGTGTTGCAACTCATTTTTGGTTTTGACCCGAAGTTTTGTATTATCAATATCATTTGGCTATTCGTTTAGACTATGGACAAGAAAAAAATATTAGTGCTTTGCACAGGAAACAGTTGCAGAAGTCAAATAGCCGAAGGCTACTTGCGACATTTTGCAGACAACAGAGCAGACGTTTACAGTGCAGGAGTTGAAACGCACGGAGTAAACCTGAAAGCTATTGCGACAATGCAAGAAGACGGCATTGACATTTCAAATCACACTTCAAACAACATTGACGAATATTACGAAATTGATTTTGACTTTGTAATTACAGTTTGCGACAACGCAAAAGAACGCTGTCCGTTCTTTCCGACCAAAGCAAAAAAAATTCATCAAAACTTTCCAGACCCTGCAAAAGCAACAGGAACAGACGAAGAAATTAAAGAACAGTTTAGACAAGTCAGACAACAAATCAAGGACTATTGCAGACAGTTTATAGCGGACAACTTGTAAACTGACAGAAAAGGGCAGCACCTAACAGCGGTTTTGCGTCAGGCGGGGTGACGTGCTTCGTATGAACATTTGTGCTAAATTTGAGCTTTCGGCTTCGTATCAAGGTTAGTGCTAAAAATCCCGCCCGAACGCAAAGCCGCAAAACGTTGTAGGCAATTTTACAGCGACACCACTAACCATAAACGACAGAATTATAACCATTTTTTGACAGCGGACAACTGAAAGTTGAATTTGAAAAAGAGCCGTTTTTTAAAAAGACAACCAACGCACAAGCAAGCACATTTGTTTTTTCCGAAACACAAGCCGACACAAAAAACAAAAGAGCTTGCTCTTGCCAACGCACCCAAGCCCACCCACCACCCTACAAAAAGCTTTGTTTTCATAAAAAGTTAATATATTTGCACCAAACGCTAATTTGTATGAGTAAAAAAGCAATTAACAGATTGAAAGCAGTTTTAGCAGAGCAAGGCAAGACAAACAAATGGCTTGCTGAAAAACTTGATAAAAACGAAACGACTATTTCACGTTGGTGTACTAACGAGGTTCAGCCTTCAATGGAAAATCTTGTTGCTGTTGCAACTCTTTTTAAAATTGATGTGAAGGATTTAATCAATTCAACCAAAACTTCGAAATGATGAAAGTAGAAATCAAAGACAACAAAATCAAAGCCCCATTGAAAGGCAAAGATGTTTGGTTGGTAAACAAACCCGAAGAAAAAGTTCGGCAGGAATACATTGTCCGATTGGTAAACCATTACGGTTTTGACTTGGGGCAAATGGCACAAGAATTACAAGTAAATAATTCGCAACGTGGACAAGGACGAGCAAGTGCGGACATCGTAATTTGGAAAAACAAAAAAGACAAAACGGAAAGCAACAGTCCGATAATTGTGGTGGAGTGTAAAGCCGAACACATTACCGTTCGTGAAGAAGATTATTTTCAAGGTTACAACTATGCTTCTTGGGCAGGTGCTGACTTTTTTGTTACAACCAACCAAAAGGAAACACGGATTTTCAAAGTCGTTAAAGGTAAAATTCCAAAGAAACTTGAAGAAGTCGTAAACATTCCCGATGCAAAAACGGTAAATGACGAAAAGAAAATAAATGAGTTGTTGAAACAAACAAAAGCGTTTACACGAGATGAATTTTCAAAACTACTTTTCAAATGCCACAACATTATTCGAAACAACGATAAACTTAGTCCAGAAGCAGCTTTTGACGAGATAAGCAAAATTCTATTTATCAAAATTCGTTACGAAAGAAGCAATTCCGAAAATCAAATTTTCTCAAAAGATGCTTTCAAAAACGATAAAGCGAGTTACGAAAAATACAAACCAAAAGACGGCAAAGATTTTTATCAATTCTTGTTTGAGCAAACCAAAGAAGATTTTAAAGACGATGACTTATTTGAACCAAATGAAATAATCCGCATACGAGAAAATAGTTTTGAAGCTATTGTAGAAGAATTGGAAATCTACAATCTTTCAACCACTTCTGACGATGTAAAAGGTATTGCCTTTGAGCAGTTTTTAGGCAAAACATTCAGAGGCGAGTTAGGACAATTCTTTACGCCACGCACTATTGTAGATTTTATTGTTGATGTTTTAGACCCGCAAGAAAGCGAAGTGATTTGCGACCCTTGTTGCGGTAGTGGTGGGTTTTTAATTAAGGCGTTTGAGTATGTGAGAGCCAAGATTGAAAACGAAGTGCATTTGGCTAAAGAGAAAATCAAAGCAGATTACTTTAATGATGCCTACGAAAAACTAAGCGACAAAAAGAAAGCCGAAGTTGATGAAAAGGTAAATGATTTATTTACCAAACTCAATGCCGAATTAGACATCAACAATCCAAAAAGCAGAATTAGAGAATTGAGTTACGATTGCATTTTCGGAACAGATGCAAACCCACGAATGAGCCGTACCGCAAAAATGAATATGATTATGCACGGAGACGGACACGGAGGTGTGCATCACAATGACGGTTTACTGAATGTGAACGGAATTTTTGAAAACCGTTTTGATATTATTCTTACCAATCCGCCATTTGGAAGCCGTGTAGAACGCAGTTTGAAAATTACCGAAGCCGACAAATATACTGATGAAGAACGCATCAAAAAATATCAAAAACGCTACGGCAAAGCTTATGATGAAGCGTTAAAGCAAGTAAACGACAATATTGATAAACCTTTGCTTGACTTGTACGAAACAGGCAGTATGAGTACGCTTACCGAAGTGTTGTTTATTGAGCGTTGTTTGAATTTGCTGAAACCGGGCGGACGAATGGGCATTGTATTACCCGAAGGTGTATTGAACAACACTAACCTTCAAAAAATAAGAGATTATGTAGAAAGCCGTGCAAAAATTCTGCTCATCGTTTCAATTCCGCAAGATGTGTTTATTGCAAGTAGAGCAACGGTAAAACCAAGTTTGTTATTCTTTAAAAAATTTACAGAAGAAGAAGCGGAACAATGGAAGTCAGTTTCAAAAAAAGCGGAAAAAGACATCACAAAAAAGTACGAGCCTAAAATAAAACCTATTCTTGCAAAACTTGAATTAAAAGGTAAAGAAGCACCAAACACAGAAGAAAAAAAGAAACTTCGAGCAGAATTAAAACAACTAGAAGAAACAATTTTTATAGAAATTAAAGCTCAAGTTAAGAAAGAGTTTAATTACCAAATTCCAATTGCAGAAGTTGAGAAAGCTGGAATTAGTAGTACAGGTGCTCAAATTGAAAACGAACTTGAGCCATTAGCTCAAGAATTTAAAGAATATCAAAAAAAGAATAGACTTTGGACAAACTACATCAAAGAGATTAAATACCAAGTATCAGACGATGAAATTGGTAGAGTGAGAATATTAGACGGTGTAGTTTCTGAACCTGAAGTGTTTTACAGTAAATCAAAACATTAATGCAAGCAACTCAGAGTAAATACATAAATACAATAGATTTCCTTAGCTTATATAGTTGGGATGTAAAGGCGTATTTAAGTCAGTCAAATCCATTCAATCCTTCATTTCCACTTGTTCTTTTTGGTGAGTTCTTAACAAAACCAAATATTGAGAAAATAAAAATCAATGACGAAGATGAATACAAGATTTTAGGAGTTCGTTCTTATGGTAAAGGTGTTTTTGCAAATAGAGTTGTAAAAGGGAAAACTCTTAAAATGCGTGAATATCAGAAGGCAAAAAACAATCATTTGTTTTGGTGTAAAGTAGATACAAAGAATGGTGCATTTGGTGTAATTAAGGAAGATTTGGCGGACGGTGTTGCTTCAAGCAATATGACTTTTGCAGAAATAGATATTAATAAAATAAATGTTGATTTTCTTCAATTACTTTTTACAAGCAAAGGTGTAATGCAATACTTGGACAGCTTTGTTACAGGGACTACAAATCGAAAATACATAAGACCTGACCAACTCCTAAATGAAATTAAAATCCCATTGCCAAAGTTGTCAGAACAAGAAATAATTGTTTCAAATTATTTCAAGAAAGTTGAAACTGCTGAAAAATTACTAAGACAAGCAAGCGATTTAGAAGGTGAGATTGAAAAATACTTTTTAGAGCAATTAGGACTAATACCTTTCAGCCTAAAAGAAAAAATCACAAGCCTGCAAATCACTGATTATGTTTCATTAGACCGTTGGGATTTTTTCTCTACCGATACTCGAATAGCAAGTGAATTAAAAAAATCAAAGTATAAGCTAACTTCAATTGGGCAAACTTATCGATTTGCAAAAAGAAGTTTTAATAAAGCTCAACACAAAAAGGAAACGTTTAGATATATCGAAATTGGAGCAATCGACCCAATAAAAGGAATACTTGAGGCAAAAGAAATATCCCTCAAGAAAGCACCAAGTAGAGCCACGCAAATTGTAAATGAAGGTGATTTGATAATTGGAACTACAAGACCTTATTTAAAGAAGTTTGCTATCGTCACAGAAGAATACCACAATGATGTTTGTTCTTCTGGCTTTAGTGTAATTGAGCCGTCAAACGAGTATCATTTGCCTTATTTGCATCAATTTCTTAAATGCTCTTATGGTATTGAGCAACTGAAAAACAAAATGACAGGTGGTTTATATCCTGCAATTACAGAACCCGAATTGAAAGAAATTAAAATTCCTTTTCCAAGCGTTGAAAAGCAAATTGAAATAATGCAACTGATTGAGAAAAAGAAAAACGATATTTTGAACAACAAATCACGCATTGTTTCAATAAAACAACAAGCCGAACAAGAATTTGAAAAAGCAATTTTTAATTAAGAAAATGGAAAACTTTGATGAATATTTAAGACAAGGCGAACCCAACAAAGCCGAAAAAGCAAAAGTTTGGAAAACGGCTATCGGCTTGCAGCAAGTGGACGGCTTAAAACCGTCTGAATATCTCATTGAAACTGCCAAGCAAAACATTGAAGGCGATATTACCATTGAGGAAGTAAAAAAACGCATTGACAGTTACTACCAACAACACCCAACCAAAACAGCCGAAGACCGCACCGAAGAAGCCGATAAAGTTTCGGCACGAATTGCCGAAATGTTGAGTGAACAAACTTTCACTTTTTCGCCTGCCGAATATTTGTCCATTCATCGCAGACTGTTCACGGGTATTTACAAGTTCGCAGGAAAAATCCGTGATTACAACATCACTAAAAAAGAATGGGTACTGAATGGCGAAACGGTTCTCTACGCAAGTGCCGACAGTTTGAAAGCCACATTGGAGTATGATTTTGAGCAAGAGAAAAAATTTAGCTATAAAGGATTAAGCGAGCAGGAAATCATTGAACACATTGCACACTTCATTTCTTACTTGTGGCAAATTCACATTTTTGGCGAAGGCAATACCCGAACGACAGCTATTTTTTTAATCAAGTATTTGCGAAAATTGGGTTTCAAAGAAGTGAACAATGATTTGTTTGCCGAAAATTCTTGGTATTTCCGCAATGCACTTGTAAGAGCTAACTACGAGGATTTATCCAAAGGTATTCACAAAACTGAAAAGTTTCTTCTTCGTTTTCTCTCAAACTTATTGCTCAAAGAAACTCATTCACTCAAAAACCGAGAAATACACGTTCTTGCTGACACTGTAAATGACACTGTAAAACCTCAAAATGACACTGTAAATGACACTGTATTTTCGTTGATAAAGCAAAACAACAAAATAACGGCTAACGAAATTAGTGAACGCTTGAAAATGAGTTTAAGCACCATAAGACGAAAAATTAAAGAACTTAGAGACAACGGCAAAATAGAACGCATTGGCAGCGACAAAACAGGACATTGGAAAATAATTGAAAAATAAGCCCACGCTATTTGGTGGCACATTTGCAAACCGCACAGGCGAAACACAAACCAAAGTTTGCAAAAGAGCCACCAAAGCCAACGCACAGAAAAAACGGCAAGATAAAAATGGTAACACGACACGACATAGAAATAAAAACTGCCTACAACAGCGGTTTGGCGACCAGCCTGCCTTTTTGTATATTTGCCTCCGCTACGCTTCGGTGTGACAGAAAATAAGGTTGGCAGGCCGGACGCCAAGCCGCAAACCGTTAGCCACAATTTTGTCCTGTATTTTAGAAATAGACATTTATAAAAAATAACATGAAACTAATAATTATAATGGTATCTTTTTTCAGTTTCTTTGGTTGTAAAAACCATGACAACGCAGTTGATTTAGTTAATAAAGCTTATAAATTTGAGCAAAGAAAAGACTATAAAAAATCCATCCAGTTATTGACTGAAGCAATAGAGTTAAATCAAAATCAACCTAATGCAAATTTTAATAGAGGTTGCAACTATTTGACAATTAAACAGTACGAAAAAGCTATAATTGATTTTAATCGAGCTATAGAGATTAATCCAAAGGACGATGAAGCTTTTCATAATATGAGCATCTGCTATAAAGAATTAAAAAACTATAAGAAAGCATTAGAGATTTCTGACAAAGCAATTGAGATTAATCCTGCGTATGATTATATCAAATATAGAGCGGGGATATTTTGGACAATTAAAGATTTTAAAAAAGCTTTATTGGATTATGACAAAATAATATCTTTAAAACCTGACAATCCAGAATATTATGCCCTTCGAGCTTTCACGTTTGAAGAGCTTAAAGAATACGAAAAAGCTGTTGCTGATTATTCTAAAGCAATCGAATTAGACGAAACTGATTACAGAATGTTCTATGATAGAGGAAATGCTTATTTTATGATGTCGAATAAAGATAAAGCTTGTTCTGATTGGAAAAAAGCAATTGAAAAAGGAGACCCAAGAAAAGTAGAATTAACAGAATTAATAAATAAAAACTGTGGCTAACAACGGCTCATAAGCAATGGCAGGGTTTGTAGCGTGTTCAACGTCTCGTCTCGCAGGTTATTTCAGTGTCGTGGGATACAGGCGCGCCACGAAGCCCGCCACTGCTCATAGCCGCGACCGTTAGGTGCCATTATTGACGAAACGACAAAGGAAAATATAACTCATGGGCAGACAAATAAACTTTTTCTTACTTCCAGACGACGCTGACGAGTTCGAGAAACTTTTGAAATCATTCGGCGGCGTTATTCTTCTACCCTATTATCATTACGACAATAAAGTTGGCACAATCAAAGACACCGTGGTTCGTGACGCACTTAAAGAAGGCTCAAGAGTCTACCTCGTTAGGCCTCAAGACTTCAAAGACATCAAGTTAACTCATATTGAAAAATTTGGCTATTGGCTCGTTGACGACAACTCCGCTCCTGTTTTACATTACGATAGATGTGTTTTTAAAGACAATATAGTTAATAGCGGACGTTTATATTTTCAGCCACAATATGTCAAGGACATGAGCTTCGTAAAAAAATCTGACGACTTCGTAACTTGGGCCGACAACATTATTAAAACAGTAAGACGAAAACTCAAAAAGCATAAATATAAGCTGGGCAATTATGAGTACGCAGCACATCTCGGACAAAAGACTCTTACTTGGTTTATAGAAAATAAAGCAGACATTGGCGCAGCCGGACATCAACTTATTCCGACAAATCAGACTGCAGAAAAATAACGGCACCTAACAGCGGCTAAAAGCAAGGCGGGCGGACACCAAGAGCTTCGGCTTCATTAAGGTCTCCTCGCTCTCGCTCGTCGGACAGTTTTTCTTTTGCCTCCGCTAAAAAAACATTTATCTTCGTTGAACCATTTGTCGGTTATCAAACGGATGGGCTTCGAGACCGCCCTGCTTTTAGCCGCAAACCGTTATAGCCAACCAAAGACAGACGTTACCCAAACAAATTAAGGACATCAGAGTATGACATTTATTGAATTAGCTGAAAGAGTTTTAAAGGAAGAAAAACGACCATTGACAGCCAACGAAATTTGGACACTGGCAACGGAGAAAGGCTACGATAAACAACTTAATAGTGAAGGAAAAACGCCTTGGCAAACTCTTTATGCTCAAATCTATGTGAGCGCAAAAGATAACCCCAAAACACCTTTTGCGAAAACAGACAGCAGACCGAAAAAATTTTATTTAAAATCACAGGCGACCCATATTGACCTATCGGAAACGGCTGTAACAAGCGAACCAGCAACAATTAAAAAAAAGAAATTTGAGTTTTTAGAAAAAGACCTGCATCCATTTTTGACCTATTACGCTTATTATCATTTACGTTGTTACACAAAGACAATTAACCATTCGCTTTCATCCAAAAAAGAATTTGGAGAGTGGGTTCATCCTGATATTGTTGGCTGTTATTTTCCTCTTGACGATTGGAAACAGGAAGTTTATGAATTAAGTTCTTCAATCGGTAACATCTCAATAAGACTGCTGTCATTTGAACTAAAACGGGAACTTAGTTTTGGTAACTTGCGAGAGAGTTTTTTCCAGACAGTTTCTAACTCTTCTTGGGCTAACGAAAGTTATTTGGTAGCGGCAGAAGTTTCGGACGAACAAGAATTTAGGGACGAACTTTCAAGACTTTCAACTTCTTTCGGTATTGGAGTAATCAGACTAAACCTTGAAGACCCACATTCATCAGAAATCATTTTTCCTGCAAAGTATCGTGAAGCCCTTGACTGGGAAACCATCAACAAATTGACAATGAACGCAGACTTTAAAGAGTTCATCTCAACGGTAAAGATTGACATCACGAGCAAGAAAATCCATAAGAAAGAATACGACCAAGTGCAAGAC
>JAFDYI010000035.1 GCA_018267475.1 Bacteroidota bacterium | reverse complement strand
CCTACTTTTAGCTGCAAACCGTTAGCAGATATTCAAACAAACGACACAGACAAATGAAGAACATAATCACAACACTAATATTTTCTACGATAATTCTGAGTTGCAGTACTTTGAAAAAGACTATGGCAACGAATAAAATTGTCCATCAAACAAATGACTTAATAATAACCCAAGTTTCTGAAAACGCATTTGAATTCACCTCATTTTTACAAACAAAAGATTATGGAGTTGTACCTGGAAACGGTCTATTTGTAAGAAGTAATAATCAGGTAGTTATTTTTAACACAACAGCTAACGACAAAAGTTCTGAAGAATTAATTAAATGGATTTCAGACACACTTCATTGTAAAATAAACGCTGTGATACCTACACATTTTCATCCTGATTGCTTAGGCGGACTAAAAGTATTTGAGGATAAAAACATACCTTCTTATGCTTATTACAAAACAATTGAACTGGCAAAAGAAAGCAATTTTGTAGTTCCTGAAAATAGTTTTAAAGACTCTTTAGTACTGAAAGTGGGTGACAAAAAAGTAATAGCCAAATTTTTAGGTGAAGGACACACAAGAGATAATATTATTGGATATTTTCCGAGTGAAAACGTTATGTTTGGAGGTTGTTTGATTAAAGAAATGAACGCAACAAAAGGATATTTGGTTGACGCAAATGTTAAGGATTGGTCGGCAACTGTTGAAAAAGTGAAAAAGGAATATCCAAACGTAAAAGTTGTAGTTCCCGGTCACGGAAAATTTGGAAACGAAAAATTAATTGATTATACAATTGAACTTTTTAAAGAAAACTAAATGAACATCTGCTAACAAACAAATTGGCAATAGAGCGGGTGAAGTGCTACTATTGAACTTTTGTGCAAGATTGAACAATAGTAATTCTATTCAACATTTGTGCTAAAAGTCCGCTCCATCGCCAATTTGCCGACCGTTACCAGCAAGCGTAAAAGACGACACGACAACAAAAAAACGACTGACATAAACGAGAATAAAGTAAACCATTTTGACAGGTGAACACGGACATAGAAACGATATAACAATTGGACAGCGAGTAAGCCGACACTCCTTGCCGACCCTTCTGTGTTTTAATTTTTTTCCCACCGCACAAAATATTTTGAAATTCTATACCAGCCCGCAAATGGCACATTTGGTTTTGTCCGACACACAAGCTAACCCTTCGCAAAACCAAAAGAGCCATTTTTTGCCACCGCACCAAAGATAATTTTGCGACTTAAAATTGTAATTTAGAACCCTGAAAATAAACGAAAAGATAAATACGAAATGAGCTTAAATACACATTCACTGCAACCCGTTATTAACTTCCTTTGGACAGTTGCGGATGATGTTTTGGTAAATACCTACCAAAAAGGAAAATATAAAGATGTTATCCTGCCAATGGTAGTTATTCGCAGACTGGACTTGCTTTTAGAACCCACCAAAGAACAGGTTTTAAAGACTTTCAATGAATACAAATCCAAACTCCAAAACTTGGACAGCTTGCTGACCAATAGCAAACACGGTTCGGGTTTAGCATTTTACAATACTTCTAAGTTTACTTTAAAAAAACTGCTTGACGACCCGAAAAACCTAAGAAGTAATT
Source organism: Bacteroidota bacterium (assembly GCA_018267475.1). GTDB lineage: Bacteria > Bacteroidota > Bacteroidia > B-17B0 > Aurantibacillaceae > PALSA-968. The sequence goes on along the minus strand of JAFDYI010000035.1, from coordinate 9,156 downwards.
TTGAAAATTACCTGAACGGCTTTTCTGAAAATGTGCAGGACATCATCAAGCAATTCAAATTCAGAAATGAAATTGAAACCTTGGACGAAGCAGATATTCTGTTTTCATTGATTGAAAAATTCTGTTCTCCAAAAGTAGAATTGCACCCCGACAAGCTGCCACCCTTGGCAATGGGTTATGTGTATGAAGATTTGGTAAGACGATTTAACGAAGAAAACAACGAAGAAGCAGGAGAACACTTTACGCCAAGGGAAATCATTGATTTGATGACACACCTTGTTTTCTTGCCCGTGAAAGACAAAATCAAGCAAGGCACTTATTTGATTTACGACCCCTGTGTGGGTAGCGGTGGAATGCTCACCATTGCCAAAAACTTTTTGCTCAATCATGATGGACTGATTAAAAGCAACGCCACCGTTCATTTATACGGACAGGAAAGCACGCCTTTCATTTATGCTACTTGCAAAAGCGATATGCTGATAAAAGGCGAAGACCCCGACAAAATTGCGTATGGCAGCACTTTGAGTGCTTATGGTTTTGACAAGGATTTGAAGTTTGACTTCATGCTTACCAATCCGCCTTATGGAAAGACCTGGGCACCCGATAAAAAAGCATTAGGCGTTGGTCCCAAAGGAGCCATCATTGACAAGCGTTTTATTCTTGAAAACAGTTATAAACCCGAAGCCGTTACCAGCCGTGTGAATGACGGACAGTTGATGTTTGTGTTGCACATGCTGAGTAAAATGAAAGACACCGAACTCGGCAGCCGCATTGCTTCGGTGCATAATGGTTCGGCTTTATTTACAGGTGATGCAGGACAAGGCGAAAGTGAAATTCGCAAATACATAATTGAAAACGATTTTTTGGAAGCAATCATAGCATTGCCAAATGATATGTTTTACAACACAGGCATACCTACTTATATTTTTCTCATTACAAATCGGAAAGCAAAAAACCGAAAAGGTAAGGTTCAGTTGATAAATGCTACATCCGAAAAATTTTATAGCAAGATGCGAAAACCCTTAGGTAAAAAACGTGTAGAGTTTTTACCTGAGCATATAGCCATGATTGAAAAAATGTTTCTGAATTTTGAAGAGAACGAATACAGCAAAATATTTGACAATGAAGATTTCGGTTATGCTCAAATAACCGTGAACCGACCATTGAAAGATGAGAAAGGCAAAATAGTAACCGACAGCAAAGGCAAACCAAAGCCCGACCCAAAACTGAAAGACACCGAAAACATTCCGTTGAAAGAAGATATACAGGATTTTTTTGAACGTGAAGTATTGCCTTTTGCTCCTGATGCATGGTGGGATAAAAAAGACACCAAAATTGGCTATGAAATAAACTTTGCCAAATATTTCTACAAACACCAACCGCCAAGGGCATTGACTGAAATTGCCAAAGACATTTTTGCCATTGAGCAGGAAACAGACGGTTTACTAAAAGAGATAATTGAAGCATGATAGCAACGGCAGTAGAAAATACAAAAACCGCTTGGTTGGGTGAGTTACCTGCTCACTGGGAAGTGCTTCGCATTAAAAATCTGTTTCAGGAAATGGACAGCCGTAGCGAAACGGGCAGCGAAGAACTGCTTTCGGTTTCGCATTACACAGGCGTAACGCTGAAGCGTGAAAGTTTGGAAAACGAAGACGACCACTTGACCAATGCCGAAAGTTTGGTTGGTTACAAATTGGTGCAGCAAGGCGATTTGGTTATCAATATCATGTTGGCTTGGAATGGCAGTTTAGGCATTTCACCATACAACGGAATTACAAGCCCTGCTTACTGTGTTTACCGCATTAAAGGCGACAACAACCCCGAGTATTTTGGCTATTTGTTTACCACCAATTTATTTAAAGCCGAGTTTCGCAGGCACAGCACAGGCATTATTGACAGTCGTTTGCGTTTATACTCCGATAAGTTTTTCAGCATTTTTACCGTAGTGCCGACCAAAGACGAGCAAGAAGAAATTGTGCAATACATCAAAGCACAGGAAGAAAAAATAAACTTGTTTATTCAGAAGAAACAACGGTTTATTGAGTTGTTGAAGGAGCAAAGGCAGAGTGTTATTGAAAATGCCATTACTTATAAAACGGGTTGGACGCAAAGTAGGATTAAAAATGTTTCAAAGATGTTTGGGCGAATTGGTTTTAGAGGATACCAGACCTCAGACTTAGTTGATGAAGGAGAAGGAGCAATTACAATAAGCCCTTCTAATATGAAACATCATAAACAAATGGACTTTTCAAACTGCTCCTACTTATCTTGGGAGAAGTATGAGGAGTCGCCAGAAATTAAAATTTTTGAGGGGGATATTATAATGGTCAAAACTGGTGCAACCTATGGCAAAGTAGCTCAAGTTCTTGGCTTACCAGAAAAGGCTACTATAAATCCGCAATTAATGGTTTTCAAAGAAATTATTCTTGATAATGACTACTTCTTCTATTTTCTTCAATCTGGTTTGATAAAAGAACAAATGGAGAAGAATGTTATTGGAGGAACAATACCAACCATTTCTCAAACTAAAATAGGCAGTATGCGATTACATTATCCACCAATCGAAGAACAAAAACAAATTGTATCACACATAAAAACCGAAACCGCCACCATAGACACAGCCATAGCCAAAGCCGAACGAGAAATTGAACTCATTCGGGAATATAAAGAAGCCATGATAGCTGAGGCGGTGATGGGGAAAAGAAATATTAACTTTGCACATTAGTAAATTGAATAATGCAAGACGAGAATAACAATATAGTGAATGAACCGGATGTGGAGTATGAAGACCTTAGCGGGGCTTTGATGGAAAAACCATTTGACCCCAATAAGATTGACATTACCACTAAAACACCATCAATAGATATTTTAATCAAAAGGTTAAAAGCTGAACCTGCTGAAATTGATTTGTCTCCTGCCTTTCAGAGACACAGCGATTTGTGGGATGATGAAAAACAAAGCAGATTGATAGAATCAATATTGATTAAATTTCCATTACCTGCTTTTTACTTTGATGGTTCAGATAATAATAAATGGTTGGTTGTTGACGGATTGCAGCGTTTAAGTTCGTTGAGAAATTTTATTATTCTAAAGAAGTTAAAACTAAAAGGTCTTGAATTTTTACGCCAATTGAATGGACTAAAGTTTGATGACCTGCCACGCAGTTTGCAACGTCAAATTGAAGAAACACAAATCACGGCTTATATCATTAATGACGGAACACCTGAAGAAGTAAAATTCAACATTTTTCAACGTATCAATACAGGTGGTTTAACCCTAAACTCTCAAGAAATACGACATGCTTTAAACCAAGGAATACCTGCGCAATTTGTAGCTGAACTTGCAGAATTAGATGAGTTTAAGTTTGCTACAGATGAAGCATTAAAACCAAAGCGAATGTTAGACCGAGAATTCGTTACTCGTTTTCTGGCATTCTACCTGCATCCATATCCTGAATATGTTCCAGACCTTGATACCTATATGAATTCGGCTATGGGTGAATTGAAAAAGATGGACGATGCACAAAGACAAAAAATCAAATCAGATTTTGTTCAATCGGTTTTGTTGGCAAAATCAATTTTTGGTGATTGGGCATTTAGAAAAGCGGACAAATACCCTGATAAACGAAAGCCAATTAACAAAGCACTCTTTGAAGTTTGGAGTGTTTCGCTTGCAAAACTTGAGGACTTTCAGAGAAAAACGTTAGAAGAAAGAAAAGAAATTTTATTTAAAAAATCTATTGAATTGGTGAAGGAAGATGCTATGTTTTTTGATAGCATTACTACATCTACAGGTAATAAGTCAAGTGTGGCTTATCGCTTTTCAAGTATTGAAAAAATAATTCATGCAACATTAGAGGAATGATAAAACAAATTGAAATAAAGAATTTCAAATCCATCAAAAAAGCCGATGTAAGTGTTTCCAACTTAAATCTGCTTATGGGTTTAAATGGAATGGGCAAAAGTTCATTCATACAAACTTTGCTACTGTTGATGCAAAGCGACAAACTGGAAGAAAGAGTAATTGACTTAAATGGCATTTTGGCTCAAATTGGTCAAGGCAGAGATGCATTATACCAGTATGCAGAAGATGAAAAAATTGTTTTTGAATTGACATTTGATGGTCAACCTAAATATTCTTGGAAATTCGGCTATCAAAAAGACAAGGAAAAACTAACTGCGGAAAATGGCTATACCAAAGAGCAAATGAGTTTTTTCAGAAAGAGCACCAAACGCTTTCAATACATTAGAGCAGAACGTATTGGTCCTAGAGATATTTATGAAGCATCAAGTGTAGTAGTTGCCGATAAAAAGCAATTGGGTTTATTGGGTGAGTATGCCGCATACTACATCAATGTTTTTGGTCAGGAACATGATGTGATAGAAAAGTTAAGACATCCTAAAGCAAATTCATCCAATTTATTATCCCAAATAAATGCGTGGATGAAAGAAATTTCACCAGGTGTTTCTTTAAATACCAAGTATGTTCCCGAAGTAAACAAAGTAATTTTAGATTATCAGTTTGACTTATTTAATGATAAAACAAACTCGTTCCGACCAAAGAATGTTGGCTTTGGTATTTCTTATGTGTTGCCCATTGTATTAGCACTGCTTACCGCAGAAGAAGGGAAAATCATTGTTATTGAAAATCCTGAATCGCATATTCACCCAAGAGGACAAGCTGAACTAGGCAAACTCATTTCATTGGCTGCAAGTATTGGAGCACAGTTGTTTGTTGAAACACACAGCGACCATATCCTAAACGGTATTAGAGTAGCTGTAAAGGATAATTTGGTGGACAAGTCAAAAGTGAATGTGATGTATTTTGAAAAGACGACCACCGAAAAAGAGCAGTTTACTAAAATTACTCAGATAAGGGTTGATAAGAACGGGACACTTAGTGATTACCCCAAAGATTTTTTAGATGAATGGAGTAATCAAATATCTAAATTGATTTAAGTTATGGAGTTGGCATTTAATGAAATAAGTCAAGCTCCATTAGTGGATGACAAGCATCAAGCTAACGCTAGAATGCTTCTGTTTTCAAAAGCAGTTGCTGAAGCAAGAAAGAAAGGCTTTAGAAACATAAGAACTCATTATTCTGCTGCTGAGATAAAACTAACACAAGAGTATTCATTGCACAATTGGTTGTTTGATAAAGACTTTCCAGCAGAAAGTAGGTCTTTGTTCTACGATATGTTTGTACAACCTTTTTTGAAAGAAGATGATGATGAAATTGAAGAAAGATTTATTGATGCAAATTACTTCTTCGAGGATACAGAAAATCAAATTCCAAAACAAGAATGTTTGGGATTAACATCTGCCTACTTGAGCGAAACACTTGCGATAAGTTTTCAAAGCAGTCCTGCATGGTTAAATAACATTTTGACCATTACAATTGAAAAAGATGAGGAAAAATCAACAGACGAAGTTCACCATGTTTTTTCTAAAGAATGTTTTAGTCAAAATTCTATTGCGGATTTTGTAGAAAGTATAACCACGCTTGATTTGGTTGAAACGAATATCAACGCAAATGACAAACATTTTCATTTAACTGCTCATCATGGTCAACAAGAATTAAACGAATTATGGAATAGAATTAAAAATTCTCCTTTCGTAATTGAAGGGATGTCCATAGAGTGGGGAGGAAACTCATTCTTTAAAAAACCACAAAGAGATGGAAAGGTAGATATAGTTCATCTTAAATCTGACAGAAGGTATGCTATGCAGATTCAAACAACAGGTAGAAACTTAAGAGAAACAATTGAGATTGCTAAGCGATTAGCTGAACAATATGGATAATAAATGAAAACAGACACAACAGAAAAAGGATTAGAAGCCCATATCACCCAGCACTTGTGTTTGGTGAATGCTTTTGAAGAAAGGCATTTCATCCATTACAACCGTGTAGATTGTGTGGATGAAGATTTGCTTTTCAATTTTCTGCAAGCCACACAGGAAAAGGAAGTGATTAAATTGCAAACCATACACGGCAGCAATTTCAGAAGCAAGGTATTATATCGCTTAAACAATCAAATCAAAACCTTTGGCATTATTGAGGTTTTACGCAAAGGCATTACGGACAATAACATCAAACTCAAACTGTTTTTTGACAAACCCGTTTCCAACCTAAACGAAAAAGATTTAGCCCTTTACAACCAAAATATTTTCTCCGTAACAAGGCAAGTGCATTACAGCACGCAAAATGAAAACTCATTGGATTTGGTGGTTTTCATAAATGGTTTACCCATCATCACTTTTGAATTAAAGAACGAACTGACCAAGCAAACTGTAAAAGATGCCATTAAGCAATACAAAACCAACCGAGACCCAAGAGAAGAACTATTTCGCTTAAGTCGTTGCATGGTACATTTTGCGGTGGACAGCGAACAAATTTGGATGGCAACCCATTTGAAAGGCGAAAACACTTACTTTTTGCCATTCAACAAAGGTTACAACAACGGAGCAGGAAATCCGCCTAATCCAAACGGCATCAAAACCGATTACCTCTGGAAAGACATTTTAACCAAAGACCGTTTAACCAACATCATTCAGAACTATGTTCAGTTGTTTGAAGAAGAAACGGAAAAGATTTTGCCTGATGGAAAAGTAAAAAAGGAGAGAGTAAAGAAATTGATTTTTCCACGCTACCATCAAATTGATGCCGTTGATAAACTCCTAAGCAATGCTAAAGAAAACGGAGCAGGAAAACGCTATTTAATTCAACATTCGGCAGGTTCAGGAAAATCAAATTCCATTTCTTGGTTGGCTCATCAATTGGTTGGTTTGTTTGACAAGAACAATGAGAACACCGTTTTTGATACTGTAATTGTGGTAACCGACCGTAAAGTTTTGGATGCTCAAATCCGTAACAATATCAAACAGTTTGAGCAAGTAAAAGGAGTTGTGGAAGGCATTACCGAAGGCAGTAAACAACTGAAAACGGCTTTAGAAGAAGGAAAGAAAATTATCATTACCACCATTCAGAAATTCCCTTACATCGTAAACGAAATAGGAGAACTGCCCGGTAATAAGTTTGCCATTATTATTGACGAAGCTCACAGCAGCCAAAGCGGAAACACCGCAGGAAAACTGAACGAAACTTTAGCCAAAGACTTTGAAAAAGTGCAGGTGGATGATGATGAATTTGTGTTTGTGGACAAAGACCAAAATGACGAATTGACTTCGGAAGATTTGGTAGTAGATATTGTGAAAGGCAGAAAGATGCTGACCAATGCAAGCTACTTTGCCTTTACAGCAACACCAAAGAACAAAACGCTTGAACTATTCGGAGAGAAATACAACGACAACGGAAAAGAGAAATTCAGGGCATTTCATCTTTACTCCATGAAACAAGCCATTGAGGAAAACTTCATTTTAGATGTATTGCAGAATTACACCACTTACCAAAGCTATTATGCTTTGCTAAAGAATATTGAGGACGACCCTGCCTATGATAAAAACAAGGCACAGAAAAAACTGAAAATATTTGTTGAGAGCCATACTCATGCTATTGCCAAGAAAACAGCTTTAATAATTGACCACTTTATGGATAATGTAATCCGTAAAGCGAAAATCAACGGTTTGGCAAAGGCAATGATTGTAACAATCAGCCGCAGAAATGCCGTGAAATACAAAAAGGCGTTTGACAAGTATTTAGCAGACACAGGAAACCCTTACAAAGCAATCGTAGCTTTTTCGGGAGAAATAGACGGTCAAACAGAAGCCGCACTTAATCACTTTTCAAGTGCTGCCATTCCAGATGAGTTTAAAAAATCAGAATACCGCTTTTTGATTGTGGCAAACAAATACCAAACAGGATTTGACCAACCACTTTTGCATACCATGTATGTTGACAAGAAATTGGGCGGAGTTAATGCAGTCCAGACACTTTCACGCCTAAACAGAACAACAGCAGGAAAGAAAGACACATTTGTTTTGGACTTTGCCAATGATGCAGACGAAATCAAAAAATCGTTTGACCCATTCTTTGAAACCACCATTTTAGGAGAAGTAACCGACCCGAATAAACTGTTTGACCTACAAAGTTCATTAGATGCTTTTCAGGTTTACACACCCGAACAGGTTCAGGAGTTTTCGCAAAAGATGGTTACGAATGTTCCTGTTGACCAATTGCACAGCATTTTAGATGCAGCTGCAGAAGTTTTTAGAACAAGTTTAAATGAAGAACAGCAAGACGATTTTAGGGCAAAATGTAAGACTTATGTTCGCTTGTATGTTTTCCTTGCTCAAATCGTTCCTTTTGTAAATCCATACTTGGAAAGACTGTATTTGTTCTTAAATCACTTGCAAAACAAATTGGGTAAACAACGTGACGAAGATTTGGCACAAGGCATTTTGGACAATATTGACATGGACAGTTACCGACTGCAAAAGGAAGGAGAATTTAATATTCAGTTGCAACAAGGTGACGAGTTAAAACCCATTCCGACAGACATGAGAGGCGGTGCAGCCGAGCCAGAAATGGAATATTTATCGAACATTGTAAAAGCATTTAACGACCGCTTCGGGACACAGTTCACCAACGAGGACAAGGTTAAAAAAATGACAGAGGACTTGATGGCGGACGTTGCACAAGATGCCGAATTTGCAAACGCTTTCAGACATTCAGACGAACAGAACGCCAAAATCACTTTTGAAGAAGTATTAAAGCGAAAACTAATTGACCACATTGAAACCAACTTTGAAGTATTCAAGGAATTTAACGACAACAAAGAGTTTCGTGACTTCTTCGCTGGGACAATGTTCAAAATAATGCAAAAGGACTTTTTAAGATTTAACGCAAACAAATAATGCCAACGCTACAGTCACACACATACCGCATTCGCACAATGCCACTCACAGACCAAAAATGCGGTAAGAGTGTGCCTGTTCCAACGCAGGAAGAATTTCAAAATATTTTTTCCTCCCCTTCTAAAAAAATTAAAACACCCGACACACAAACCAACCCGACAAAGACACGCAAACACAACAATGACAATGGTTTACAGACACGGTGGACAAGAACGCCAGCTGGTAACATGCGTTTGGCGTCATGCGGGGTGAAGTGCTTAAATTCAAGTTCAGTTTTTCAAATCAACTTTAGTGCTGGGTTGACAGTTTTGTGCCCTGAAATCCCGCACGAACGCCAAGC
>JAFDYI010000034.1 GCA_018267475.1 Bacteroidota bacterium | reverse complement strand
TAGCACCGTTTACACCGTAACCGGAACCGACACCAAAGGTTGTGTTAATACCAATACCACCAGTGTGCTTGTAAATAACTTACCCACCATTACCATAAACACGGCTTCTATTTGTATAGGGCAGCAAACGGCTACTTTAACGGCTAATGGAGCGAGCACTTATACCTGGTCGCCCAACGTGAATTTAAGCGCCACCACAGGCAACCCCGTAACAGCCACCCCCAGCAGTACTCAGGCTTACACCGTAAGCGGAACCGATGCCAACGGCTGCGTAAATGCCGGTAGCACTACGGTAACGGTAAACCCCTTACCTACTGTAGTAGTAACCTCGGCGGCTATCTGTTTAGGACAGCAAACAGCCACCTTAACAGCCGCAGGTGCCGGCACCTATGCTTGGTCGCCCAACATAGGCATCAGTGCCACTACGGGCAACCCCATAACAGCCAACCCGGGCAGCACCCAAGCTTATACCGTAACCGGAACCGATGCCAACGGCTGTGTAAGCAACAACACTTCTACCGTAACAGTAAACAGCCTTCCTACCGTAACGGCGAGCAGCACTTCGGTATGTCCGGGTTATGCCGGAACCATCAATGCCGGAGGAGCCGTAACCTATACTTGGAGCACCACACAACAAGGCTCCAGCCTTACTGATTCACCACCGGCCACCAACAGTTATACGGTGGTAGGCACCGATGCCAACACCTGTACCAATACAGCAGTAGGAACCATAGTGGTATATAACAACTTTACTATTTCAGCTACCAGCGCCACGGTATGCGCAGCGGGGCAGCAAACAGCCACTTTAACGGCTAATGGAGCCAACACCTATACCTGGTCGCCGGCTGCCGGTTTAAGCGCCACCACAGGCAGTTCGGTTTATTCCACCCCTAATGCGGTAAGCAGCGTGTATCAGGTTATAGGCACCAGCGCGGTAGGCAGCTGCACGGCTACCACCACCGCTACTTTAGTGGTAAACAGTTTGCCCTTACCCGTAGCGGTAAGTAATACCCCTTGCTTAAACCAAGCCTTGAGCTTTACCTGCACTCCAGGCGGTTTGTCAAACTATGTGTGGGCGGGTCCCAACGCTTATTCAGCTACAGGAGCCAACCCCAGCATACCCGTTAGCACGGCTACCTTGGCCGGTATTTATACGGTAACGGTTACAGATAACAACACGCCGGCTTGTGTTAATTATACCACGGTAACGGTAGCTATTTTCCCGCTTCCGGTTATTACGGCCAGCGCAAGCCCTGTCTGCATCGGACAGACTATTCATTTGAGTGCTTCGGGAGGGGTTCTGTATCAGTGGTCCGGCCCGGGCACGCCTGCTTTTTCCAGCACCTTGCAAAACCCAACCGTAGCCAACGCTACTCTTGCTGATGCGGGCAACTATGTGGTATTAGGCACCGACGGCCATGGCTGTCAAAGTGGTAATGTGGTTAATGCTATAGTAAACCCTTTGCCTATCATCGCCGTAAACACGGCTACTATTTGTGTGGGACAGCAAACGGCTACTCTTACAGCCACGGGAGCCAACACCTATGTGTGGACGGCAGGCACCGCACCCTCTAACGGCAACGTGGTAAATGCTACGCCTTCGGTTAATACCTCTTATACGGTAACAGGTACCGACGTAAACGGTTGTGTGGATACCGCTGTTACTTCGGTATCGGTATGGTCTTTACCTACGGTGAGCACCAATACGGTAAACCCCGACTGCATTCCTTTGTGTACCAGTTTTAGTGTAAGCGTCAGTCCGGCGGCGAGTACGTACAGTTGGACTTTAGGCAACGGTCAAAGTTCCAGCTCGGCAGCGCCTGCTGCTTGTTATACCGTGTCGGGAACGAGTGTGGTAAAAGTAACGGTTGCGGATATAAACGGTTGCGTGAACACGGCCACCACTACGGTAACGACTTTTGCTAAGCCCACCGCTAACTTCGATTACGGCCCCCAGCCGGTTACCATCTTAGCCCCCAACGTGCAGTTCTCTAACTTATCTACCGCAGGTTTATCCTCTTATCACTGGACCTTCGGAGATGGAGGCTCCTCGGCTTTGATGAACCCAGGGCATTTGTATAATGAACAAGGAAACTACCAAGTAACGCTTGCCGTAGCAACGGCTTCTGGCTGCATGGATACGATAACCAAAACGGTTATCATCAAAGATGATTATGTTTTTTATGTTCCTAATGCCTTTACGCCTAATGGAGATAATTTAAACGATTTATTTTTACCAATAGCTTCGGGAATTAAAACATATAAACTGTATATATACGACCGCTGGGGCAACCTAACTTTTTACTCCGAAGACCTTACTAAGGGTTGGGATGGTACCTACATGGCAAAAGGTTCTGAGGTTGTGCAAGAAGACGTGTATGTGTGGAAAATAGAAGCTACCGACCATCAAGATAAAGCAAGGCATTTAGCCGGTACCGTTACCCTGATAAAATAAAAAGTTGCGTTGTTCTTTACTGACAGGAAAGGATTAGATTTTTTATAGTGTCTATGGAAGTAAAATTTGCTCTGTTTATTTCTAAAAAGGGAATTTGTACGGAGCACTTTTTTTCCAAAGCAAGGGCTAATTCTACTAAAGTAATGGAATTAAGAGCCCCGTTGTCTAATAAATTTTCGTGCGAAGAGGTAACGGAATAAAAGGCTATCTCTTTTAATAGCGTAACAATAAGACTGTTCATTTCATCTTCGGGTAAAGGCATATTTACAGTTTTTGTAAAGCCTCCCAAAACTCGGCCGCACGGCGGGTATGAGGTATTACAATGGTGCCTCCTACTATGTTGGCTACAGCAAAAATTTCATACACTTGCTCGGTTGTGGTACCTGCCTGGTGGCATTTTTCTAAATGATACTTGATGCAATCATCACAACGCAAAACCATACTGGCTACTAAACCCAACATTTCTTTAGTTTTTCCATCTAAAGCACCGGGGGCATAGGTATTAGCATCTAAATTAAAAAGGCGTTTTAGCACTAAATTATCCTTACTTAACAGTACTTCGTTCATTTTAGAACGGTAGGAATTAAAATCTTTTACTATATCGCTCATGTTTTTTTTAATTAGTAGAAGTATATTTTTTTACGTCTTTATCACTAATGATTTTATCACACAGTATAATAAGGCGTTCTATCACGTTTCTAAATTCGCGTATGTTGCCCGTCCAAGGTAGTTGTTGTAACGCTTTTATGGCTCCTTCCGAAAATGTTTTTGCCGTGCCCCCTTGTTCAGTGCAGATGAGGTTCATAAAATATTCCGTTAAAAGCGGAATATCTTCTTTGCGTTCGGCCAGTGCAGGCACACAAATAGGTATCACGCTTAAGCGATGAAACAAATCTTCTCTAAAATGATCTTTCTCTATTTCTTGTTGTAAATTTTTGTTGGTAGCTGCTACAATGCGCACATTTACCGAAATGGCTTTGTCGCCGCCTACGCGTGTAATTTTGTTTTCTTGTAAGGCGCGCAGTACTTTTGCTTGTGCGGACAGGCTCATATCTCCTATTTCGTCTAAAAAAAGAGTGCCGCCTTCTGCTAATTCAAACTTGCCTTTGCGAGTAGCTACGGCCGAGGTAAAAGCCCCTTTTTCGTGCCCAAACAATTCACTTTCTATTAGCTCTGAAGGAATGGCTGCGCAGTTTACTTCTATAAAAGGCATTTTGCTGCGGTTGCTTTTTTCGTGCAGTTGGCGTGCTACCAGCTCTTTTCCGCTGCCATTAGGGCCTGTAATCAGTACGCGGGCATCGGTAGGAGCTACTTTATCAATCATTTTTTTCACCTCTTCTATAGCTTTAGAGGAGCCTATCATATCGGTGCCTTTGCTTATTTTTTTTCTTAAAATTTTGGTTTCGCTTACCAAATGCTGTTTATCTAAGGCGTTGCGTAGCGTTACCAATAGACGGTTAAGGTCAATTGGTTTTAAAAGAAAATCGTAGGCTCCTTTTTTTACGGCCTCTACAGCGGTTTCTACGGTGGCATGACCGCTCATCATAATTAAAGGAGTTTCGATGTTTTGCTCTGAAATTTTTTGTAATAATTCAAGGCCATCTATCTTAGGCATTTTTACATCACACAGTATGGCATCAAAATTTTCGGACGTTATTTTGTTTAGGCCCATTTGTCCGTCTTCGGCTTCTTCAACGCTGTGTTTTTCAAATTCCAGTATTTCACGCAATGCGCGACGAATGCTTTTTTCGTCATCTATAACAAGTATTTTGGGCATAGCACAAAAATACATTTTTATTTGTTTTAAAAGAATATTCCTATCTTTGGTACTATGCGGTCTTTTTTGTTTGATGTCCTTTCTTTGTTGTACCCTCACGTTTGTAAGGGGTGTAAAAGAACATTGTATAAGCACGAAGTGTTGGTTTGTAATAAATGTTATGTGTCCTTACCTAGAACTAATTTTTACTCCCAAAAAGAAAACCCGATATACCATGTTTTTGCCGGCAGGGTACCGGTATATGAGGCGCATAGTTTTTTATTTTTTCATAAAAAAGGAATGGTACAACACATGTTGCATCAATTAAAATACAAAAACAAACCCGATCTGGCCTATTTATTAGGGCAATGGTATGCGCAGGATATAAAGAATAAAACATTAAACGAGCCTTATGACTATATTATTCCGGTGCCTTTGCATCGTACTCGCTTACAAAAAAGAGGCTACAACCAAAGCGAGCATTTTGCCATGGGGTTAAGCAGCTATTTACATGTACCTGTTTGTTCCAATGTGTTATTAAAATCTCAACATACCGAAACGCAAACACGAAAAAATAGGGAAGAGCGTATAGAAAATACCTTACATTCTTTTTCTATGATGAATTCGGAAATTATAAAGGGTAAGCATATTTTACTGGTAGATGATGTTATTACCACCGGTGCTACTATTGAGGCTTGCTGTTTACAATTGCAAGAGGCAAAACCCGCTTTTATATCAGTAGCCTCTATTGCTTTTGCGGTATCGTTTTAATAAAGATAGGCGCCTCTATCTTTCAATAGAAAAAAACAAAAATTTTTGTTGTGTATCGTCCTGTATTTTTAAAAGATACGTTCCTTCGGGCAGCGTTGAAACATCTAAACTTGTTTTTTCAGATGAGTCTATTTTTTGTTCTGTCATTTTAGCTCCCGTCAAGGTATATACTTCTACTTTTGCGTTATTAGTTGCATAGGGTGTGCTAATGAATACTTGATTGCCGGCGGGGTTGGGGTATGCTGCCCACTTAGTGCTGTTATTCGTTACTTGGTTTATGCCTGATGTATTGTGTGGGCTGGGCGGAGTTACCACGTTTAAACTGGCCCTGGAAACACAACTGTTCGTATCTGTTACGGTTACTGAAAATTCCACATAACACACGTTAAAGACAGAATCGGTTCTTTGGCCGCCCGGAGTCCATAAATAATGATAGGGAGCTGTTCCTCCTTGTACCACTGCCCACAATGTATTGCCGCAGCCACACACGCCACCTTCTTCTCTAAAACAAGGCTGAACCACAATGCTATCAATATAAACAGATAAAGGAGGGGGTTGGCTAACAAGAACAGAATCGGTGATGGAAATGTGGTTGCTATCTGTTACGATCACTTGATACATGCCGGCACTTAGGTTTGTAGCGGTTTGGGTGTGTTGCACCGGGTTTGTATTCCAAGTGTATGTGTATGGAGTTTTACCGCCGCTTACTGCAGCTGTAATGCTTCCGTTGGTATTTCCATTGCATTTTGCATTGGTAGCTGTTAAAGTAAGGCTTATGTTTGTTTGCGCAAAAAGGGAAGAAATAAACCCGAACCATAAGGCAAAAAACACAGGGTATATTTTCATATTATTCATTTTGTTTAGCTGTTTTAATGCCACAACGCGTAACAAATGTATAACAAAATAAGGTGCTGCACAAAAAAACTTATCTAGGTCTTCTTCCTCCGCCTCCGCCCCCGCCTCGTCTTTCGCCCCCTCCGTTATTCATGCGGCGTTCGCCCCCGTTATTCATGCGATGTTCATTTTCTTGAAAATTGTGATTAGCAGGGCGCTCACCTTCGTTGTTGGTGCGGTGTTCGTTTTCTTCAAAATTAGTATGGGCTGGTTTTTCATGTTGTGCTTCTCTTTGATTTACCCCATTGTTTTCTGAAGAGTTTGAAATTTGTTTAGGCGTATTATTATTACCATTAGGGTTAAAGCCGGGTGCGGCATGCCCTCCGGCAGGATTGTTCGGGTTATTGGGGTGCAAGTTGCCGGCAGCTCCTGCATTAGCCCCGCGGTGTATGTTGTTGTATTGATTGATATACACGTTATTCGTAATATTGGTACGTACGGTAGGCGATGTTTGTCGGTATCGGTAGTAACAACTGTTGGCGGCTATCAAGCGGTTTACATAAACCCTACGTTGATACATCATATAGCCATTCATGCTGTTCCAATACATTCCATAATACATAGGCCTCCAGGGGCTCCACCAAGTGGGATAAGAGCCCCAACTCCAAGGCGAATTCCAATAACTATAACCGGAACCATACATAAATTGCACACAACCCCAGTTCCACACATTCATCATAGGCCCCATACCGCCGTTGCCATAGCCGCCGCCGTTTCCGTAATTGTTGTACGTGTTATAAGTGTTGTACTGTGCAGGGGCTTGTTGTTGTTGAGGAGGAGCTTGCTGTTGTTGATTTTGTTGTGCGTTGTTTTCATCTTGAGGCTCTATCACGTAGTTAGGTCCGTACAAATCCTCATCGCCTACTATTTGAATGTGAACCGTTCCATTTCCCTTTTGTTCTACTTCCACCACGGCCAAATCTTGCGCTTCGGTAGCACTAATAGGATCTTGCAATACTAAAGAGTGCAAGCCGTTTTTACCATAATCTACTACACGAATATAATCGGTTTGCCCGTCGTGGTTTAAGTCTAAGTTGTTTACTTTATTACTGGGTGTATTGAGCAATTGTTCAAAATTTTCAACCGAGGTAGATTGTTTAAATAAATACAATACGCCATATAAGTTGAGATTATCACCGGGCAACCCTAGCGAATCGCGAACCGCGGTGTTGGCAAGGCCGGTAGCGCTTATTCCACAAACGCTTAAAAAAAAGATAGACCTACGTAATAAAATCATATTTTAAATTTTAAAAACAAAGATGCTAAAAAATCGTGCCATCTTTCTAATTTTAGATGTTAATAAATCCTAAAGGTTTAAAGGGATTGCGTTTGCTAAAGAAATAAACGCTCCAAATAATTCCAAAAAAAAGCATACCTTCGCCCCTCTATTTATGAAAAAATTTATTTATATCCTTTTTACCGCACTTGCCTTTTGGGGTTGCAGCAACAGCCTTAGCGTTATTGCCCCTTATAAAGAATCGGTAAGTGTGTATGGTTTATTAGACCCCTCTGATACGACCCACTACATACGTATTGAACGTGTTTTTTTAGGAGAGGGAAATGCCTATACCATGGCTCAAAATCAAGATTCGGTGTATTTTCAACACGGCGACCTAACCGTAACGCTAGAGCGCTGGCGCAACGGCACTCAAATATCGGTAGATGAGCCGGTATCTGTATATCGCTCTATTACCCTTACCGATACGGTAATACAAACCCCTTCGGGTATTTTTAATCAAAACGAGCGCGTATATAAAACCAACCACAAACTATACGCCGACGATTCTACCTGCGTATATAAATTAGTAGTTACCAACAATAAAAGCGGCAAGCAATATACGGCACAAACCGGCTTAATTGGCGCTTTTCAGCGGATACCCAATGCCGGAGGCGCTTTTAATTGCATAGCCAGCGGCGTAGATACCAACTATGCCATAAACTTTATACCTATGAATAACGGGCAAGTTACCTGTATTTACAATTCGCCTGCCAATGCCGGAATATGTGGGCTTTCTATACGCCTTAACTATACCGAAAACGGCGCACCCAAAACAACCGATATTGGCTTAGGCACTTTTTACCCCTCTGTATCTTCTTTACAACAAGGCGGCTATCAAATGAATTTTACCTACTCAGGGGCATCGCTTTTAGCTAACATAGCGGCTGTAATTCCCACCAACAACTCGGTAGTGCGCAACCTGCAAAACATTCAATTTTTACTGAATGCCGGGGGGTACGATATATCATTATACAATCAGGTAAACGCCTCTACTTCTATTTCACAAAACAAAGCCAATTATTCCAATATCAATGGAGGAGTTGGTGTATTTTCTTCGCGCCATCAAATAGGCTTGCGCCGCCTCGTTACTTCTATGGCAAAAGATACCTTGGCCGGCAGCTCGCAAACCTGCATGCTTCGCTTTCTTAACTCTGCTAACATGCTATCCCCCTGTCATTAAGAGTTGAAACTGCCATCTTGTCGGCATTTTAACGAAAAACAACCTTCAAATAAGCCCTTGGCACAATGATTGGCTACGTATGTATGAATTAAAAAAACAATCATTATGACTAAAATAATCGGAATAGACTTAGGAACCACCAACAGTTGCGTATCTGTTATGGAAGGAAACGAACCCGTTGTAATTGCCAATAACGAAGGCAAACGCACCACCCCATCGGTAGTAGCGTTTGTAGAAGGCGGCGAGCGCAAAGTAGGAGACCCTGCCAAACGCCAAGCCATTACCAACCCTAGAAAAACCGTGTACTCCATAAAACGCTTTATGGGGCATACCTTCAGCGAAATTGCTAACGAAGTAAAACGCGTGCCCTACATTGTTTCTAAAGGAGATAATAACACACCCCGCGTAGAGATTGACGACCGCAAATACACCCCGCAAGAAATATCGGCTATCATTTTACAAAAAATGAAAAAAACCGCCGAAGATTTTTTAGGATACGAAGTAACCGAAGCCGTTATCACCGTACCCGCATACTTTAACGATGCTCAACGTCAAGCCACCAAAGAGGCCGGCGAAATAGCCGGACTAAAAGTACGCCGCATCATTAACGAACCTACCGCCGCCGCCCTAGCCTACGGCATGGATAAACAAGGAAAAGACATGAAAATAGTAGTGTTTGACTGCGGAGGCGGTACACACGACGTATCGGTACTAGAACTGGGCGAAGGCGTGTTTGAAGTAAAAGCAACCGATGGCGATACCCACTTAGGAGGCGACGACTTTGACCAAGTAATTATTGATTGGCTTGCCGACGAGTTCAAAAAAGAGGAAAACATTGACTTACGTCAAGACCCTATGGCCCTACAACGGTTGAAAGAAGCCGCCGAAAAAGCAAAAATAGAACTTTCCAGCACCAGCACCTCAGAAATTAACCTGCCTTACATCATGCCCGTAAACGGCATTCCAAAACACTTAGTAAAAACCCTAACGCGCGCTAAGTTTGAACAGCTAGCTGATAGCCTTATTCAACGCACCATAGAGCCCTGCAAATCGGCTTTAAAAAATGCAGGCTTATCTACTTCCGATATTAACGAAGTAATTTTAGTAGGAGGCTCTACCCGTATTCCAGCCATACAAGCAGCAGTAGAAAAGTTTTTTGGTAAAGCCCCTAATAAAGGCGTAAACCCCGATGAAGTGGTAGCTGTAGGTGCAGCCATTCAGGGGGGCGTGCTAACCGGCGATGTGAAAGACGTGTTGCTGCTTGATGTTACCCCGCTTTCTTTAGGTATAGAAACCTACGGAGGTGTGTTTACCAAGCTTATTGATGCCAACACCACCATACCCAGCAAAAAAACAGAAACTTTTTCTACCGCCAGCGACAACCAACCCAGCGTACAACTGCATGTGCTGCAAGGCGAGCGCCCTATGGCAAAAGACAACCGCACCATTGGCCAGTTTAATTTAGATGGCATTATGCCTGCACCGCGCGGCGTACCTCAAATTGAAGTAACTTTTGATATTGATGCCAATGGTATTTTAAGCGTTTCGGCAAAAGATAAAGCCACCGGCAAAGCACAAAACATTCGTATTGAAGCTTCTAGCGGATTGAGCAAAGAAGAAATAGAAAAAATGAAACGCGAAGCCGAAGCCAACGCTGATGCCGATAAAAAAGCAAAAGAAGAAATAGAAAAAGTAAATCAAGCCGATTCTACTATCTTTCAAACCGAAAAACAATTGAAAGACTATGGCGATAAAATATCGGCCGACAAAAAAGCGCCTATTGAAGCTGCCTTAAAAGATTTAAAAGAAGCGCATGCTGCGAAAGAAATAAGCAAGATAGAAACTTCGTTAGAGGTTTTGAATAAAGCATGGGAAGCTGCCTCGCAAGAATTGTATGCGGCTATGAATGCCCAACAACAGCAAGGAGGCGCTCAAGCTGGAGCTGAGCAAAATCAAACGCAACCCAATAACGGCGACAACAACGTGCAAGATGTAAATTACGAAGAAGTAAAATAACGAGTTACCTAGTAATAAAAAAAGCCGCTTCAAAAGTAGAAGCGGCTTTTTTATTGCGTTGCACCTTAAAAGCAACCATGTAGTTACTAATGATGCCAACCACCTATATGGCCTCCACCAAAATTACCTCCTCCACCAAAACCGCCTCCATGGCTACCACCGCCAAAGCCACCACTGCCGCCTCCGCGTGGTCCATGAAACCCGCCGCCAAAGCCACCACTAAATCCACCCCGTGGCCCATGATATACGTTGCCGCCAAAACCACCCGATGGGTTGCCTGACCGACGCCAGCCCCAATAACCATTGCCCCAACCACCACCATAGTAACCACCGCCATAATAGCCGCCACCATAGTAACCTCCGCCCCAACCCCATGGGCGGTAACCCCATGGACGATAACCCCAACCCCAATATGGGCGAAAAAAATTATAAGCCCAATACGGGCGATAGTACGCAGAATAATAGGGCCAACCACCCCACACACTGGTGTAATAAGGTACGCCCCAAACTAAAGAAGGCATTCCAAACATAAAGGTTAAAGGATGATAGCCACCATAAGCCCCGTAATTGTTGTAATTATTATATACATTATAGCTTGAAGAAGGTGCTGCTTGCCCTTGAGTATATACATCATCTTCATAATGTTGTGCAGCTCCTCCGTTGTTGTTAGCAGAAGTTGTTTGCCCCTCTTCCGAAAAAAAATCTTTTGTTCCGTTTTTATATTCAATAAGCGATACGCTGTTTTTATCAATCACGTACATGGGGCCATTTAAGTTCGCCCATTTTTGATATCGTACCTCATGAGGTGTTACCTCATAAACTTTAGCCGGCACGGTATTGCCATCTTTGGTGTAAATAGTGTCTTGTGCGGTTAGTACCCCACTACTTAGAGTTAGTAGTACTATCATGCTATTTGTTTTCATGGTAGATAGGTGTTTATTTGGTTTAAAAATTAAGTAGGCTATTTATAAAAGTAGTATTTTGTTTGTTCGCATCTTTGCTACATTAAAAGTAATACATTTTTCATGCCAAAGTGAATGGAAGTGCTTTTATTTTTTTGCTGTATTTTAGCATCGGTGATTTTTAACGAGTTCACATATCATTTAAAAGCCATTTTGCAAAAAGAGTTGCCGGGACAAGAGGCTCAATATCTAATGGCGGCAAGTCACATTCGTAATAAAAAAATAGATTTAGAAATGCTTAACGGATATAAAAAAAGCGCCGTATGCTTGTTGTTTTATCCGAATCAAAAAGAAATTTGCTTTATTTTAACAAAGCGCCCACAAACTTTTCAGCACCATGCGGGGCAAATAGCCTTGCCGGGCGGCGCCTGCGATGCCGATGAAAGTTACGAGCAAACAGCCCTTAGAGAGTTGTATGAAGAAACACATGCTCTGGTAGTTCCAGAGCAAATTGTGGGCAGGCTCACTCCTTTATACATTCCAATAAGCAATTTTTATATACAACCCATTGTAGCCTGTACGGATCAAAAACCGAAATTTATAGCGAATGCCCAAGAAGTTGATGTTTTAATAGAGTGTACGCTTTCTTATTTGTTACAAGAATCTATTGTAAAAGAAACAACGCTGCGTACATCTAGCGGTTTGCATATAAAAACTCCTTACTTTGACGTGCAAGAAAACATATTGTGGGGCGCTACGGCCATGCTGCTTAGCGAAATAAAGCAACTTTTTTTGCGAGAAAAAACTACTTTTTCTTCTCTATTTCGGTAACGATGTTATCGTAGCAAAGATAGTACTTACCTGCTTTTAAAGAGGTTATATCTACCGAAGTACCGAAGCCTTTTTTTAGCACATTACCATAATAATCATATACTTCAAAGGCTGTTTCGCTACTAAACGAAATGGTTTTTTTGTCTTTGGCAATTTCAAAAGAGGGTTTTTCCATCAAAGAGGTATAAGTTACTTCTTTAGAAAAACGAGGGGCGCTACCAAAACCGGTTTGCTTTACTCTAAATTTATTGGTTCCGCTGGTTGGGTTTACTTTAAAGGTATAGGTGTGATTTTCCGGGCTGCCCGCACCATCTACTTCGCCTACGTGTACCCATTTATTCCACTTAAATTGTTCCACTATATAAGGCAAGGCGCCTGCTTCATTTTTGGTTGACCAAGACAATACCGCCTCTTTATTTATATCCATGCTTAATAAATCGAAGGTAGGGCGGGGTTTAATGGCTTCGGGGTTTAGTACTTTAGGCATACACCCTTCTTTGTGGTTTATTTCTACCACAATTTTATCTCCGGCCTTTAGTTTAAAGGGAGAAAAGTCAATTTCAAAAGCGCTGGAGTTCACCTCGTCGGTAGTAACTTGCCCATTCACTTTTACTTCGTATGCACAAAAGCCCACTCCATTACCAGAAAAACCGTTTTGAACGTACAAATTCTTTTGCTGGTACTTTCCTTCAACGATTAAAACATCTTGATTTGAAAAAGCCGATACAGCTATCAAAAACAAAAAGCTCAAAAATATTTTTTTCATGACAAGAAAATTATTGATACAAAGATATTGAAAAAAGGGTTAAAAAAACCAACTTTTTAACTTTACAATTAAAAATAATGCAGTGAAAATCAATGATATACCTATTATGATGCGGTAACTTTTCGGGAAATAGGCCTTTGTGGTCTTTAAATCTTTGCGATAAGCGTACAACATAGCTGCAATAAACAGCACACAAAAAAAGAGCGTAAAAACAATTTGACCGGTACTAAGCATGTGTAAAATGTGCCGCAAAAATATACTTTTGCAAGCATAAAGCAATGCGGTTTTTTATTATTATACTTATTTTATTAGGAAGTTTTTTTAGGCTCCAGGCTCATAAAATAGATAAAGCCTATGCAGCCTTGCATCAATACGACTATTTTAAAGCCAAGAAACTTTTTTATCAATCATTAAAAAAACGCCCTGCCGAAGCCGGATTTGGTTTGGCTACTATTTATTTTAAGCGCGATAACCCATTTCATAATTTAGATAGCGCTTATAAATACATACAGCTTTGTAAACAAAATGATGCTTTATTAAAAACAAGTAAATATCTAAACCAAAATACGGCTCAAGTTTTGCACGACTCTATTAGCAAGCAAGCCTACCAACAGTTTTTAAAAAAAGTAAGTGTGGACGCGGCGCAAACTTATTTAGGCATTTTTTATCAGTCAAAGTACTTAGATGAGGTACGCTGCAAGCGCGATAGTATTTGGTTCGATTCATTAAAAAATAGCACGCGATCAAAACCCTTATACGATTTTATAAACTGCTACCCACGCAGTTGTTATGCAGAAAAAGCACAACAACTATATGAGTACAACTTGTACGAAGAAGTAACGCATGAAAAAAACGACAGTGCTTATTTGCGTTATATTAACCGCTACCCGCAAACCCGATATACCCAACGCGCTAAACAAGAATTATTAGAGTACTACATCAACACCAAAAACGAAAAAGGCATTTACAACTACATAAAAAACATCAGCGCTTCTTACTATGTATGGGAAGCCTTGTTTAGCGTATCCGTGGCGCACTACTCTGAAAAACAATTACAACTTTTTTTAGAAAAGTATCCTGAATACCCTGAAAAAAAACAATTGGAAGAAGAATGTACGTACTGGAAAACGCCTCTTTTTTTAGTGAAACAAAACAATCAATATGGCTTTATTGATAGCAGCGGCAGCATACACATTGCCCCTTCTTACGCCGAGGCTGAAGATTTTAAAGAAAATTATGCCTTGGTACAAAAAAATAATTTGTATGGATATATCAATAAAGCCGGCCGTGTAAAAATTGATTTTCAGTTTGATGAAGCTTCTTCTTTTGCCCAGCAAACAGCTATCGTAAAAAAAAACAATTTCTTTTTTTTGATAGACCATTCCGGGAAAAAAACATCCGGTGCCTATGATGAGATAGCTGACTTTAGCGACCATACTGCCATTATAAAAAAAGAAAATCAATACGGCGCCATTAACACAAATGGGGAGGAAATAATACACCCTTCGTTTGCGTTGCTATCCGATTTTTCTGAAAACAGAGCTGCTTTTATGCAAAACAATTTATACGGCTTTATCAACAAACAAGGTATAGTAGTAATTCCTGCTTTATATACTTGGGTATCGCCATACAAAAACAATCAATGCCGTGTAAAAAACAAAAACCTTTTTGGTGTACTTAATAAAAATGGAACGTACGTAATAGAACCTCAATACGATTTTATAGACGAGGCCTATCAGGGCATATATGTAGTAGTAAAAAATAATATGTACGGGTTTATGGATACATCGGGTTGCTACCTCAGCGAAATAAAATACGAGTACAATCCGGCTTTAAAAGCCTCTATGCTTACCAATGGTGTTTTTATGCGCTTGATAAAAAATAAAAAAGAAGAACTGCAAGATAAAAACGGTATTAAACAATATGCACAGCAACATTTAAGCAACATACAACTAAGCAACACCGATATAATAGCTGCGCAAACAAAAAATAAAATGCAATTTTATAAAACACCCAAAACCAACCCGCTAAAAAAAACATATAATAAAATACAAGCCGATGAACGTTATTGGTATGCCAAAACCGACCAATATGTTAGCGTACACAGCTTAGATTTAAAAAAAGAACTTTTTTCTATAAAAGAAACCGATGAGGTAAAAAAACTGAATGCTCTTTATTTTTCATACACAAGCGATGAAGGCACCGGCATCATCAATCAAAATGGTGCGGTAGTGCTACCTGCCTTTTTTGACGAGATCAACCCTACCCAACAAGAAGCTCTTTTTTATATTATCCAAAATGAAAAAGGGGCTTACTACAACGCAAACTCCCTTCGTTTTATTTGGCAAGAAAATGGTTTTGATGCCCGTTACATAGGTGCCGAGTAATACAACGATTCGCGCTGAAGCGGGTTTACCGTCATAACCGGAATATTGGAAATATCAATTACTTTTTGAGCCAAAGTACCTAAGAAACGCTCTTTTACTGACAAATCGGGTTTATTCATAATCATAATCAAATCCGATTCTATTTTATTGGCGTACTCTACTAAACTTTCGGCAATGTTTTCGCTGGGCATAATTTTATTACTGCAAGTAATGCCTTTTGACTTTATGTATTGTTTTACCTGGTGCACATACGCGCGCAATTGATTTTCGTATTTTTCATCTTTAAGAGAAAAAATGCCCAATACCCGAATAGCGGCACCAAAATATTTAGCAAATTTTATGGCTATATCCACCTTTTCGCGCGATTCGCGAGTTAAATCTATGGGTAGCAAAATGTTTTCGCAGCCGTCGCGTTGTTCTTTACCGCGTATGGTAATAACCGGGCAAGGGCTTTTGCGTATCATTTCAGAGGCGCTATCATTCAAAATATCTTTACTGCTGGTGTGCGATTCCAAGCCAACAATAATCATACGGGCTCCGGTTTCTTCGGCTATACGAATGGTTTCGCGGTAGATGCTGCCTTTTACATTCATAAAATCGCAGGGCACTTTACCTTCTTCCTGTGTTTTTTTAACTAATTGGGTAACCTCATCGTAACGCTCTTCGCCTTGCTTTTCATATACATGCAGCAGCAAAATTTTGGAGTTTGTGTAGCTGGCTAAATTGTACGACTGAGAAATAGCATACAAACTTTGTTCGGTAAAGTCAATCGGAATGATGATAATACTGGCTTCATTTTGATTTTTTTCCATAAAAAATTCTAATAAGTTTATGGCGAAGATACTAAAATATTTTACATGGCTGTTTTTTAAAGGGACTTTTAAAGTAAACAAAAAGCCTTAAAAAGCTCCTTTTTTGCCTTTTTATGGGCAAAAAACGCATGCGCTCTATATCCGTTTTTTATTTACACATTGTTCCAAAAACTTTTTAAACACTTGATTTTCATATAATTGTAAGCATATTTAATTTTTACACCCCTAAAAATAACATTTTTTTACAGTTTTTTTATGCGGGTGTAGGCAGTACTCTTGCATCTAAAATACCGATACCATGAAACAAACCCGATTTATTTTATGCACCGCCTTATTTTTATTTTTTATGCAGTGCATGCAAGGGCAAAGCTGGCAACCTTGCACACCGGGCTACCCGCCGCCAAGTGATAACTGTAGCCCCGTACCTCAAATTATGGCAAACAACGTATATTGCGGCAACACGGGTAACTACACGCCAAACAATGCAAATTGGTTCTCTACTAGTGGCGCCTTTTGCAGTTACTCAGACGAAGAAACCATCGAAAATAACAGTTTTTATTTGTTAAAAGCAGCGCAAACCTCTATAAACTTTACCGTATGCTGCGGCACTGGCTGCCTTCATGCAGGAGACGAATTTGGTGTTACGGGTATCCAGTTTGATTTTTTTAACTTTAATACAGCCAATGGATTAGGCACCTGTGGCACGGGGGGTATTACGTCGTACTATTGCCTTGTGCAATTGAGCGGCACAGATTGCTCTCCGTGCACCCCAAAAGGCTGTGTGGTTGGAACGGCCTCGGGGCTAACAATAGGACATTATTATTATATCATGTTTGATGGATACGAGGGCGACAAATGCCCTTTTCAAATTCAATTCCCTCCTAATAGTATATTGCCTATAAAATTAGAGTCCTTTAGCGGGGTGCCCAATGCTAGTGGAAACCAGCTTACATGGGTTACGGCCTCCGAACAAAACAACAGTCGTTTTGATATAGAAAGCAGCAGCGATGGAGAAAGTTGGAAAAAAATAGGCACTAAAAACGGCATGGGCACCACAGAAGGGGCTATCTCTTATTCGTTTACCGACACCAATCCTTATAGCTTCTTTACTTATTACCGCCTTAAACAAATTGATTTTAACGGAAATTATTTTTACAGCGATATTATATCGGTGCAAAACACCCTCATGAACGACGCTTTTTTGTCGCCCAACCCGGTTGCTGATGTACTAAACATAGATATAAACGCAAAAAACAATGCTTTATATACTTTTTCGTTTGTATCCATATCAGGCACTGTTTCCTTAGAGAAAAGCATGGTTTTAGAAAAGGGTACAAATCGTTTAAAGATAGAGGTAACTTCTATTCCTAGCGGGATTTATTTTTTACAAATTTCTGATGAATTGGGAAACAACATTGGCGCTAAAAAGGTATTTAAGTACTAATGGCTATTTTTAAAAATCAGTTGGTTCGCTAACATTTTTTTGTTCATTAAAAGTAGTGTGGTAGCCGTGTTTTTATAATTTTAAGCTGCATCTTCGTTTGCACGTATGTCGGCTTCTTTTATTTTAATTTGTATTGCTCTTTACTTTGGTGGCTTGTTGCTCATTGCCTACATCACCGGTAGAAAAAGCGATGCCAACTCGTATTTTATTGGC
Source organism: Bacteroidota bacterium (assembly GCA_018267475.1). Lineage (GTDB taxonomy): Bacteria > Bacteroidota > Bacteroidia > B-17B0 > Aurantibacillaceae > PALSA-968. The sequence goes on along the minus strand of JAFDYI010000034.1, from coordinate 8,309 downwards.
AACAAAGCCTCGCCATGGTATGCCGTAGCCTTTGGTATGCTAGGCGATTCGCTAAGCGGGGTAACGTATATTTCGGTGCCCGGTAATGTGGTGCATACACAGTTTTCGTACCTGCAATTGGTGTTGGGCTACTTAGTGGGCTATGCTATTATTGCCAAAGTACTGCTGCCTTTGTATTACAAAATGAATTTACTTTCTATTTACACCTATTTAGAAAACCGTTTTGGGCGCAACACTCAAAAAACAGGCGCTTTCTTTTTTATTTTATCACGTACCTTAGGGGCTGCGGGGCGTTTGTATTTAGCCGCCGGCGTCATTCAGTTTTTTGTTTTTGATAGATTGGAAAGCATACACATTCCCTTTGCGGTAAGCGTTTCTGTTATTATTGCTCTTATGCTGCTTTATACCTACAAAGGAGGGATTAAAACCTTGGTGTGGACGGATACCTTTCAATCGTTTTTTTTATTGATGGGCGTGGTACTTTCTATTGCCGCTATCATATCCAGTACCAATTGGAGTTTGGCTGCTACGGTATCTAAGTTAGTACAATCGCCGCATACCAAGATTTTTTTCTTTAATTGGCACGAGTCTTCTTTTTTCTTTAAGCAATTTTTGGGCGGCGTGTTTATTGCGGTAACCATGACGGGGCTTGACCAAAACATGATGCAAAAAAACCTAAGCTGCCGTAGTTTGCAAGAGGCACAAAAAAACATTTATTGGTTTAGCATAGTGGTGGTAGTGGTTAATTTTTTCTTTTTGGCTTTAGGCGCTTTACTCTTTTTATATCAGCAAGAAAAAAACATAGCCTTGCCTGTAAACGAAGCAGGAAAAATAATAACCGACCGGGTATTTCCTAATTTAGCGCTTAATCATTTGGGTATTTTTGCCGGTTTGGTTTTTATTATTGGGCTTACGGCCGCTACTTTTTCAAGTGCCGATTCGGTTCTAACTACCCTCACTACCTCTATGTATGTAGATATGTTGGAATTAGACAAAAAAACAACCCTACCCGAAACTCAAAAAACGCGCTACCGCCATATCATACACATTTCTTTTGCGGTGCTGTTATGGTTGTGCATTATTGTTTTTAACCAAATAAACAACCAAGCTATTATTGATACTATTTTACTAATTGCCGGTTATACGTACGGGCCTTTGCTGGGTTTGTTTTCTTTTGGTATTTTTTTAAAAAAGCAGGTGCCTGATGGTGCCATACCTTTTATATGCGTGGCCTCGCCACTACTTACCTATGCTCTTAGTTTAGCACTTCCTAAAGTAATAGAAGGGTATCAAACAGGGAATGAAATTATTTTACTAAACGGCTTCATTACGTTTGCAGGTCTGTATTTGGCAGGCAGCAAAAAACAAACAAGCTTATAATCTTTTATACAAATCTTTAATATAAAGCAGGCTCACTTTTTCTTTCCATGCCTCGCCAAAAGCTTGATGCCACATGTGAGGCAAGTTGTAGGCTACCTCGGCCATTTTAGTAAGAATATCTTCACTCCACTCTTCAGCTAAATGTTGTGGAAGTACTATTTTGTGTTTAGCTACCATTTTTTTAAACTCCTGTACTCCTTGAGGATATACATCTTCCAAATGCTGAAAAGCCACGCAATTGGCATAGCAATGACGGTAATCCAGTATTTTTGATAAACCATAACTAAGCGCGTGGCATACCCCTACTTCCGAATAACTTAAACTAAGCCCTCCCATTAAAGAAGCTACCATCAACTTGTCATCATTTTGAGCGCTGCGACCGCTTTGTTCGTTCAAAAAAACATCTCTGCAAAGCGAAAGAGCTTGCTCGGCGTAAGCATGACTAAACGCATTATTTAAGGTTCCATTTTCTGATTCAATGCAATGAATGTAGGTATCCATACCGGTGTGAAACCACCAATCATTAGGTACAGAGGCAATAAGCTCCGGATCTAAAATAACTTGATTGAAAACGGTCCATTCGCATTTCAACCCTAGTTTTTTTACAGGCCCCGTAAGCACTGCGGTGCTGCTACATTCGGCACCGGTGCCGCTAATAGTAGGTATGCCTAAATGATACACGCCCGGTTTTTTTATTAAATTTAATCCTTGATACTGCGTAGAGGAGCCCTCGTTGGTAAGCATCAATGCGGTGGCCTTTGCAATATCCATAATGCTGCCTCCACCTATACCTACAATGCCACTAGGTAACCCTTTTTGGGCTAAAATAGTGTTGCGTAAGGCATCAATTTGTTGCGTGGTAGGCTCATGCGCATCTACATCTTCAAATAGAACAAGGTCTTCGGGTAAAGCCGGAATACGCTTTACCAACTCTTTTCCTTTAAAGTAGGCGTCTATTACAAATACAAAATAGTTTTTGTTTTCCTTGCGCACAGGGGCTATAATATCACTTAGCATAGAGAAACTGCCGCGCCCAAATACTACTTTATCTATATTTTTAAAATTTTTATGTTGCATAAATGCGTTCTGTTATTTATTTTTCTGTAAAGATACGTCCCTTTTTTCGTTCTTATTTTTTTCTACTGTTAAAACCTCTACGGTATAAACTACGGCTGCCTTTGGTGGAATTTTATCTCTATCGCCCAGTAAACCAAAGGCTAAGTGCGCAGGCAAAATAAAGAGCGCTTTATCATGCAGGTGCATGAGTTGTACTCCCTCGTGTATGCCGCTTTCTACCCTGTCAGAGCCTACTACAAATTGTTTTGCCCCATTTTTTTTTGAAGTGTAACAAGGCGTGCCGTCTAATAAAGAAACCGTATAGTTTACCCGTATTCTATCCCCTTCTTCTATTTTTAGCTCTTTCGCATTTTCGTTAAGAAACATATAGCGCAAACCGGTGCCGGTGCTTTGCATGGTGTATTGGTGGGATTTTATATAGGCGTTTATCTCGTCTTGCTCCATCACCACGGCGGGTTTATTGGTTTGTATAATATCTTCTTTAAGTTTGTTGTAGTTTACTACAATCGTTTTTTTATTGGATTTATTTTCGCAAGAAAAAAACGCCAAACAAAATGCAGCAACAAAAGCGATATAAAAATTCTTTTTCATTATTTTTTTAGCTCCTTAGCATATTGTTTTAAGACCGTTACAAATTTCTGTACCGTTTCTTGCAAGGTGCCGTGACTCTTAGCACCGGCGGCGTTGATGTGCCCGCCTCCATTGAAATGTGCTCGTGCAAATTTATTGACATCAAATTTTTTACTGCGAAACGAGATGCGAATACTCCCTTCTTTTTCTGAAAAAAAAGCAGCTACATCTATATCTCCTACCGAAAGCGGGTAATTAACAATGCCTTCCGTATCGCCTTTTTTGTAGTCAAATTGTTTTAATTCGTCTTCGCTTACAGCCATATAGGCTACTTTGTATCCGGGCACAAAGGTTAGTTTTTCATGCAAGCAATAACCTAGTAATTTTAGTCGGTCTTGCGTATAATCATCATATACACGACTGTAAATTTCGGCGTTAGGTGCGCCGGCTTTTATGAGCGCGGCAGCAATAGAAAATGTTTTTTCATTAGTTCCTCTAAACCGAAACGAGCCGGTGTCTGTCATAATACCGGTGTATAAGCAAGTAGCTGTTTTTTTATCTAAGCTACGAGGACTATCTATGCCGCATATAAAATCATATATCAGTTGGCAGGTAGAACAAGCATTAACATCATGAAAAAAATAATCAAAAGCAGTGTCGGGCTGCTGGTGGTGGTCAATCAAAATTTTCTGCGCGGTGCTTTGCTGTATTATTTCTCCTAGTTTCTCAATGCGTTTATAATTATTAAAATCCAACACAAAAATCAAATCGCTTTTTTGTATTTGCTTTTCTACCTTATCTTTATTTTTTTCAAAAACAGATACCTTGTTGCTGTTAGGCAGCCAAGCTAAAAAATCAGGAAAAGCATTAGGCACCACCACTTGCACTTTTTTCTTTTTGTTTTTTAGATATTGATACAAGCCTAAAGAAGACCCCATAGCATCTCCATCGGGATTGATGTGTGTAACAATGATGATGTTAGTGGCTTTTGAAATTGTTTTTTTTAAAACGGTAAAAGAAGTTTTTTTCATCTGTCTTTGTTCTTTTTTTTACAACTATATAGGGTGCTACTTATTTTTTTGGAAACAAGATTATTTATTTAAAAAAACAACTTGCTTTTTTCTTTGCAAAGATGCTCATTTCATCTTGGATATACAAAAAATGCATCTTGGTTGCTTACCCCAATCATTTCTTACAAAAAAATACAAACCCTCTTTTTTTACTTAAAATAATGGATTTATTTCCCTATGTTTGTTTCACCAAATTTTTAGTGTAACATAAAATATAACTAGTTCTATATGAATGTATTGATACTTGGGGCAGGAGGGCGAGAGCATGCCTTTGCGTGGAAAATAGCGCAAAGTAAAAAATTAGGAAACTTATTTATTGCACCCGGCAACGCAGGGACTGCCCATTGCGGTACGAATGTAAATATGGCCGTTACTGATTTTGAAGCGATCAAAAATTTTGTTTGGAAAAACAGCATCGAAATGGTGGTAGTGGGCCCCGAAGATCCTTTAGTACAAGGCATCTACGATTTTTTTAAAAACGATGAAGTATTAAAAGACATTCCGGTTATTGGCCCTTCGCAAGCAGGTGCCCAGCTAGAGGGAAGTAAAAAATTTTCGAAAGAATTTATGCAACGCTACCACATTCCTACGGCGCGCTACCAAACCTTTACCAAAGAAACACTGGCGCAAGGATTGCAATTTTTAGAAACCCTACAAGCTCCTTATGTATTAAAAGCCGATGGACTAGCTGCCGGAAAAGGGGTAGTAATACCCGGTACGCTTGAAGAGGCTAAAAAAGAATTGACCGAAATGCTTGCTCAATCTAAATTTGGAAAAGCATCTGAACAAGTAGTGATAGAAGAATTTTTGCACGGCATAGAACTTTCTGTATTTGTGCTAAGCGATGGAAAAAACTATAAAATACTCCCCTCAGCAAAAGACTACAAGCGCATAGGCGAGGGCGATACCGGCTTAAACACAGGCGGCATGGGCGCTATAAGCCCCGTACCTTTTGCTGATGCCGACTTTTTGAAAAAAGTAGAAACACAAATTGTAATCCCTACCCTGCAAGGCCTACAACAAGAACAGATTATATACCAAGGGTTTATCTTTATTGGATTGATGAATTGCCAAGGCAACCCCTATGTTATTGAATATAATTGCCGTATGGGCGACCCGGAAACAGAAGTAGTTATTCCACGCATAAAAACCGATTTACTTGCTTTATTTGAAGCTCTTGCTCAGCAAAAACTGAATGAAATAACGGTAGATGTTGATGCCCGCACCGCCGCAACGGTTATGCTAGTATCAGGAGGATACCCTGAAGCCTACGAGAAAAACAAATACATAACGCAACTAGAGGTCGTGCAAAACAGCCTGGTGTTTCATGCTGGAACGAGCGAAGAAAACGGCAAGATTCTTACCAATGGAGGGCGTGTGCTGGCGCTTACTTCTTTTGGTAACTCCATTAGCGAAGCTGTAGCTCAAAGTTTAAAAAACGCAGCAGCCATTCAGTACGATAAAAAATACTTCAGGAAAGATATAGGGCAAGACTTAATAACTCTTGAAAAGCAATCTACCTAAATAACCACACAAATAACGTACCTTCAACCTCGTTTTTAAAAAAATATATGGCAAAAAAAATCACTTATACCGAAAAAAAAGATACCCGATCAGGCTTTGGCGCCGGGCTGCATGAGTTAGGAAAAAAAAATACGAATGTGGTAGCCTTGTGTGCCGACCTTACCGGCTCCTTAAAAATGGACGCTTTTCAAAAAGAATTTCCTGAACGTTTTTTTCAAGTAGGCATTGCAGAAGCTAATATGATAGGCATTGCTGCCGGAATGACTATTGGTGGAAAAATTCCTTTTACAGGAACCTTTGCTAACTTCAGCACCGGCCGGGTGTACGATCAAATTCGTCAATCGGTTGCCTACAGCGAAAAAAATGTAAAAATATGCGCTTCGCATGCGGGGCTTACCTTAGGAGAAGACGGAGCCACACATCAAATTCTAGAAGATATTGGCTTAATGAAAATGCTGCCCGGCATGTGTGTTATCAACCCTTGTGATTATAACCAAACCAAAGCAGCTACTTTAGCTATTGCCGAATATAAAGGGCCTGTATATTTGCGCTTTGGGCGCCCTGCCGTACCTAATTTTACGGATGCTAACCAAACTTTTGAAATTGGCAAAGCCGTATTGTTACAAGAGGGAACGGACGTATCTATTTTTGCTACCGGGCACCTGGTTTGGAAGGCCGTAGAGGCCCTAGAACTATTAGCCCAACAAGGCATTAGCGCGGAGCTCATAAACATTCATACCATAAAACCACTAGATGAAGAAGCTATTTTAAAATCGGTGGCAAAAACAAAATGCGTAGTAAGTGCAGAGGAGCATCAAATGCACGGCGGCTTAGGCGATAGCATTGCGCAACTTTTATCGCGCAACAACCCCGCACCGCAAGAATTTGTAGCCGTAGATGATAGCTTTGGCGAAAGCGGAACCCCCGATGAATTGATGAAAAAATACAAATTAGAAAAAGAAGATATTGTGGCGGCTGTACAAAAAGTATTAAAAAGAAAAGGAATTTGATTTTTTTTGGTAGATGAAAAAGGCAAGCAACACAACTGAGGAGTACATCAATCAACTTACCGGCGATAGAAAACAGGCTGTTGCTAAACTAAAAGAAGTGATAGCCACTAATTTGCCCAAAGGTTTTGTTGAAACAATAGGATGTGGAATGATTGCTTTTGTTGTGCCACACTCTCTTTATTCCGATGGGTATCATTGCAACCCTCAACTGCCTTTACCTTTTATTAACATTGCTTCACAAAAAAATTTTATTTCCTTATATCACATGGGACTGTACGCAAAAACAGAACTATTAAAATGGTTTACAAACGAGCATGCCAAGCGCTATAAATTTAAGCTGGATATAGGGAAAAGCTGTATTCGATTTAAAAAAGAAGAACAAATTCCCTATGAATTATTAGCAGACTTAGCAAAAAAAATGAGCGTGAAGCAATGGGTTGATGTTTACGAAAAAAACTATAAAAAATAAACCCTTACTTACCTTTGCTATCTAAAAATGAATCGCTTTTATATAGTATTCTCTTTTTTAGGATTCTTTTTTTTGTGTAACGGACAAACAAAAACGATACAGGCTAATGATTTTTTTGCAAATACATCCTGCACCGGAAATAAAAGCACGCACTTTGGCTTACAAGACAAAGATGGGAAAATTTGGTTTGTATCAACCACATCAGGTGTTTCTTGTTATAGCGCCGACACATTAAAACAATTTACGATTCAAGATGGCCTTCCCGAAACATGCATTTTTTCAATACTTGAAGATAAAGCGGGCTCTATATGGGTGGGCACGTCTAACGGACTTTACAAATACGATAAGAAACGATTTTACAAAATACCGATACCACACAACTATTTAGCCTCTGCACCCGATGCTATGGGCAACGTAGCCTATAACCCCAATTGCATTTTGTCCATGCTGCAAGATAAAAAAGGGAACTTATGGCTTGGCTCTATGGGATTTGGAGTTTATCAATATGATGGGGAAGAATTTCATTTTTTTATCCCAAAACAAGGGGAAAGTTACAATGTAGTGCAATGCATAATAGAAGACCAAGAAGGGGTGCTTTATTTTGGGACAAGAGGTGAGGGTATCTGGACTTATGACGGAATCATGTTTAAAAATTTTAAATCCGCTATAGTAAACAACAACCATCTTTTAGATATGCTGGAAGTAAAAAACGGAGGTATTTATTTTAGCATAGTGGGCGGTGGTGTTCGTTATTATGCATATCGGGCTCATACTGTTTTTTCAGCTTACGATGGCGAAAGATTTCAAAATTTTACTCAAAAAGAAAATCCTTGCTTTATTAACGTGCTTAGTATGTTGCAAGATAAAAAAGGTAATGTGTGGTTTGGGAGCAACGGAGGTGGTATGTACGTGCAGAACGAAAAAGAACACACTTATTTTACCACAAAAAATGGTTTGTGTAATAATATCGTTAAAGGTATTTTAGAAGATGCGGAAGGCACTATTTGGATAGGCACCAAAAATGGCGGCTTGTGCAAATACAACGGGAAAATATTTGTTGATTTTTTTAATAAATAGCTGTAGAGAATTTAAGGGAAGGCTGTACGCTTTTGTTCTGCATTCAATAGCCCTATTTCATACGAATTTCGAGTGAGGAGTAAAATGAAAAAACACTTCCAAAAGAAAGGGCAGTGTTTCATAAAGTGTGTA
>JAFDYI010000033.1 GCA_018267475.1 Bacteroidota bacterium | reverse complement strand
TTTTTTTTGAGACCTACCCATAAACAGCGCGCAAGCCGGGCAAATCACGGAGCAGATAGGCTTCGCGCGTAGTAGATTGATTGGGCTTGTTTTTTGTTTCTTTTTCATCTAAGGAAAAAGAAAAATAACTTTTATTTCGATAAAAGAGCGTGTGAACAAATTTTAAACAGATACTAAAATTTTACCCAAAAGAAACAAAATTATATTTACCTTAGCCTCCATGATTTCTATTAAAGCAGATACAAGGGCTTCCGCTATGGCTATGTGGAGTTATCTCTTAAAAAAACACAATGAAAATTAAAAAGAAACAAAACTAATTATTAAAATTAAAAAAAATGGAAACAAAAGATATAGCACCCACACTAAAAAAAATATATAAAGAGGCCGGCGATTTTTTACCTCTAAACGGAACCGACTATGTAGAATTTTATGTAGGTAATGCCAAACAGGCTGCCCACTATTACAAAACAGCCTTCGGCTTTCAAGACCTGGCATACAGCGGCTTAGAAACAGGGAACAAAGAAACCACCTCTTATGTGTTGCAGCAAGATAAAATACGCTTGGTATTTACCTCGCCCCTTAGCTCTAAACACCCTATAAACGAACATTTGGCTAAGCATGGAGATGGCGTAAAAGTAATAGCCCTTTGGGTTGATGATGCCACCAAATCGTTTGAAGAAACTGTAAAGCGCGGCGCCAAAGCCTACATGCAGCCTACTAAAGAAGAAGATGAAACGGGGCATACCATACGCAGCGGCATACATGCCTACGGAGATACCGTACATCTTTTTGTAGAACGAAAAAACTATACCGGCACCTTTTTACCCGGATACAAAACATATAAAAGCACGTACCAACCCAAGCCTACCGGACTGCGATACATAGACCACATGGTGGGTAATGTGGATTGGAACCAAATGAACGTGTGGGTAGAGTGGTACCAAAAAACGATGGGCTTTATTAACCTGTTAACTTTTGACGACAAACAAATTCATACCGAGTACAGCGCCCTGATGAGTAAAGTAATGGCTAATGGAAACGGTCGTATTAAATTCCCCATAAACGAACCCGCCGAAGGAAAAAAGAAATCGCAAATAGAAGAGTATATACAATTTTACGAAGGTCCCGGCTGCCAGCATATAGCCGTAGCTACAGACAATATCTTACAAACGGTACAAGATTTAAAATCGCGCGGAGTAGAGTTTTTGTCGGCACCACCCAAAACCTATTACGATGATGTGCGTGTACGCATACCGAATGTAAAAGAAGATATAGACACTTTAGCAAAAGAAGGTATTTTAATTGATTGCGACGAAGATGGTTATCTGCTTCAAATTTTTACTAAACCTCAGCAAGACCGCCCCACCCTTTTCTTTGAAATTATAGAAAGACACGGCGCACAAGGCTTTGGAGCCGGCAATTTCAAGTCATTATTTGAATCTATTGAGCGCGAGCAAGCCCTACGCGGCACTTTAGATAAATAAGTTTATTCGTTGTTATAGCGTAAAGAAAGCCCTGCCAAAAGCAAGGCTTTCTTCTTTTAAAGGCCTCCTATCCCCTATTCTATCCATTTTTATAAAAACCATCTTTCAAGTTCTTTGTTTCGCTGCTACAGTTTAGTATTATTTGTCTATCTTCGCAAGCCTTTATGATGCAAAAAAAATTCATAATCAATTTAGCCATTCTCATTTCTCTTAACCTATTGGTAAAACCCTTTTGGATTTTGATTATTGAACCCGCCGTACAATATAAGGTAGGAAACGAAGCCTACGGCGAGTATTTTGCTTTGTTTAATTTTTCGTTCTTGCTTAATATCTTATTAGATTTTGGCATAACTAATTTTAATAATAAAAATATAGCTCAAAATAACCACCTCTTAGAAAAACATTTTTCGGGTTTGTTTCTACTCAAATTGATGTTAGGTGTTGTGTATATTATAGTTACCCTTAGTATAGGCCTTGCTATTGGATACAATTTTCGCTACTTAAAACTCTTATTTTTACTGGGCTTCAATCAGTTTTTAATTTCTATGATTTTGTATTTACGAAGCAATCTATTAGGCCTGCACGCCTTCAAGGCCGATAGCCTTATCTCTGTTTTAGACCGCTCTATTATGATTATTATTTGCGGCGTACTGTTGTGGACGGGCTTTACCGGTATTTATATAGATGTAATGAATTTTGTATATGCACAAACCATTGCTTATTTATTTACAGCCATCTTAGCTTTTTGGGTAGTATTAAGAAAAACCGAAACTTTTTCGCTTTCATGGAATCGTCCTTTTTTTATTATGATTTTAAAAAAGAGTTTTCCGTTTGCTGTATTGGTGTTACTCATGACTTTTTACAACCGGTTAGATGCCGTGATGATTGAAAAATTACTACCCGAAGGAGAGGGTGCCGAGCAAACCGGTATTTACGCCAAGGGGTTTCGTTTATTAGATGCGGCCAACATGATTGCTTACTTACTATCACTACAGCTACTGCCTATATTTAGTCGCATGATAAAACACAAAGAAAATGTAGAAGGTATTGTAAAACTTTCCTTCACCTTGCTTATTACAGCTGCTATCATCTCTACGGCCATCAGTTGGTTTTACCAAGTAGAACTTATTAGTCTGATAAACCATGGCGTAACCGATTCTGCTACTATATTCTCTATGCTCATGACTTGCTTTATAGCCATATCAAGCACCTATATATTTGGGACCTTACTTACCGCCAATGGAAATTTAAAACAGTTAAACATCATGGCCTTACTGGGCATTTGTCTCAATTTTTCGTTAAATCTTATTTTAATACCCTCTTACAAAGCCATGGGAGCAGCTTATTCAAGCCTGGTTACACAATTTTTTACCGCAGGTGCACAGGTATATTTAAGTTATCGGATTTTTAAATTCCGCATCAACTACCGGCTTATCTTTACCTTGCTTGTTTTCTCTATAGGCGTAACGGGTATTGGCTTTTTATGCAAATACTTTTTCAATAACTACCTTATAGGCATTGGACTTATGTGTATTTTTTCCGGCATGTGGGCGCTGCTTACCAAACTTATCAGCTTAAAATCTATTATACGTTTTGCAAAAAGTTAACTTTACAAAATAATACGTTAGCGCTTCATAAACACACACCTTACTTAATACCGTTGGAAAAATACCCGCTACATATCACCGATGTTTTTAACCCTAACGAGTTAAAAAACGGTATTTACTTAGTTCTGCTACACGCTAATTACAGTCCGCCGCATATTGGTTTACTTATTGAAAACTACTACCATTCCCTTACCATAAAAGGGCAAGAACTAAATATAAAAAGCGATGTTTTTCTAAAAAATATCGCGCTAAGAAAAATAGGAACCGCGTTTATTAAAATAAAAAAACACCCGGTATTTAGTAACCAGCACTTGCAAGAAGCCTTTGCCGAGCAGGTAAAGCTGTTTGATAAGGTAAACGGAGATGTCAATACTTGCCTATCGCCGGTACGGTTATTTTTTGAAGATTTTTACGCCTTAAAAAAAGAACGGATAACCCTTATTTTTGATTTATTAAAAATTTTGGAAGAAAACTCTTTTATAGAAAAAACAACATGCACCCATTTAATTATACCGGATAAAAACATACTGTACCTTGACATCTATAATACCACGCACCTAAAAGAAAAAATTGCCTTAGAGTTGCAAAAAGAAAAAACACAAAAAAGTTTCTAAGCCCTCTTCCCTAACTCTATAATTTCCATGTTTTTTATATCACTGCCATCAATAACAAAACGGAGCATCGTTTTTATCTGATGAAAACCATGAATACCACAAGCCCCGGGGTTTAAATGCAATAGCTGATGCGTTTTATCATACATTATTTTTAAAATGTGCGAATGCCCGCATATAAACAAGTGAGGGCGCTCCTGCTCTATTCTTTTTTTCGCTTCCGTGTTGTACCTGCCGGGGTAGCCGCCAATATGCGTCATAAAAACCTTGGTTTGTTCCACAAAAAAAACATCGTTTTCGGGATATGTTTTACGTATATCCTGCCCGTCAATATTACCATATACCGCCCTTAAAGGTTTTTTCTTTTCAATTTCATGGCAAAGAACTAACGAGCCTATATCGCCGGCGTGCCACACCTCATCAGCCGCATCTATATATTTTTCTATTTTTTCGTCTAAATAGCTATGTGTGTCGGATAGTAAAAGAATACGGCGCATAGGCAAAGATAACGCTATTACACCTACCGCAAAGCAAGGGTTTAAAATTAACGCAGCTATAAAACAAAAAAGTAGTACCTTTAAGGGCTAAAAAAAATCGGCTTGATTTTTGAGGCAACTGTAAGAACCTAAAAAAAACGTACAATGAAAAAAACAATAAGCACTCTTTTTCTGATAAGCACTTTTGCCTTTTCTCAAGCGCAGGGCTACGAAATTAAAGTAAACATAAAAGGAATTAAAGATTCCGTTTGTTACCTATTACGCTATAAATGGGACACTCCATACATTATAGACACAGCAAAAGTAAAAAAAGGCACGATGGTTTTTACCGGAAAAACACCTTTAGAAAAAGGCCTCTATGCCATTTTACGTCAAAACAAAGGTTTTATTTATTTTGACCTACCTATTACCGAAAATCAAAAATTTGCCATCAGCACCGATACCAGCGACATGTACAAAAAAATGGTCGTTACGGGCTCTCCAACAAATGAAGATTTTAAAGAATTTGTTACCGTTATGTCCAGCCGCTATAAAGAAGCCTACGATTACGAAAAAAACATAAAAGAGCGTAAAGACCCCGATTCTACTAAACTCATTAGAGAAAAGAAAACCAAGATTTTTGAAGAAGTAAAAAAATATCAAAAAGACTATTTAGAAAAAAAACCAAAAAGCTATATAAGCACCCTCATACGATTACAAAACGACGTAGAAATACCTCCGGCACCGAAAGCATCAAACGGACGCAAGGATTCTATTTGGGAGTTTAATTACTATGTACAACACTATTGGGACGGCATTCCGCTAAACGATGAAAGCACCTTAAATACCAATAAGCTATTTTACAGCAAGCTAAAAACCTATTACGAAAAAACGTTGGTACAAGCCCCCGACAGCCTGATTAAATACTCTGATTGGTTGGTAAGCCAAACCGGCACTAACAAAGAAATGTTTAAGTACATCGTGTATTATCTTACCTACACCAGCGAATCTTCAAAAATTATGGGGCACGATGCGGTTTTTGTACACTTTATAAACAAATACTACCGTACCGGAAAAGCCTATTGGATGGATGAAAACCAAACTAAAAAAATTATAGAACGCGGCGACATTTTAGAACCCCTTCTACTAGGAAAAAAAGCCCCTGAAATGGATATGATTGACACCACCGGCGCTAAAACCATTAAGGCTTTAGGTATGGATACCATTACCAACAGCGAGCGCCTTACTACCGTGTTTACGAACAACTATAGTACTCTACAAAAACTATTTGTACCCCTGCACAAAGTAAAAGCCGATTATACTATTGTTGTTTTTTGGGATGTAGATTGCGGCCATTGTCAAAAAGAAATTCCACTACTAAAAGAACTATACGACAAAATGAAAAAAGAAGGAAAAAGTGTAGAAGTATATAGTGTTTATACCCACTTCGAAACCGATAAATGGAAAAAATTTATTCGCGAGCATAAACTAAACTGGATAAATATATATAACGGGGTGCACCTAGTTGACCTAAAAACAAAGTTTGATATATACAGTACTCCCGTTATTTATTTATTAGATAAAGATAAAACCATCAAAGCCAAACGCATAAGCGTGGACCAAATAGAGGGTATTATTGATAACCTAAGTAAAACAGTACCTATAAAAAAATAGGCAATTACAATAATATAATCCCTTTTATTTTTGTAATCAGTTCGCTCTATTTTACAAAATGTAAGGTGATACCGACATCATTTTATGAGCCACCATCAGCGGTATATCCACTTTTATACAGGCGCGGTTTAAAACGAATAGCTACGAACGAAAAAGGGACAGAACGATTGCTTATTTCATTTTATTTGTCTGCGTTACCGGCTTTGATAGCACTAACGCAGCAGCAATAAATATCCCTGTTGGCTATATGTTTTTCCATCTGCCCCATGGGCTTCTAATATAAACATATAGGTACCGTCAGGAGCTTTCCCTCCTCCTGGAGCATCACCATTCCACATCTGTTGTGGCGAAGAAATAGTGTGCATCAACTCGCCCCAGCGGTTGTAGATGAGGCAAGATAAGGAAGTCATTCCGGTGTTTTCTATAAAAAAATCATCATTAATTCCATCTCCATTGGGAGTAAACACATTGGGGATAATAATAGTAGAGCCTGAACTAGCCGTAATTACGGCACGGGCAGTATCGGCGCAAAACCCATTTGAAGCTATTAGCGTTACGGTATAAGTACCCACATTATTATAGGTATGCGATACTCCGTTAGATAAAGTAGAATTAGCTCCATCACCAAATAACCAAACATAGCTTCCGCCACCGCTAGAAGTATTAGTAAACGTAACTACCAAAGGCGTAGTGCCGGTAGTAGGATTTGCATTAAAATGAGCCATAATAGCCGAAGAAGCAGGTACACTAAATATAGGAGATCCTCCGATAATGTTAGCTATACAACCATTAGCATCGCTTACTTGCAAACTGTAGCTCCCCACCAACTGCCCACTTAAGGTAGCAGCAGTAGATACTACAGATCCTGTGCTTACATTCGTCCATTGATACGAATAAGCCGGCGTGCCACCGCTTACCGTAATGGCATGATTGCTGTTTACCCCTCCGGTTGCCTGTCCGCACTTAACGCTGTCTATAGCAGCCCCACTTACATTAACCGTTGGAGTAGGATTAACCGACACCGTAGCTATTGCAACTCCCATACAACCCGATGCGTCAGAGCCGGCAACCGTATAAGAAGTAGTCGTTCTTGGGTTCACGCTATAGGGGTTAGAAGATGATCCGGTACTCCACGTATAAGTGGAAGCTCCATTAGCAGTAAGGGTGGTCGTATTACCCGAGCAAATAGTGGGGTTATTGACCGTTATCACAGGAAGGGGATTTACAGTAAGTGTTAAGGTAAGAGGTGTAAGGGGGGGACAGCCGCTAGCCGCACCGGTTACAGTGTAAATTGTAGTGGTGCTTGCACTAGAGCTAGGAGTAGCGATGTTAGGGTTGTTAAGGCCTGATGAGGGTATCCACGTGTAAGTGCTAGCGCCGCTGGCGGTAAAGATTTGAGAAGCCCCATTGCATATAGTATAAGAATTGGCGGCTAAACTTAAAGAAGAAGTAGCGCTTACATTTACGGTTGCTACGGCACTGCTGGTACAAATGCCATTAGCACTTATTACCGTATAAGAGCTGGTTATTGTTGGACTAGGACTGATAGAAGCCGTTGTTTCAGAAGTGCTCCAGGTGTAGGTGCTGCCTCCACTGGCAGTCAGAGTAGCTGTTCCTCCACTACATATTGTAGCATCATTTACCGTTACGGTGGGAGTGATGTTTACCGATACGGTTACTACAGCGCTATTGGTACAAGTGCCGTTAGCGCCTATTACAGTGTAGGAGGTAGTAGTGCTTGGACTTACATTATAAGGATTAGCCGTAGATCCTGTGTTCCAAGTATAAGTGCTGGCACCACTAACAGTAATGGCAGCCGTATTACCCGAACAAATAGTAGGATTATTCGTAGTTATGGTAGGAGATGCATTTACTGAAATGTTTGCAACAGCCGTACTGGTGCAGGTTCCGTTAGCCCCAGTTACGGTATAAGAAGTACTTACCGTAGGGCTAACACTTATAGAAGCCGTTGTTTCAGAAGTGCTCCAGGTGTAAGTACCGGCTCCGTTAGCTGTAAGGGTAGCCGTAGTGCCTAAACAAATGCTAGGATTATTTACGGTTATAGTGGGATTAGAAGATACCACTACGTTAGCTACAGCACTTCCGGTGCAGCCCCCATTTGATCCTACAACCGTGTAGGAAGTACTTGAACTTGGACTTACATTAAAAGGATTACTTGTAGAGCCTCCGCTCCATGTGTAAGTAGCAGCCCCATTAGCGGTTAATGTAGCGGTGCCTCCATTGCATATTGTAGCGCTGTTTACAGTTATAGCAAGAGAAGGACTTACAGCTACTTGCACGGTTGTCGTTAAAGCGCATTGCCCCGCATTAGGCATAAAAGTGTAAGTGGTAGTGGCTGTATTATTAGCCGCCGGCGACCAAGTACCTGTAATGCCATTGCTTGAAGTAGCCGGTAAACTTAGTGCAGTACCTGCGCAAATAGAAGATGGGATAGAAAAAGTAGGAGTAGTACCTCCTATTACGTAAGTTACCGTTACGCTCCATGTGTTGGTAACTAATTCTTGATAATTGGTTACGCATCCCGTAACCTGGGCTGCAGGAACATCGGTTGCTGCTGTATAAGGAAAAAGAGGTTGATAGCCTTGCCAATAAAAAGGAATGGTAAGGGTGTTGGTGTAACAGCCATTAGCTATGGTTTGATTTGCGAGGTTATAGGTATTGCCGTTGTTAGCTGCCGTATAAGCGGCACTACTTCCATAACGATTTTTTATATTCGGTCCAGATTGTACAGCCGTCCACCCCGATATAGAGCCTACTTTCGAACGCTGTTCTTTTATATCTGCATAAATATCCACAAAGGCAACTAAAGAGGAGCCTATATAACCTTTTGACCATATTCGATACGAGGTGTTCGTGCCTGTAACGGAATAAGTACCGGCAGGCATAGCCACATTCATAGTGGCCTGGCAAGTAGAAGAAAATTGAGTAACGTTATCTTCTACTCCTTGGTTGCTTGCGTAGGTATTGGTGGCTGTAGGATCTATTATTAAAGGATAAACCAATTTAGGGTTGTTGAGCCAAGAAGCAGGAACA
>JAFDYI010000032.1 GCA_018267475.1 Bacteroidota bacterium | reverse complement strand
TATCTATCAGTTATTTGCGTATATTAATAAACAAATTTATGATTATATTTGCAGAAAGACTTAGAATATAAAAAAAAAACCTCACTTTTTAATTTACACACTTTGGGTGATAGTGTCAGTGTATGGAGTCTAAAATCTCTTTCTGTTTTTCCTCTATGATAATTTTTTGCTGTCCTAATAATTTATTAGCTCTATTTTTGCTGATGTTTGACCTAAAAGCGAATAGTACTAAAGTTAACAGTAGTATTAAGGCTATGACACTTGAATAAATAATTATTTTTTTCTTGCTTAATTCTGATTTTGCAAGGTCATTTTCTTGATTTAGCAGTTTTATCTCATTATCCTTTTTTTCGGTTTCGTGTTTTTTTTCTATCTCTAAAAGTGCTTTACGACTGTTATCATTAAATACCGAATCTTTGTATTGAATATGAAGGTTTAGGTACTTAATAGATGCTTCTAATTGTCCGTCTTTTAGGCAGGCCCCCGAAAGCAATTTGTAGGTTTCTGCTATATTGTGGTTGGCTTTATCTATTAAAACATAGTGTAATGCTTTTTGATAGGAATCTATGGCTTTTTGGTAGTGTTTTTGCCTTTCAAAAATAAGCCCTTGTCCGGTATAGCAACCAAATATGGCGTAGTTGTACTTGGATTCTAAGCTTATAGGTTCGGCTTTTTTTATGTATTCCATAGCTTGATCCAGCATGTTCATTTCTCTGTAATTTTCGGCTATATTTTGCAGTACTATGGCTTGCCCTATTTTATACTTTTGTTCCTTAAATAATTTCTCGGCTATAAAATTCCATTCGTTTGATTCTTTGTGTTTTTTTTCGCTGTGCAAAGAGTTTGCGATTCCGGCCGCCCCTATTCCTTTTCGTTCGGGTAAATGGTGTTTTACACCTATATCATAGCATTTAAAAAAGTATTTTTTTTGATTTTCAATATCCCCTAAGCCTAAATAGGTATTGCCCATGGTGTTGTATGTTATCGCTAACTTATTGTATAGATTTAGTTTAGAGTATATTTTTTCGGCTTCAAACAAATAGGTTAGTGCTTGGGTATAGTCGCCGGTTGCATTGCCGTTACCTCCAAGGCTGATACAGGCAAAGCCTTTGGCTAACTTGGTAGAAGGTGTTTTTGCCATTTTAAAAATAAACCGGCAATAGCTCGTTAGGGTATCTTGCGGAATATCGTTCCGATGACGTGAAAGCATCTCGTAAAGCCTGTTTATAGATGCGGTATCGTCCGAATCGGCTTGTATTTTTGTCTTTAAAGAATAAAAAGAAGAATCTCTTTTTTGGGCAAATCCATTTACACACAAAACCACAACAAACAAAACGAGTGCCCTTTTCGCAAACCTATTAAAAAAACAAAAACACATATACTACTTCACAGTTAATAAAGAAAATATACAGAAAAGTACAATATAAAAAACTGGCGTTGTTTTGCTTCTATCTTTTTACAAAAAAGACAACGGTGCCGAAAAAATATTTAATGCTTAAATGCTTTTTAGTATTCTGTTTAAACTTCCTTTTGCCAACCGCTCGTTAATGTATCAAACTCCAGAAAACCAACGGGTATTCCAGATACCTCCTCATATTTTTTTTAGGTGCAAAAAACCGGGGTTTAGCACTCCGCCTATCTAATATACATTTATGGTTTTTATGAAATTTATATTTTAGTTATCAACTCCATTAATTTGGCTGTTGCAGCAGTTCTGTTTCTACCGCTTAGCACCGGCACTACAAAAGGCTCGCTGGCAAGCAGGGTTCTTTCCTCATCAATAATTTCGGCTGTTAAACAACGTAGTAACACATCTATTTTTTCGTTTAGCAAGGCGCTTGACTCGGTGGCTTGTTCTACCAATAAGTTTTCTATATCCCGCTTTGTTTTTTTATTCTCCAAGCGTTTTTTTTTAATGTCAAGCATTTTTTCAAGATGTGCTATAGGCGTATTGCCCTCTGTAGGAATAGCCAAGGCTTTTTTTTCTTTGTTTGTTTCCATTTTGCGTTTTAATTTATTGCAAAAATAAAACAGGGTGGCGACAAAACATGTCGTTTAAAAATAAGTCGTACAAAAAACAGCAATACCAAAGCACTCATTTATTGAAACAAACTATTGTTTTTGCGCAGGTAAGCTATTGGTATTAAAACCATGCAGGGCACCGCCGATTGTAACAAACCCATAAACAAACGACTAAAAACATAGCCGTTCTCTATATTATTTAAAAGCCAACCTAATACTAAAAAAACACCTGCCAAGCCTACAAATAAAAAATACAAAAGGGTTAGCCACTTTACAACTTGAGCATCAGAAAACAAAAAAAACAAAAACGATTTTTGCAGGCGCCAAAATATAAAAGCCATACCGGGTGTAAGAACCCATTTTGCTATATATAAGCCGTAGTATGAAAAAACAGATAGGTATTTTTCAATAAAAAAGGGATGTGGATTGCTTTCGTTGTGATACTTGTAATACAATTGCGCATTCATGCTCACAAATAGATATTCTCGAAAAAAACCCAGCAAAATAAGCGAGCTTATAAAAGCGGCTACCTTAATTTTTCTCTGCATCATTATTTTGTTTTAGAGAAATTTTGACCCACCACATCCACAACAAAAAAATAATGCCATATACGATAATGGTAAAAGTATAAGTATGGTTTATTTCTAAATACTGAGGGGCGTACAAACTAATGAGTGCCAAGGCGCTAATACGCAATACATTAACTACATGAATAATAATAACCCCCATAGGAATAAACCATAGTTTTGTTTTTGTATTGCCGGGAAAAGCAACAATAAACAAGGTAAAAAACAAAAAGAGGGTTAATGCATTACAAGGCGCACCAACCCATACTGGGTTTGCTCCATCAACACCTACTAACTGCATATCAACATCTTCCACACTTTGGTAGGCATGGTACCCCATTACTTTAAGCAGCATAGCCGTTTGCGAAACTAATAAGCTAATCAATTTTTCATCTACCGAGGTGTGCGGCTTTATTAGCAATACATACAGCAAGTACCAGCTTATATACAACACAAATGCCCATACAAAAAAACGAGTTGTTTTATTTTTTAAATCAAGGTTCATTTATTTATCGCTTTCGTTATCGTCAGGTTGGTTGGTGAGCTGTTTTAGTTTTTTTACAAACATATCTTTTTTAGTAGGGCTGCATGTATTAAACTGAAAAGATGGGCCTTTATCTACTTTTTGTTTTTTCTCTTTTACTTCTTTTACGGCTGTATTAAAAGCCGGATTGCTTGATACAGTACTCATTACACCTTTATAGTAATTAAAATAATACCAGTTTCCGGCGTCTAATTCAAAATAAATATCTAAAATATCGCCTGCTTTTTGTTTTTTTATCTGTACGTATCCGTTTACATATCTGTATATTTCCGTTTTAAACAAATTGGCTACGCCAATTTTTCTATCGGATATAAATGATTTTGTTTTTTTGTTGTAGGTCATTTGCACGTCGCCCAAAAAAATAGATTTTTCAAATTCATCGGGAAATTTTTTATAATTCCCATATAAATTTAATTCCGATATGGCTTTGTCGGCTCGGTCTTTTCCTAAAATTTCGGTCATGCCTTTTTCAAATGTTTTTCTTCCAAAATCGAAAGGAGCCAAACTGTTACTAAAAGTTTCAAAGTCGGCCGCCATTTTTTTCATAGCTCCTTTATCAAAAAAGAAATCTATATTTAAAAGTAAATCAAACTGTGCGCTATCGTTTATGGTGTTGTGGGTAACATTACCCACGGCGCCTAATTTTACTTGCCCTAAATCAGCGCCCATATCTAATTTCCCTTCGGCATATACGAGGCAGTTGGTAGTGCCTAAACTCATATAATTACCCGGTAAAGATATTTCTATTAGTTTTTCTTTAGAGGATATGCGGTATTCTTTTTTCTCTTTATCAAAACCCAAAAAGCCTTCGGCTGCAAAAATATCTTTATCATTTTTCCCTGTATTTCTCGGAGATAAAAAGGCGGAATATACTCTGTTAGTATCTGGCGAATAGATAATACCCGATGCTACCGGATTGCCTTTTACATCTTTTTGTTCTTTTGAAATAGGTATTAAAATGTTTTTAGGATCTACCTCACCTTCAAACTTAAAGTATGATTTTCCTAAATGACAGGTGTGTAAAATTTTAGTTCCCCCATCGTAGTACAAAAATTGGTTCGTAGCTTTTAAATATACTTTTCCGGCGTAGCTAAAGTAGTCGTTGAATTTAAAATTGTCTTTTTCCGGAATTTCACCTTCCGATACGGTTTGCCCGGTGGTATCGGGTTGTATTTTGGCAAAGTGTATGTTGTAGGCTTTATTGTTTTCATCAAAATACGAATAGTCTCCGGTTGCCCAATATTTTTTTCTTCCCATTACATAAGCCGTTACATTTCGTATGGTGTGATATTTAGTAACCGAGCTGGCAATAATCACAGCGTTTTTTAGGGTATCCATCACCGCATTTTTCCGAATAGTAACCTTGCCGCTATCGGGAAACAAGCGCATGTCGGCAATGTCAATAAAAGGAACGTTCATACAATTAATTATATATTTCCGCAAGTTATAATTGGCAGCAGGAGCATAAAACCGAAGCGAATCTTGTTGTGGGTGTACGGATATAAATTCGGGCGCGTCTAATTGCAGGTCGCTGTCTAAATTAGCATCAATTTTTTTCTGTTCATCTCCTAGTTGAATGGATTCGCTATCCATAAACCATTTAAAACGATCCATGTGGCTTATGTAATTATTTTTAGGAAAGCGAACCAACGAGGAGGAGCCGTTGGCAATAAACATACCGGTACGTTTTTCAAAGTCAATAGTAGCATTTACGTTATCGGTAGCAAAGGTAAAACCATCTTCGTCAAATGCTTTCAAGTGGAAATCGGCGGTATCCGAAAAAAACTTTTTCTCTTTAAACAATATCTTTTGTGAAATTAAATCGGCTCGCTCAAAGTCCACCTTTCCTTTTCCGTACAACTCGGTTGGCGATAGGTCGTAGCGCCCTCTAAATTGCGCTTGTTTATTGTACGTAGAAAAAGGGGTGTCGGTATCAAAAGCATTCATTAAGTCTTTGTAGGGCATCCAGTGCAGGTATATTTTTTCTCCATGCGATTGCGGAAACTCATCGGGGTTCTCTTGCTCTTTTATATCAAAGGTTTTGGCAACTCCATTTAAAGAATCAGGGAAGAAAATAAAATCATCTCCTTTACTCAACGAGGCGCTGTACGAAATATCGCCGCCACCGCGCAAGCCTTTGTTGCTTAATCTAATTTCGTTTTCAAACTTGCCTTTTCCTCCATACAAAGGATACCCACCCGTAGGTGTTTTTCGGATAAAACCCAGTGAGTAATCTTTTTGTAAGCGAAGGGTGTCTCTAAACACCGGAAAAATACCGGACGAGGTAAACTCACCTTGAAATTTTAAAGCGGAGTTATCAAAGTCATCTAAGCTATCAATGGTAAAGGGATCTAGCTTAAAATAGAATTTATCCCGATTGTAGGTTCCTCGTTGAATAGAGCGCCTATCGTAATACGCATACGAATCTTTGAAACTGGTAAAGATGGGAAATTTGGGTATTACTACACGCCCCGAATGGTTTTTAGGATTGTCAATAGCCAACTCTCCTGATATGTTTTCTACTACTGTTTGTACGCGCTTAAAGGGAATGCTGCCATCGGGCTCCGGCTCTAAAGCAGTAACGTATATGCGAAGAGAATCTACTTGTTTTAAATTTATTTTATTGGCATTGTAATCATACATAAATTCTTTTCCGTGATATTCAAATTTTCCGGCAGCTACTACTCCGCTAAAAGTAAAATCGCGGCCTTTTTTTATTACAATTTCTTGATCTTTGGGAAACACAAACACTTTTTGCGAGTCGCTTAATAAAATTTGTTTCACTCCGTGCACGCGCAAATCAAAGTTGTTGTTTAATAGGTTTATGGATGCGTTTGTTTTACCGGGTGTTACAGAGTGAAAGGTAATAATATCGCTGTCTTTTAATTTTCTACTGGCTTGTATGTAATTAAAAAGCTTGTCTTTTATCACAATAATATCCGATTGGGGATCGTAGGTAATAACGCCAAATTCGGCTATTTTTATAAGTTGTGGGCGCAAATCAACGGCTAACCATTTCATAAATTTAGCTAAATCAACGGCAGAAAAAGAGCGTTGTTTGTTGTTTTGCTCGTAGTATTGATTTATTTTTATTAGTGGGTTTACGTCCGAGCCTTCTCCTCTAATTTTATCAAAGCGATCCATTGTAAAAAAGTCTTGCGATTCGAGGTAGGCTTGGCCCTGCAGGTTGGCAGCCAAAAATCCGATGTCAATTTTGGGTGAATCGATTTTCCAGGTTAATTCTTCAAAATACATATCCAATTTATGATAGGTGTCTGAGAAAGGCGTTTTTTGAATGCCTTCTTCAGTTCGTATCAACGATACTTTTCGTTGGTCTGCCATGTATTTAAAGTTGCAAGCCGGGTGCGAGATAGAGTCTTTATCAAAAATAAATTTTATTTGTGCGTTGTTTGCGGTAATTTTTTCAGAGGTCATGGTAAAATTGCGTGCGGCTACTTCTAAAAAGCGTTGGTTGCTTCGCTTAAACACCACTCGGGCAGGGTTGTTGGCATCGCCGCTTCCTACAAATTGAGATCCTCTCATAGAAAAGCCGCCATCGTACAAAACATCTTTGATTACACTTTTCATTTCTAATCGTTTAGCATACGTATCAAAACGAGGGTACGTAAGCGTTCCGTTTTCACTGATGATTTTATCGGTAAGGCGGCCCAATTGGGGCTTATCAAAATACTGGGTGTTGTGAAAAGTAGCTGAATCGCTGCTGTAGCTCCCCGACTTACAATCAATAGTATATTTTTTTAATTCGGCATAAACCTCATCACTCAGGCCGGTTCGTTTCCAGCTTACCCGCCCTCCTTTTCCATAAAAACGGCCGGAGGTGGGGTAGTAGGTACCATTAGTAGTTAGTACGCTAATGCTATCATCGTGGGTATTGCCGCCCATTAAAGTGATGTTGCTAAAAACCAGCTTGGGTAGGCTGTCGTAATCAAATTTATAGCTGCCGTTGGTGTACCATTGTACCCCCGGACTTTTATAAAACATACCGTTTTCAAAAAAGTTACAACTCATATCCAAAAAGTCATTTAGCTGTTTTGGATTTTTATTTTTATCCGCCATTTTATTTAATAAATTTTGCCACTCATCAAATACAGCGACTTCCTTTTTAGATCGAATAAAATTTCCGATGGCTATGAGGTAATTTTGAAAATAGGGATATGGTTTTAATTTTTTGTCTAACATTTTATTACAGGTAGCATACACATATTCTTTATATGAATTTTTAAAATCAGCGGTATGCCAAAACTTTTCAAAATTTTCTACAAAGGCGGCTGCATCATCTTTATTAGCTGCATTGGCTTGAAAATAGCTACCCAATTCTTTAATAAATTTTATGGAATCGGCACTAAAACCGGTTATTTTTTGTGCAAACGAAAAAGTAGAGCTTACAAATAAGAGAATAAAAAGATTTTTTTTCATAAGAGCCATTATTTTCGGACTAAGGTACGTGCTTTTACTTGTATATACCCAAGCAGATATGCTTGTTTTTTAACAATCTTTTGTTTTTTATTTTTTTCGTCAACCACTTTTCTATCTTAAAAGAGGCGTACGAACAAGCCGCTCCAATAAGGGCACCCGCCAAAACATCGCTAGGATAATGCACCCCTAAGTACATACGCGAATAGGCTACGCTACAGGCGTACAAATAACTGGGCACAATAACGTACCACTTTGGGTAAGCCAAACTTAATGAAGTGGCTGTAGCAAAAGCAGATGAGGTGTGCCCCGAAGGGAAAGAATAAGGCCCCGTGTGCATCTTGCTATGAAACAGTGCAGGATATTCGGTATAAGGCCTGGGGCGGTTTACCCCGTACTTTAAAACAAGCGTAACCGCAGTACTAAGCAAAATACTCCCTGTCGCTTTCATTCCATTATGTATTAAAACAGAGTCTTTTTTTATAAGCCCTACTACCAACACGCTTACAGGCACTGCTGCTGATAGGGGAGCTACCGATACAGAGAGTGCTTTGGCTCCGGCGTTTTTAAAAGAAGAGCTGTCGGCATAAATATCGGATAGTATTTTTACGTCGGCATTTTGCGCCAGATAAAAATGGCCACAAGTAAAAAACAAAACAATAAAAAAGAATTTCAAACAATGGCTTTTGTGCAAAAATAAGAAAACAGATTTTAAAAAACCGTCTAATTTTAGCAAATGTTGTAACGAATAAGATGTGGGGCGGCGTTTAGTAAATAGCTTTAACCCTACTCATTATTACCTTATCACAATTAATTTTTTAATGCCTATAGCGTTGCCGGACACCAACAGTTGGTAATAATAAGTGCCTGCGGGTACATCGTTAGTGCTTATTTGCAAATTAGCAAAAGTATTATCCACTCTAAAGCGCTTTACCTCTGTACCCTCTGTATTATACAAAACTACCTCGCCCTCGTTGGCATCCGGTGGTAAGGTATATGGTATGGTAGTAGTGGCGCTTACCGGGTTGGGGTAGGCATTACCTAAACTGCCTGCAAAAACATGGCTTTTTTGAGCTATGCCGGCACTAAGCGTACCTCCTAAACTAAACACCTTAGCCTGCCCGTTGCTATAACTCAATATCATTTTGGTGCCATTAGGTGTGTTGTATATAGGGTACTGTTGTTCGGGTGTTGTCAAATTTATAGTCGGGGCAGCCATATCGCTAAAAAGAAGCGTTCCGTTTTCTTTATATATTCTTGTATAATGATTATTAGAAATATCTCCATATACATACATAAATTCAATAAGAGTATCTGTATCAAATAACTTTTGAGACAAATACATAATGGTTGGCGTATTGTTCGATGATTGAGGAAAACTTGCATACGAAATCATTTTAACCAAGGCATTATTTAAATCATAAATACTAATGTGTAAGCTCCCCCGAAAAGGACT
>JAFDYI010000031.1:118146-118475 GCA_018267475.1 Bacteroidota bacterium | reverse complement strand
AAGTATAAAAAAAAGAAACTAGGCGCTTCGGCTCCGTGGTTTGCCCGGCTTACGCGCTGTTTTTTTGATAGTTTGTGGTTCCCAAAAAATAGTGCGGCAGGCGTCCACGAAAAGCGCGAACCAGAAGTTTTGTGGCTGTGGTGGTGCAGCCCTGTGCGAAAAACAAAAGCTTCTGGTTGGTTTTCGTGGTGGCTTTTTGCATACTTTTTTGCGGCAGAAAAAAGTATAAAAGAAAAAATCGTTATTTTTCTTTTTCCTTAGATGAAAAAGAAACAAAAAATCAAGGCAAATCAATCTGCTACGCGCAAGGCCTAACGGCTCCGTGATTT
>JAFDYI010000031.1:0-117997 GCA_018267475.1 Bacteroidota bacterium | reverse complement strand
GAAAGTATAAAAAAAGAAACTGAGCGCTTTGACTCCGTGATTTGCCCGGCTTGCACGCTGTTTTTTTGGTATTCAAACAAACGTGAGCGTTGTTTCTTTTGTACCTTTGCCCTGAATTACTAAAGAGAATAGAATTTTATGATGTTTTTTTATATGGTTATTATTAGTTACTTTTAACCCTTTTTTGTGCAGAAAAAATGGAAGCAGCAGAGTTATTAAAGAAAGTACGAAAAATAGAGATAAAGACGAGAGGTTTATCCTCTCAGATTTTTAGTGGCGAGTATCATAGCGCCTTTAAAGGGAGAGGTATGGCCTTTAGCGAAGTGCGCGAATATACACCCGGCGATGACGTGCGTACTATTGATTGGAATGTTACCGCCCGATTGCGAAGCCCCTACGTAAAAGTTTTTGAAGAAGAACGCGAGCTAAACGTAATGCTTTTGGTAGATGTAAGCGCTTCAGAAAATTTTGGCACCCGCGCACAAACAAAAAAAGACTTAATAACCGAACTGTGCGCCGTACTTGCTTTTTCGGCGGCTACCAATAACGATAAAATAGGGGTTATTTTTTTTAGCAACACGATAGAAAAATTTATACCACCCAAAAAAGGAAAAACCCATATCCTTAGGATTATTAGAGAGCTTATAGGATTTAAACCCCAAAATAAAGGCACGGATATTGCTATGGCATTAAAATACCTAACCAGCGTGATAAAGAAAAAAAGCATTGCCTTTGTAGTATCTGATTTTATAGATACAAACTTTGACGACGCTATAAAAATAGCCAATAAAAAACACGATATGGTGGCCTTGCGCATATACGACAAAACAGAACATCATATCCCAAAAATAGGTTTAATAAAATTAAAAGACCAGGAAACCGGAAAGCTTCTTTGGGTAGATACCAACAGTCCGGCCTTTCAGCAGCAACAAAAAATACAGTACGCAAAAAATGAAGCGCGCCTAAAAGATGTTTTTTCAAGAGCCGGTGTAGATTATACACAAATAAACGCACAAGAAGGATATATAAAACCACTAATGACCTTGTTTAAAAGAAGAGCTTAAACCTTATGCGGCACATACTGCTAACTGCAAAAAATAAAACAATCGTACTCTTTTTGAGTTTCCTTTTTTTACTGCTTTCATGCAGTACGTACGGGCAAGAGGTTTTTGCTACCCTTGACACCAATACCATTCGTATTGGCGAGCAGGCAAAAATTGATTTATATGTAAAGTACAAAGCAACGCAAAAAACACAAATACATTTTCCTGCTATTGGCGATACTTTGCGAAAAGAAATTGATGTAGTGGCTGTTTCAAAAATAGATACTACCACCCCGAATAAAAGCAACCCCGATGAAATATACCAACATCAAAGCATTATTATTACCTCTTCCGATTCAGGTTTTTGGGCTATCGCTCCTTTTACTTGTGTAGTAAATAAAGATACCCTGCGCACAGAGCCATTGCTACTTACAGTAATGACGCTACCCGTAGATACTGCCGAAACAAGCATTAAAGATATAAAAGCCCCTTTTGAGGAGCCTATTACCTGGCGCGATTACTTAACTTATATATACGGAGGTGTAGCCGTTTTAGTCTTATTGCTTGTGTCTTTTTTTATATATAGAAAATATTTTAAGAAAAAAACCATACAAGCAGCCCCTCCTAAGCCTCAGGTTCCTCCTCACATTACGGCTTTAGAACAATTAGAACTTATTAAAACAAAAAAAATATGGCAAGAAGGAAAGTATAAGGAGTATCATACACAAATATCAGATGCCCTGCGTGCATACATAGAAAATCGATACCATATTATGGCTATGGAGCTAACCTCTGACGAGATTTTAAAAACAATGAGTCACCAAGTTATAGATGCTGTGAGTAAAGAAAAATTAAAACAGGTTCTTACACTTGCCGATTATGTAAAATTTGCAAAAGTAATACCTATTGATGTAGAGAATGAGTTATCTCTTAGCAACGCTTTTGATTTTGTGAATGGAACTAAAAGAGAGGTAGAGTCAAAAATACAACAAAACAAAGAAGCATAGACCGTGGATGTTTTTTTACATATAAACGATATTCAATTTGAAAACAGGCAGGCGTTTTGGTTGCTATGCCTAATTCCTATCATGATTTTGTGGTATCTGCTTCGCTTAAAAAAACAAGAGGCTGAATTTCATTTTTCTTCCTTTCAAAATTTAGGCACTATAAAAACATCGTACAAAGTATGGTTGCGCCACTTCCCCTTTGTTTTCAGAATTTTGTGCGTTTTATTTTTAATAGTAGTGTTGGCGCGTCCACAAGCACGAAACAGTTGGAAAGATGTGAAAACCGAGGGCATCGATTTAATGCTCAGCATTGATGTTTCATACTCTATGTTAGCCAAAGATTTTAATCCAAACCGTATTGAAGCCGCAAAAGAAGTAGCTAAAGAATTTATAGATAGCCGCCCTAACGACCGTATTGGTTTTGTGATTTTTGGAGGAGAAATGTTTACACAATGCCCCCTTACCACCGACCACAGCGTTATAAAAAATTTGCTGTCGCAAATAAATGCGGGCGATGTAGGGCAAGGAACCGCTATTGGCTTAGGCTTGGCAGGTGCGGTGTCGCGCATCAAAGAAAGTAGCTCGAAAAGTAAAGTTGTTATTTTGCTTTCTGATGGGGTAAACAATACCGGAGAAATAGCCCCGCTAACAGCAGCCGATATTGCTAAAACCTTTGGTGTGCGCGTTTATACCGTTGGTGTAGGTACTAAAGGCAAAGCTCTTACCCCCATATCGATGTTGCCAAACGGACAAATGGAATATGATTATGTAGATGTGGACATTGATGAAAATACAATGACTAAAATTGCAGAAGAAACAGGTGGAAAATATTTTCGTGCTACCGACAATGAAAGTTTACGTACCGTATATAAAGAAATAGACCGCTTAGAAAAATCCATCATCAGCGAAAAAAATTATTCTAATAAAGAAGAGCGCTTTTTGCCCTTTGCCTTAGCAGCCTTAGTGTTTTTATTGTTAGAATTTATCACAAAAAAAATTATTATTCGTCAAGTACCTTAGATGTTTAAATTTCAACATAGCGAGTTTTTGTGGGTATTAGCAATAGTGCCTGCAATTATTCTTGTTTTTATTGGACTGCTTGCTTCTCGTAAAAAAAAGCTACGTCAAT
Organism: Bacteroidota bacterium; assembly: GCA_018267475.1. Classification (GTDB taxonomy): domain Bacteria; phylum Bacteroidota; class Bacteroidia; order B-17B0; family Aurantibacillaceae; genus PALSA-968. The sequence goes on along the minus strand of JAFDYI010000031.1, from coordinate 114,818 downwards.
TGGGAGATTATACCCTAATAAAAAACATGATACCCGATGCTTCGCGCAGCAAACCTATTGTGAAATTTATTTTGTACTGCTTTGCTCTTACTTTTTTGATATTAGCTATATGCAATTTGCAAACCGGAAGCAAGTTGCAAAAAGTAAAACGCGAGGGGGCCGATATTATGATATGTTTAGATGTTTCTAACTCTATGTTGGCCGAGGACTTAAAGCCCAACCGTTTGGAGCGCGCGAAGCAAGCTATAGAACAAATGATAAATAAATTGCAAGGCGATAGAATTGGTATTATTGTTTTTGCAGGCGAAGCATACACCCAACTGCCCATTACCATTGATTATGCTTCGGCTAAACTGTTTTTAAACGCCATTAGCCCTAATATGATTGAAAGACAAGGCACCGATATTAGCACGGCTATTGAAAAGGCAGCCGAATCTTTTGGAAAAGACGAAGGGAAAAATAAAGCCATTATTATTATTACCGATGGAGAAGACCATGAGGAAGATGCCATAAAAGCCGCTGAAGAAGCCGGTAAAAACGGGATATCCATCAATACCATAGGAATTGGTTCTGATGCCGGAGTGCCCATACCTATATACAACAACGGCGTGCCATCGGGTTATAAAAAAGATAAAGAAGGCAATACCGTTGTTACTAAACTAAATCAGCAACTACTACAAAGCATAGCGGGCGCAGCTAACGGTGTATATGTAAAAGCCAACAACGCTGATGTAGGCCTAGATGCTGTTTTTAATAAAATAAATGAATTGGAAAAAAAACAATTTGAAAGCAATATGTACACTGATTATGACGATCAGTTTCAGTGGTTTGCAGGGGTAGCTTTGCTTTTTTTGATAATAGAATTTGTAATAAGCGAGCGCATCAACAGTTGGTGGAAAAAACTAAACTTGTTTCAAAAATGATAAAAAAAATTTCAATACTATTCTTTTTGTTTCAGGTAACGTATTCTTTTGCTCAGAAAGAAAAACAAGAACTGCGTGAAGGAAACAAACATTACAACGAGGGGAAATACGCCGAAGCAGAAAAAAAATACACTGAAGCATTAAAAGAAAAAAACAATTATTATAAATCTAATTTTAATTTAGGAAACGCCTACTATAAGCAAGGAAAGTACAACGATGCCACGGGGCAGTATGATACGTACATAAAAAATACCAACAATAAAGATACCTTAGCTAAAGCTTTTCATAACTTAGGAAATACCTATTTGAAAACAAAAAAATACGAAGAAGCCATTAAAGCATACAAAAACGCTTTAAAGTTTAACCCAAAAGACGAAGATACCCGATACAATTTAGCTTATACCTTAAAAAAACTTCAACAACAACAGCAACAAGATAAAAAAAATAAAGATAAAAAAGACGACAAAAAGAAAGACGATAAGCAAAAGCAAGATAAAAAAGAAGATAAAAAGAAAGACGATAAGCAAAAGCAAGATAAAAAAGAAGATAAAAAGAAAGACGAACAGCAAAACAAAAAAGAGGATAAAGACCAAAAAGGGCAACCCCAGCAACCTCAAATGAGCAAAGAAGAGGCTCAACGCATGCTTGATGCTTTAAAAAATAACGAACAAAAATTACAGCTAAAAAAGAAAAATAAAGAAGGGGAGGCAAAATCAAAAATTATTGACAAAGATTGGTAGCGTAAACACCTCTCTCGCTTGAAAAACTATTTTCTATGAGTTCATTTTTAGATACTCCCATTGAGTTTTTGAAGGGCATAGGGCCACAACGTGGAGATGTACTAAAAAAAGAATTACAGATTTTTACTTATTACGATTTAATTGTTTGGTATCCTTTTCGTTATGTAGATAGAAGTCAGTTTTGTCTGATAAAAGATATTCATATTGATTTGCCTTATGTGCAACTGAAAGGAAAAATCATAAAAACAGAAACACAAGGCGCCGCTCATAATAAAAGATTTATTGCTTATTTAAAAGACGATACGGGTATAGTAGAATTGATTTGGTTTCGTGGAGTAAAATGGTTAGAAGGAAAGTTTAATTCCAATACAGAATATGTGGTGTTAGGAAAGCCTACCGAGTACCGAAACAAATACAACTTTGTACATCCTGATATAGAGCCTGCCAATAACGAAAGCATTAGGCAACAATCGGGTTTAGAGCCTGTATATCCCAGCACCGAAAAATTAAAAAGCAAAGGCTTAGATACTAAAGGCTTATTAAAACTACAACAAGCTTTATTGTTACAAATAACCGGTCAAATAGAAGAAACCTTGCCTTTATACATACTTAATCAATATCGTTTGATGGATAGAGAGCAGGCGTACCGGCACATTCATTTTCCTGAAAATATGGAAGAGTTACGGCAGGCAGAGTTTCGGTTAAAGTTTGAAGAACTTTTTTACATTCAGCTAAAATTACTGAAAAACAAACATATAAGACGCGAAAGCACACAAAGTTTTGTATTTGAAACATTGTCGCCTTACTTCAATACTTTTTTTAAAGAGCATCTCCCTTTTGAGCTAACCCATGCGCAAAAACGCGTGATACGAGAAATTCGTAGCGATGTACGCAGCGGTAAACAGATGAACCGTCTTTTGCAAGGCGATGTTGGTAGTGGTAAAACCATTGTATCGTTAATGTGTATGTTAATGGCTTTAGATAATGGATTTCAAGCTTGCATCATGGCTCCTACCGAAATTTTAGCGCAGCAGCATTTTGAAACGATTAGTCGGCTGGTAGCGCCCTTGCATATATCTTGCAGCCTGCTTACGGGCTCTATAAAAGGCAAGGAACGCAAAAGCATTTTACAAAATATAGCCAATAATACAACTCAACTTGTGGTGGGCACACATGCCTTGCTTGAAGAAACCGTGCAATTTAAAAATTTAGGCTTTGTAGTTATTGATGAGCAACATCGTTTTGGAGTAGCCCAACGCGCCGCCCTTCACAAAAAAAATAGCAAGCCGCCACACGTATTGGTAATGAGCGCTACCCCCATTCCGCGTACCTTAGCTATGACCTTGTATGGCGACCTTGATACTTCTGTAATTGATGAACTACCTCCTAATAGAAAAGCAATACAAACCCTGCATTACACCGATAGCAAACGCTTGCGCTTATTTGGCTTTATGAAGGAGCAAATTGCCTTAGGTAGGCAAGTTTATGTGGTATATCCACTTATTGAAGAGTCAGAAAAATTGGATTTAAAAAACTTAATGGAAGGATACGACGCCCTATCTCAAGAATTTCCTTTGCCTAAATACCAAATAAGCATTGTGCATGGAAAAATGAAATCCGAAGATAAAGATACGGAGATGCAGCGTTTTGTAAACTGCAAAACCCAAATTATGATTGCCACCACGGTAATAGAGGTAGGGGTAAACGTACCCAATGCCAGTGTTATGGTTATTGAAAGCGCCGAGCGTTTTGGCTTATCGCAACTACACCAGCTGCGAGGGCGTGTAGGGCGCGGCGCCGAGCAAAGTTATTGCATTTTAATGACCTCCTATAAATTATCGCAAGATGCCAGAACCCGTATGGAAACCATGTGCCGCACCAATGATGGGTTTGAAGTAGCCGAAGTAGATTTGCAACTTCGAGGGCCGGGAGATATTGAAGGCACACAACAAAGTGGAGCTCTTAATTTGCGAATATCTAATTTAGCTAAAGACCAACAAATACTACAAACAGCCAGGCAAGCCGCCGGTATGGTATTAGAAAAAGATCCTAACCTATCTAACGAAGAGCATAAAATTTTAGTAGCACAACTACTTAGAGAAAATAAAAACAATACCAATTGGGGAAGGGTGGCCTAGCTTAAACAAGATTCTTCTTTTTTAAAGGAAAGTAAACAAGCCTCTATAAGAGTATGTATTTTTTTGCTTAGGTATATAAAAACAGGCGCTGTTGCCAAACCGGCCAGCACATCTATTAAATAATGCTCTTTTATATAAACGGTAGCAAAGCAAATACATAGAGCAAGAGGTAAAACAATTTTAAACAACGTTTTGTGCCAATGGTAGGTTACATAACAAAAAACAAAAGCCATGCCTACGTGAGAACTAGGGAAAGCGCCGGTAGGGTACTCTACATGTATTTGTAAGTAATGCATAATACTTCCAAAAAAATAACGAGGCTCCATATTGTAAGCGTAGCTGTTAAAATAATATTGAGGCCCTAACACCGGTATAAAATGATATAAACAATAAAACAGGTAAAAACTGCAAGCCATAATAAAAAGAGGCTGTTTTGCGGTGTTTTTATTCTTTAAATAGAAAGCAATACAAAGTGTGGGTATCATTAAATAAAAAGAAAAATATCCCATATACATCAATTCTCTAAACAAAGGGTTATTTACATGTTCCGAAAATTGTAAGCTAGGTTGAAATCCCCATATACTTTGTTCGGCAGAAGCAAAAACGGCGTCTATGTCCTGTGGAAAAAGGTTGTTTTTAGTGTAATGAGTTTCGGTATAAAAATAATTAAGGAAGAAAAAAGGGTACACATTTCTAAGAAAGCTAACGAACCATTTTATTTTTGTAAATTTTAATTTGCTTTCAGCATACAACAAAAAAAACATGAAAACTAAAACGCCAACTCGCATCAAAAAGAGGGACTCTATATTTTCTATTTTATTGTATCCTGCAAGAATATATCCTGCTGATAATCCCATATATAGTATAGTAATAACATCTATGGGTGTTGTTGTTTTTATCACACGGCTCCACATCTTCCTTGATATTACAGTTCTTTCTCGTACATTCTATAGGTTTTATATACCTCGGCATTGATATTTCTTAAACCTTGATTCATCATTTCGTTTGTTTCTAAGATAAGAGAAGCTTCGGCTGCAACAATGCCGTTATTAAGGCAGTATTTTATGGTTTTTGCATAAAAACAAGCTTCTATACCTAGCTTTCGATATCCTTCAATAACACCCAATACAACCACGCGTATTTTATTTATTTTTTTTCGGTTAAATAATAATTTAAAAATACCGGTAGGTAATAAACGCCCGCGCTTGATGGTTTTAAAAATTTGGTTGATATCCGGAAATGAAAATGAAAATCCAATCATTTTTCCTTCGTGCTCGGCTACAAAGCAAAGGTCTTTGTTCATAATCATTTTCATTTCATGGCAAAGGTGCACAAATTCATTTTTAGTCATTGGCACAAACCCCATGTTTTTATCCCAAGCCGAGTTAAAAACTTTATGCGCCTGTTCCACTTCTTCGTCAAAGCGTTTCATGTTTACTGTACGAATGGTAATGCCTTTCGTTTTTAAGCGTTGCTCAAAGGCATCTACCACTTTTAATGATTTATCCGAAAGGGTATTGTCTTTGATGTAGTAGGCAAAAAAATCTACTTTTTTAGCAAACCCGTATTGCTCTGCAAATTTTATATAATAGGGTTTGTTATAGCCCATCACCATCATAGGCGGAACATCAAAAGCATCTATATGCCAGCCAAATACTTCGTTGGTAGAAAAACTGGTAGGCCCCACCACTTTTGTAAGTCCTTCTTTTTTTAGCCATTCTTGTGCTGCATCAAATAGTTTTTTTGCTACTTCATAGTCTTCAATACATTCAAAAAAACCAAAAAAACCTTCTTTGGTTTGGGTAAATTCTATATGGGTTCCGTTTTTTATGGCGGCAATACGCCCTACCACCTTAGCCCCTTTGTAGGCTAAAAACATTTGCAACTTAGCGTGTTCGTAAAAAGGGTGTTTTTTTGGGTTTAGTAAGTCTTTTTGAGCCAAAAAAAGTTCGGGTACATAAGCGGCGTCTCCTTCGTATAAATCGTGTGGAAAGTCAATAAACTCTTTTATCTTGTTAGGGAAAGTAATAGCTTCTATTTGTATCATATTTTTTATTTCAGGCTGTAAAAGTAAAAAATCTTTGGGTTTAGCAATCAGTAAAAAAGCATTCTTGCTCATGTTTTTTTGTTCGCAGCTAAATAATGGTACTTTTGTGTGGAATTAAAAATGTTTTACCACACAACTATTCAATGAAAAAATACTTTTTTGTATGCTTCTTTTTGTTGCTCTTTATCTCTGCTTTCTCGCAGCGCTTTGTGCGCCATACAGAATATAAAGACAGCAGCCATCATTTTGTAATGGTAGGCATACATCTGGAGGGCGATTTACCCTTTGGCGATATGGCTAGCCGCTTTGCAGGCAATTTAAATGTGGGTGTTCCTATTGTATATAAAACACAAAACAACATGCTTTTTGGCGTAGAAGGCAATTATTTTTTTAGTGGTAACGTACGCGAAAACCCTTTAAACTATATGTACAACAGCTATGGCTCCATAACCGGATCGGGAGGCACACCTGCTAATATAAGGCTAAACGAGCGTGGCTTTACGGTGTATGCGATAATAGGCGGTATTATAAAAGCGTTGGGTACTAATAAAAACAGCGGGCTGATGGCCTATGCCGGCTTTGGTTATATGGAACATCAAATTCATATTGCGGATATAGGAAGAAACTTAGCTGCCATAAACGGCGACATGAAAAAAGGGTACGACCGCCTTACGGGGGGCTTTGCCATGGAACAATTTATTGGCTATGCTTTTTTGGCTAAAAACAGAATTGTAAATATATATGGAGGGTTTACTTTTCAAGAAGGATTTACTACGGGTTTACGTGGCTATCAATACGATACGATGCAGCCCGACTCTAAAAAAAGAAACGATATTTTAATAGGAATTAGGTTGGGATGGTTTTTGCCTTTATACAAAAAAGCACCCAAAGAGTTTTATTACAACTAAATATGCTGCTGTATAATCTTGGTGTTTTTTTTTATAGCCTTTTTATAAAAACAGCCTCTTTGTTTCATGGCAAAGCAAAGCGGTGGGTAGAGGGGCGAAAGGATATTTTTTTTTGTATGCAAAAAACAATACAAGAAAAAAACATATCAGGCTGTGTAGTTTGGTTTCATTGCGCTTCTTTAGGCGAGTTTGAACAAGGCCGGCCGGTGATAGAACAGCTGAAAAAAGAAAATCCAGAAAAAAAAATAGTCCTTACTTTTTTTTCGCCTTCGGGTTACGAAATACGGAAAGATTATGAATGGGCCGATGCCGTTTTTTACTTACCCTTAGATACAAAAAAAAATGCAAAAAAATTTATTACCCTTGTAAAACCGCAACAAGTAGTTTTTGTAAAATATGAATTTTGGCTTCATTATTTAAAAGAATTAAAAAAGCAGCAAATAGCTACCTATCTTATTAGTGCTGTTTTTAGAGAACAACAGCATTTTTTTAAATGGTATGGGCGCATTTTTTTTACTTCGCTTACCTGGTATCAAACTATCTTTGTGCAAGATGAGAACTCGTTTAAACTATTAAAAGAAAAAGGGTTAAAAAACGTACAGATAGCCGGCGATACCCGCTTCGATAGAGTTTTTGAAATTGCACAACAAAAGAAAGAACTACCTATCATAGAAGCGTTTTGCGCACACTCTAAAGTTTTAATAGCCGGAAGCACGTGGAAAAAAGATGAAGAACTATTGTTGTCTGCTTTTAAAAGAATACAAGAAAAATATCCCAATGTTAAGCTAATAATAGCCCCCCATGAAATACATGCTTCTGCTATCATGCAGCTAAAAAATGAGGTAGAGGTAAGTTGCGCCTTATACACCCAAACACAACAAGCAGCATCTTCTTCGGTTTTAATTATAGATACCATCGGCATTTTATCTCACATTTACCGTTATGGCGCGGCTGCTTATATAGGCGGCGGTTTCACTAATGGAATTCACAATATTTTAGAAGCTTTGGTTTACGAAGTGCCGGTTGCTTTTGGCCCGCATCATAAAAAATTTATAGAAGCTCAAGAGTCTTTACAAATAGGTATCGCAACGGAAATAGCTTCAGAAGAAGAATTGTATTCTTTTTTTGATACCCTGCTTTCCTGTAAAGAAGAAGCAACTGTAGAAACATCAAAAAAAATAAAAACATATATACAAAACAAACTGGGGGCTACTCGCAAAATAAGTACCGCCCTTCAATAAAACAGCTAAACCATGAATCACCTTACAGAAAATAAAACTTTAATAGATCTTTTGCAATGGCGCTACGCTACAAAAAAAATGAGTGGAAAAAGCGTTACGCAAGATAAAATAGATTTGATAATAGAGGCAACCCGCTTAGCCCCCTCTTCCTCGGGCTTGCAGCCTTTTAAAATAATGGTAATAAACAAGCCTGAATTAAAACAGCAGATATTCCCTATTGCCAACAATCAACAACAAATTATAGGCTCTTCGCATATTTTGGTGTTTGCGGCTTGGCATCAATACACACAAGAGCGCGTATATGCTATGATAGACCACATCAATACAGAAAGAGGTTTGCCCATAAGCAATGGCGACGGATTTAAAAAAGGTATAGGAGGGCTTTTTACGCTATCACAAGAACAACAAAAAGCACACATTACTCAGCAGGTGTATCTTGCTTTTGGTATAGCTATTGCAGCGGCAGCCGAGCTGGGGGTAGATGCCTCGCCTATGGAGGGATTTAATAGAGAAGCCTTAGATGATTTATTAGGTTTAGAAGCCTTGCAACTAAAATCGGTATTGATTATGCCCTTGGGCTATCGAGATGAAGAAGCCGATTGGTTAGTGAAACTAAAAAAGGTACGTACACCCCGTCGTGATTTTGTAATAACGAACCCGGGGACCCTATAAAAAGGGTTGCTTTTATGCGCTAATAAAAAACCTCTGATTATTCAGAGGTTTTTTTGTGGTACCCAGAGCCGGGGTCGAACCGGCATGGAGGTGAATCCACTGGTGTTTGAGACCAGCGCGTCTACCGATTCCGCCATCTGGGCATCTTTTTAAAGAGGGGCAAAAGTACATGATATTTTTTACATTAAGTATAAAAAAAGTGAAAATTATTTTTTGTATCTTGGTCCGCCTATACCTTTATGATAAAAGCACTTATAGTAGAAGATGAAATACAAAGTCGTAAATTGCTTTACGCGCTGTTGGAAAAAAACTGCCCCGAAATAAAAGTAGTAGCCTTAGCGGCTAATGTAAAAGAAGCTTTAGAGGCGGTACAAACACATCAACCCAACTTGGTGTTTTTAGATATAACCATGCCTGATGGCACCGGTTTTGATTTTTTAGAAAAAACACCGGCTATAAAATTCGACATTATTTTTACCACCGCTACGGATAAATATGCTGTAAAGGCCATTAAATACTCGGCCTTAGATTACTTGTTGAAACCTATTGATAATGAGGAGTTAAAACATGCGGTAGAAAAGATGATACAAAAAAAGCAACAATTAAATACAGTAGAAAATTTAGCCCATCTTTTACAAAACATAAAACAAAGTACCGATAGCTATCAAAAAATAACGTTGCCTACCGGCGGTTCTTACGAAATTGTTTTAGTAAAAGATATTATACGGTGCGAAGCAGAGGGTAGTTACACGCACTTTTTCTTCCCAAACAAAAAAAAGATATTAGCTACTTCCGGCCTTAAGTACTACGAAGATTTGTTACCCCCCAACTATTTTATGCGCATACACAATCACCATCTTATCAATCTAAATCATGTGGTGCGCTACTTAAAAAATGACGGAGGTTTTGCCATCATGAGCGATGAGACCAAAATAGAAGTTTCTCGCCGTAAAAAAGATGATTTTTTAAATGCGCTAAAACAAATATGAGAATAAAAAAAGCACTCTTCCTTTTTTTTATACTGCTTGGGTGCGCCTTGTTCTCGCAAGAAGCGGGCTATTTAGAGTTTTCGGGCAAGTGCTACAAAGAGCACCAAACACTAAAAGGCGCGTATATTGCAATATACAAGAACGGAACTAAGGTAAGCGACCTTACCACGGGCAGAAACGGAAAGTTTCAATTTTTTTTAGACTTTGGAACTGATTTTAAAATTACATTTTCTGCGCCGGGTTGCGCCGATATGTATATGATCATTTACGCATCGCAATGCAAAAAAGAAAAAAGTATTTTTCCTATTTACGATATGGATGTAAATTTTTTTCCCTACAACAACGCTACGGTTAATTACGAATTGTTTAAAAACCCGATAACCAAAGTATATTACGATGGCAAAAAATCGTTTCAAGATGATGAAGCCTATGTAAAAGATTTTTTAGATAAATTATTTGTGTCGCCCGATGTTATAAACAAACAAAACGAACAGCTTGCCTTAGAAAAAGAAAAATTAGAAATGCAAGCTAAGCTAAAACACGACGCCGAAGAGCGCGAGCGGCAAACGCAAATAGCGCAAGTGCAACAACGCGCACAAGAAGAAGCCGAACGGGCTAAGAAAGCAGCTAAAGAGCAAAATAACAAAAGCGTAACTCCAAAAAGTGAACCGACTGAGAATAATTCTGTAGCTTCGGAAGAAATGCAGCTTACCATTGAGAAAGAAAAACGCGCCTTGAAAGAAAAACAAAATAAATCCATTCGCTCTTTATACGAAAGCGATTTGCTAAAAATAGTGGCTACCAACGAGCGACAAGAAAAAGCAGCCCAATTTGCTAAAGATAAAGGCACTTCTGAGGCAAACGAAGTAATTGAAACCTTGAAAAAAAATGCGGAAGTGAAAGCCAAAAGCCAGCAGGTAGTATTTGATTCTAAAACCAGAAATAAACAAATTGCCATTAATAAAGGGGTAAAAAATAAAATGATACTATCGCTTATTAAGCAAAGCGCGGCTAATGAAAGAAAAAACACATTTTTAGCCATAAAAAAATATCCGGAAGTAGCTGCATACAAACCCGCCGGTATTATTGCCATAAGTTCCGACGTGGAAAAAGGTACTTTTAAAACTACCTATACCTACACGCTTGCAAAAGGAACAGAAAAAACGATGTACAAGAGAGAAAACTACCCGTGGGGCGTAAATTATTTTTATAAAAACGAAAAAGAAATAAGCGAGCAAGATTTCTTGAAAGAATTAGCACAATATAATATCAGATAATATGCGTATAAAAATTTTTACCCTGCTGCATCTACTGCTAAGCTTATGCGTAGTGGCACAAACAACCAGTTTCATAAACTATAATATGGATAATGGCTTAGTGCAAAACCAAGTGCAAAGCATTACCCAGGATAAAGACGGTAATTTATGGACTGGTACCATTGCCGGATTATCTAAATATAACGGCACGCAATGGGTATCTTATACCAAAAATAAAGGACTTGCCGAAGATTGGGTTACTTGTTCATATAAGGATAAAGAAGGATACATTTGGTTTGGGCACTGGGCCGGAGGTGTTACACGCTATAATATAAACACCCAACAACTAGAAAACATGAACTTGGAGGAATACACCAAGTTAAAAACCATTCGAGCTATTACTCAAGATTTTGCAGGTAAACTGTGGATTGCTACCGAAGGAGCCGGTATGTTTATTTATGATGTAGAAAGCAAAAAAATGTTTACTCTTTCAAAAAAAGACGGCTTATCAAGCAACACCATATATGATGTGTGTGCCGATAAAAATAAAAACATGTGGCTAGCTACCGACTCGGGCCTTACTATCATCAATTTAGAAAAATCTATTTCGAACCCACTGGCCTACACGCGCCTTAGCACTAATAATGGACTTTTTAGTAAAAATATTACCGCTGTTTGCGTTACGTCAAACAATGTGTTGGTAATGGGCTCTGCTGATGAAGGAGTGGCGATGGTGGCCTTGCAAAAAAATATTAATAATTGGAAAAGCTACATTGTGCAAAATCAACTACAATACAATGAAGTATTAGGCTTGGGATCTACCTTTATTAAAACTATTTACGAAGACAACCAAAAAAATATTTGGGTAGGTACTATTGGAGGAGGCGTTTCTTTGTTTGTAAGCGATAAAAAAACATTTAGTACTCAAGAATTACGCAGCGGTTTTTTCAAAACATTTAGCACCCGCCAGGGCCTAAACTATTTTAATGTAAACGCGATATACGAAGATTTAGAACATAATATATGGATTGGCACCGACTTAGGGTTGAATCAATATCGCGGTGATTTTATACAAACATTTGACGAGGCAGACAACGTACCCAACAATATTGTATGGAGCACTTCGGTGGATAACGATAACAACATTTGGTTGGGCACCAACAACGGCTTGGCAAAAATTTCGTTTAACGCCGAGCGTAATGGAAAAATAGAAACTCACCAGATAACACAATACAACGAAAAAAACGGACTAAGCTCTAACGTTATTCTTTCTTCTTTTCAAGACAGTAAGGGTAATATGTGGTTTGGTTCGGCCTATAATGGGGTGAGTGTGCTGCCCAAAGGCACATCTAAATTCAAAAATTATTCGGTAAAAGAGGGCTTAGCCAACGAAATGGTTTATACCATATCCGAAGATAAAGTGGGAAATATGTGGTTTGGCACCAAATCGGGAGTAAGCCGATTTAATCCATCTACCAATGAATTTAGAAATTATACAGAAGCAGATGGCTTAGGCGGAAATCATATTTACCGCATATTTAAAGACAGTAAGGGCTTGTTGTGGATTGGCGCCCTGGGTGGGAGTTTATGTGTTTATGATGGAACCTCCTTTAAAAAATTTGGAGAAGAAGATGGATTAAAACATAAATTTATTTTATGTATAAATGAAGATAAAACAGGAAATTTATGGTTTGGTTGCTATGGAGGAGGCTTGTTCAAATACGATGGGAAAACTTTTACTAACTACAATCAACAACAAGGCTTATATACTGAAACACCGTATTCTATTACCGTAGATGCACAAAACAATATATGGATTGGCGATAATCGAGGGGTAGATAAGTTTGACACTAAGCAAAATAAATTTTATCACTACGGAAAAAACGAAGGTTTTTTAGGGGTAGAGTGCAACCCCAATGCTACCTGCACGGATAAAGATGGAAATATATGGTTTGGCACTATTATGGGAGCAGTGCGCTTTAAAATAAAAGAGGAAGCCACTAATACCTTAGCTCCTCTTACCAAAATAACGGGCATTAAAATTCAGTTAGAAGACGCACCTTTTCCTACAGATAATATTTTTACCTACAAACAAAACAATCTTACTTTTAAATTTATAGGGGTAAGTCTTACATCTTCCGAAAAAATAAAATACGAGTATTCGCTTGAAGGTTTTGACAAAGGCTGGATTCCGGTGCAGGCCATACAAGAAGCCGTATATACCAATCTGCCTGCCGGTGATTACATATTCAAAGTACGGGGATATAACAATAACGGTGTGTGCAGTCCCGGAGCTACTTATGCTTTTAGAGTAAAACCTCCTTTTTGGCAAACGGCTTTATTCTATTTGCTCATGGCGGCCTTGCTTATTTTTGGCGTATTTGTTTTTGATCGCATGCGTACACAAAACCTAAAAAAAGCCAATACTCTTTTGGAGAAAAAAGTAATGGAACGAACCGAACAACTCGCCTTAAAAAATGCAGACTTAGCTGAAAAAAATAAAAATATAACCGACTCTATTCGCTATGCCAAATACATACAAGATGCCATGCTCCCCAAAGAATCTGTTTTAAAGGCCACATTAAAAGAATACTTTATTTTATTTAAACCAAAAGACATTGTAAGCGGTGATTTTTATTGGTTAAAACAACATCAAAACAATATATATATAGCGGCCGTAGATTGTACCGGACATGGTGTTCCCGGTGCTTTTTTAAGCATTGAAGCCAACAACTTATTAAATACCGCTTTTAATGCGGATAATGACAAAAGCCCCGCAGCTATTTTAAATCGCTTGGATAAATTAACCGAACAAACTTTGCACACCACCGTACACGATATAGAAATACGAGATGGCATGGATTTAGCCTTGTGTAAAATCAATTTTGAAACCTATACCGCCGAATACGCTGGCGCATTTAACCCCCTATACTTGGTGCGAGATAATAAATTGATAGAATATCAACCCGACCACCTATATATAGGCAACAACGATGCGAAAAAACCATATACCAACCATTCTTTCAAAATAGAAAAAAACGACATGCTTTACCTTTTTAGTGATGGGTACGCAGACCAATTTGGTGGCGAGAACGGAAAAAAATACAAATACAAGCAACTGCAACAAGTATTGGTGAAAAACAACAATGCCTCTATGGTAGAACAAAAAAAACTATTAGAAGAAGATTTTAACCAATGGCGCGGCCAGGTAGAACAGGTAGATGATATTATGATTATTGGCATTAAAATTTTGTAACGGGTTGTCTGAAAAATTATACATACATCTTGCCAAAAGACTATGGCAAGCGTCTTCAAAAAAAAAATCAATAGCTACTCCGGTGGTAAAAATTGCTGAAGCAAGCATTGCTTTAGGTGTTTGCGTAATGGTACTTACTATAAGCGTAATCACCGGCTTTAAAAATCAAATTAAAAGCAAAGCTATTGGCTTTTCGGGCGATATTATGATACAAGCATACAGCAACAACAACTCCTTAGAGCAAGAGCCCATTACTTTAAACAAAGAAACGATTAGGAAGATAAAAGCGAATGCTAATGTGCTATACATACAGCCTTACGCCATAAAAAACGCCATCATTAAAACTGCCCATGAAAACCAAGGAGTTGTATTAAAAGGAGTTGGTTCGTCCTTTAATTGGGATTTCTTAAAAGCTAACTTAGTAGAAGGTTCTGTGCCTGCTTATAACGATACCTCTGTGTCAGACCAGATGCTTATATCAAAATCATTAGCACAAAAGTTGCAAGTACGGATAGGCGATAAACTGCTGACCTACTTTGTGAGTCGTAAAAAAAACGACAGCACCTTACAAGAAGGATACGAGCAACGCGTTCGGAAACTGACAATAGGTGGAATTTTTGAAACCGGCTTTTCTGATATGGACGAGAGTATGGTGTATGCCGATATTGCTCAAATAAAAAAACTAAACTACTGGAGCTCCAGTCAGCAAGGAGGCTTTGAAATAAAACTAAAAAATAATAACGATTTAGAAGCTGAAACCAACACTATTAACGAATACTTAGACCAAAATTTAGAAGCTAAATCAGTAAAAGAAATTTACAGCACCCTTTTTTCATGGCTTTCTCTACTGGATAGTAATGCGGTTATTATTATTGTGCTGATGATTTTAGTAGCTGTTATCAATATGATTTCGGCTTTACTTATTTTAATTTTAGAGCGCAGCCACACCATTGGCTCTCTAAAGGCCTTTGGCGCCGACAATACGCTTATTCAAAAAGTTTTTTTGTATCAATCTTTTAAAATGTTGGCTAAAGGTTTGTTAGTTGGTAACAGTATAGGCCTTGCGCTTTGTTGGCTGCAGAAATATTTTAAGTTAGTTACTCTTAATCCGCAAAGCTATTATGTAGCGTATGTGCCTATTGAGTTTTCGCCTATATGGTTATTGACTGTAAACTTGCTAACCGTATGCTGTTGCTTTTTTATGATGCTGCTTCCGGTACTTATTATTAGCAAAATAAACCCGATAAAAACACTTAGGTTTAAGTGATCATTTGTTACTCCCGGCACTACGCGTTACTCTACCGTTACTGATTTTGCCAAATTACGCGGCTGATCTACGTTGCAGCCTCGCATTACTGCTATGTGATACGATAGCAATTGTAAAGGAACCACGGATACTAAAGGCACTAAAGATTCATCGGTTTCGGGTATTTCTATGGTGTAGTCGGCGCTATTAGCAACTTCTTTGTCGCCTTCGTTTACTACGGCTATGATTTTTCCTTTTCGTGCTTTTATTTCTTGTATGGTGCTTAATACTTTTTCGTAGTTAGCCCCCTTGGTGGCAATTACTACTACGGGCATCTCTTCATCAATTAGGGCTATGGGGCCGTGTTTCATTTCAGCGGCGGGGTATCCTTCGGCGTGTATATATGATATTTCTTTTAGTTTTAAAGCTCCTTCTAAAGCAACCGGAAACGAATAGCCTCTTCCTAAATATAAGAAGTTGCGGGCGTTTTTAAACACCGAAGCTATTTTTTTAGTGGCGTTATCTAATTTTAATACTTTATCTACTTTCTCCGGAATGGTTTCCAGCTCGTATAGTAATTGTCGGTATCGGCTTTCTACCAGAGTGCCTTTTTTGTACGCAACGTGTAAAGCCATAAGAGTAAGCACGGTTACCTGTGCGGTAAACGCTTTAGTTGATGCCACACCTATCTCGGGGCCGGCGTGCGTGTACGAGCCTGCGTGGGTGGCACGCGCAATAGAGGAGCCCACCACGTTACACACTCCAATAATAGTAGCGCCTTTACTTTTGGCCAATTCTATGGCGGCCAGTGTATCGGCTGTTTCGCCCGATTGAGATATGGCTATCACAATGTCATCTTCATAAATAATAGGGTTGCGGTAGCGAAACTCGCTGGCATATTCAACCTCTACGGGTATGCGCGCATATTCTTCAAATAGATATTCGGCTACTAAGCCGGCATGCCACGAGGTGCCGCACGCAATGATGAGAATGCGTTTGGCTTTTAAAAATTTTGGCTCATAATCTACAATCCCACCCAGTTGCACAACAGCCTTGTCGGCGTTTAATCGCCCACGCATACTATCTCTTATAGATCGAGGTTGCTCGTATATTTCTTTTAGCATAAAATGATCGTACCCTCCTTTTTCTATGGCTTCCAGTTCCAACTCTAATGCCTGCACATAAGGAGTAACTTCTTTATCCTTTAAATTACGAATTTTTAATTCGCCTTCGCGTTTGATGATGCCCACTTGCTCGTCTTCTAAATACACTACATTTTTAGTATATTCGATGATGGGGGAGGCATCTGAGGCTACAAAGTATTCATCATCTCCTACACCAATAACTAGGGGACTTCCTTTTTTAGCTACAATCAATTCATTGGGGTTGCTTTTGTCTAATACGGCAATGGCATAAGCGCCCACTACTTGTTTTAAGGCTGAAATTACGGCGTGCCCTAGCTTTAAATTATCTTTTGTTTTTATTTCTTCTATTAAATGCACTAATACTTCGGTATCGGTTTGCGATTGAAAGGTGTGCCCGCGTTTTTTTAAGTTTTCTTTAATAGAGGTGTAATTTTCTATAATACCATTGTGAATAAGTACAATACTGCCGCTTTGAGAGGTATGAGGGTGTGCGTTGGTGTCATTAGGTTCGCCGTGCGTAGCCCAGCGGGTGTGCCCAATACCAATAGTGCCGCTAACATCTTTTTTCTCAGTAAAATTTTCTAAGTCAGAAACTTTCCCTTTGCATTTGTATAAATTAAGCGAACCGGTGGCTGCGATGGTGGCAATCCCAGAACTGTCGTAGCCTCTGTATTCTAGGCGATGTAACCCTTTTAGCAAGACAGGGGTTGCTTGTCTTTTTCCTATATATCCTACAATTCCGCACATAATAAAAATATCTTTTTTTAATCGTATAAAGGTACGACTTTTCCGGCACGTACTAAAAATATTCTTAGCTGTTTTGCTGTACCGTTAGTTCGTATTTAAGCCCTTACGCCGTTGGAGTGCGCCGCCAGGTTGGCTATGCGATATAACAATCGGGCGGCTACATTAGCGTCCCAATCATCATCTTTGTTAGTAGAAGGCGATACTTCATTCAAATCAAAAGCAATTATTTTTTTTTCGGCTTTTACTATTTTTTCTAGCAAAAAAAGTACTTGTTCGCTTTCAAAACCACCCGCTACGGGGGTTCCGGTATGAGGGCACAGCTTGGGATCTAAGCCATCAATATCAAAACTTAAATAAATATGTTGGGGTAGGTTGGCTATAATTTCATCGCATATATCGCTCCACGTTTTTCCAACATATTGTTGCTGTTTTATATCTCTATCAAAAAATGTAATTACACGCCCGTTTTCCTTTTTCATTATGTGTAACTCTTCCTCGCAATAATCTCTAATACCTACTTGCACTAATTTACTTACGGCTTTTGTTTTTAAAGCATTAAACATAATGGAGGCATGTGAGAACTTAAAGCCTTCGTAAGCATCTCGCAAGTCGGCGTGGGCATCTATTTGTAAAATAGCAAAGTGAGGGTATTTTTCGGCCAAGGCCTGTATCATGCCTAAGGGGGTAGAGTGGTCGCCACCCAGCAAACCCACTATTTTGTTTTGATTAAGAAAGTGTAGGCATCGTTGTTTTACCCAGTCGTTCATAGCGCTACAGGCTTCGTTTACTTCTTGCGCTGTTTTTTGCAAGGCGGCGTTGTTTTGCACTTTCTCTCCTTCTGATAAAGCATTTATATAGGTTTCGGCCTTTTGGCGCATGGTGTGGCTTTTAAAGCTAATGCTTTCTTCTAAGTCATCAAAAAAGATACCCATTTTCCAGGCGTTAGGCACAAAGGGGTCGTACAAATCTACTTGGTAGGAGGCATCTAAAACGGCGTAGGGTGCCTGGGCGGTGTTGCCTCCATAGCTTACGGTTACCTCCCAAGGTGCCGGAATAATCTGTATTTCACATTCTTCTTGCGTAAAGGGCAGGCCATACATACCGGCGTGGGTGTTTCCTATATCGTTCGGGTTAAAGGATTTTATTTTTTCTTCTTTAGTCATATTGATGTCATTGCTTTTTTGTAGAAAGGAAAGAAGTTTTTTATGCTTCTATTATTTTTTTTAGTACGCGTAGGTGGTGCGAGTATTTTTTTGTATCGGTATTAAAAATGCCGTGATGGTCTAAGGTATCTATACGTACTTTTCCGGAGGCGTGTATAATTTGGTTGTTTGAAAGCACAATGCCTACATGTATGATGTTGCCTGCTTCATTGTCAAAAAAAGCAAGGTCGCCCTCTTTGGCTTCTTCTAAAAAAGATAGCGGTGTGCCTAAATGCGTTTGCTGCGAAGCATCGCGGGGTAGCTTTAGCCCGTTTAATTTAAAAACGATTTGAGTAAAACCGGAGCAATCTATACCTAATAAGCTGCGTCCTCCCCATAGGTAAGGGCTGTTTAGGTAGGTGAGGGCAGTAGTTACTATGTTTTTTCTACTGCTTGTTTTAAGGCCGGGCTGAATGTATTCGCCTGTATATTCGTATAAATTACTTTCTATTTGCAGCTTGCTTTTTTCAAAAAAGGGTAACGTGCTTCCGGCTACTATTGGAAAAAAAACGTCTGTTTTTTTATCTTTTAAAAGCTGTATGGGTTCGGCGCATAGAGGCTGCCATTGGTTTAATTGTTGGAAGGTAGTTTCTTTTATATAGGCAAATTGTTTGTTGCTTATCCAGCAGGTATATTCATCATAGGCGGTAAGAATGTGTACCCAATCTTCGGTTTCTTTAATAATCGTAAAATGTTCGCCAAACAAGAGTTGTGTAACCATCTCACTTTGGTGCGAGGCTTCTGCCCGGCAAGGTACTATACTTTGGTTGCATATACCAAACATATTCTTTATGCTAAAAAAGAAAAATAATTAATTGACAAAGGCCGAGTTACATTCGTTCTATTACTAAGGCGCTGCCGCCGCCGCCGCCATTGCAAATACCGGCTACTCCGTATTTTGCATTTTTTTGTTTTAGTATGTGTAGTAAGGTAACTACAATGCGCGCTCCGCTGCAACCCAAGGGGTGCCCAAGGGCAACGGCTCCTCCGTTTATGTTCACTTTAGAGGCGTCTAGTTTTAATAGGTTGTTGTTGGCCAAGGCTACTACTGAAAAGGCTTCGTTTATTTCAAAGTATTCGATGTCGCTGTTTTGTAAACCGCTTTTTTGTATAGCTGCCGGAATGGCTTTTGCTGGTGCGGTGGTAAACCACTCAGGGGCTTGTTCGGCATCGGCATAGCCTTTTATTTTTGCCAAAGGTTTTAGTCCTAATTTTTCAGCTTTTTCTTTACTCATCAACACCAAGGCGGCTGCTCCGTCGTTAAGGGTAGATGCGTTGGCAGCTGTAACAGTTCCTTCTTTTTGAAAAACCGGTTTTAGTTGGGGTATTTTTTCAAAATTAACTTGCTTGTACTCTTCATCTTCGGCAATTACTACATCGCCTTTTTTTGAAGATACCGTAACCGGAACAACTTCTTCGGTAAACTTTCCCTCTTTCCAGGCTTGAGCCGAACGTTTATACGACTCAATAGCGTAAGCATCTTGGGCTTCGCGACTAATACCGTATTCTTTTGCGCACAACTCGGCTGAATTACCCATGTGGCTTTGGTTATATACGTCGGTTAATCCATCTTTTACCAGACCATCAATTACAGTGCCGTTGCCTAAGCGGTACCCATTGCGCGCGTTATCTAAATAGTAGGGGGTTTGACTCATGTTTTCCATACCGCCTGCCACTACTACTTCGGCATCGCCAAGCATGATGTTTTGCGCTGCGATAACAATAGATTTTAAACCCGATGCACAAACTTTATTTATGGTGGTGCATTGCGTTTCGTTGGGCAAACCGGCAAATTTAGCTGCCTGGCGAGCCGGCGCTTGTCCTAAGTTACCTTGCAGCACGCTGCCCATATATACTTGCTGTATCTCGGTGGGTGCTAGTTTTATTTTATCTAAGGCACCTTTAATAGCTGCGGCTCCTAATTTAGTGGCCGATACGCTTGATAATACCCCATTAAAGGAACCTATTGGCGTTCTTATAGCCGACACGATATATACTTCTTTCATACGTTTTTATATTAAAATTTAGGCTGCCAAATTACTCAATTAAGAGTATCCGCAAAATAATTTTAGACGAAAAAATAGAACGTATAGAGGCTGTTATTTTTTACAAACTATCTTTTTAAACAAATTTTTACGTACTGGTATTTTTCGTACAACTCGGTGTTGTTTCGGTCGTGGTTGTACGCAGGGCCGTTTACGCTAGCCTCGTTTGTTCCGGTAGTAATTTCAGTAATGCCGTTTTTCTTCAAACTGTTTTTTAGTTTAAAGATAGATTCGTTTGCTCTTGTTTGCGCCAACTCCTTGTTGCTGGTGTATTTATGGGTAGGTACAGTAGAGGCACTGGCGTTTACATCAATAGTTACTTTTCCTCCACCATTTTTAAAGGCGGTGATGATTTCAACGAATTTTTTGTAATTAGGGGCTGTTTCGTCAACTTCGTTCATGTTATATTTAAAGTAAAAAGTAAAACAATCGCCTTCTAACACGCTGTTGTCGGGCACTTCAGAGGCTCCTCCTTTTAGATAAACGGTTTTATTTACGGTTCTTGATTTTTTAAAGCCTTGGGTAGATACCACAGCGCTTTTGGTAACTCCATCTTTTTCTATGTTTACTTCATAGTTTACATCAGGGTTTAAAGCCACATTATTCAAAATACCTTTTTCGTTGGTTGTACCGGTAACGGTGCTTCCATCAGTGCCTACAATAGTAACATTGGCGTTGGCTACGGGCTGCTGGTTTTTGCGGTTGTTTAAAATGGTAAGAGCTAGGTTTAACTCGGTATCATCGCCCGGATTTTTTTCAACATAAATGGTTTTTTCATATACTTTTTTACCTTTTACGCCAATGGTATTAAACACTACGGCTTTTCCGCTTTTTCCGTTAGAGGTGGCTTGTAATTCGTAGCTTTTTTCAGTGGCAAGGGCAATCGCGTTTCTACGGCCGTCTTCATCAGATTTTGTTGTAAAGTCTGGAGTGCCTTTGGTTTTTAGAGTGATAACAGCATTATGAATTGGTTTTTTGTCTTTTTTGTTATTAAGCACCAACACATTTAAAGCAACAGGGCTTTTGGTGGTATCGCCCAACATATTTTCTGCACCGGGACAGGTGTTGATAGGTTTTAAACCAATGGCTTTTTGAATTTCTTCGTACGCAATATCGGCGGGCACAAAAACATCTTCACTTGATATTTCATTTCCGTTTTGTTGATACGAAAAGTGGTATTTGCTTCCTGGAGGAATAATAACGCTAAAGGTTCCGGTTTTGCGTTGTGGTCTGTAGGTTCCTACTACCTCGCCGGTAGAAACAGAGGTTACAATAATTGATAGGTCATCAGGTAAACTATCGCAGGGGCCCGGAGAAAAACGACCTTTAAATAAGGCTAATGGATTTTCTTTTATTAAATCTACACTGCCTACGTATAAGTCTTTGTCGCCATAACTTTTGTCGTGCACATCGTTTTTGTTGATGTATTCGTGCGACGAGGATAGATAAAAGTGTTTATTGTCGGGGGTTGCTACGTAAAACACATCGTCATCGGTAGTGTTAATAGGGGTTCCCATAGACATAGGTTCTGAAAATTTGCCGTTTTCATCTATGATAGAAAACATAATGTCAAAACCTCCCATTGATTTATCGCCGTTTGAGGAGAAATAAAAAGTAATACCGTCAGCACCTAAGAAAGGTCCGTCTTCATCGTAAGGAGTGTTGATTGGGGCGCCTACATTTGTGGCTAAGCTCCATTGCCCGTTAGGTAGCTTTACGCAACGATATATGTCTCGTCCTCCCAGTCCGCCTGGCCGGTCGCTTACAAAGTATAGGGTTTGCCCATCGCGCGATAAGCAAGCATGGGTTTCCCAGTATTCGGTATTGATGTTAGAGCCAAAGCGGGTAGGTATGGTCCAGTCTTTTCCGTCAAAAGAGGAGTAATAAATATCGCCGCTTCTTCCATCGCCAATATCTTTGTAAATAATAAGGGTTTGTCCATCGGGTGTAAGGCTAATAGTAGCCTCATTGCCGTTGGTGTTTATGAAAGGGCTAATGGTGGCGGGCTCTCCCCAGTTTCCATCTTTATCCTTGTAGGAAACAACAATATCTTCGTAGTAATTTCCATCGCCTTCGGCGCGCATCCCGCCGGTAGTGGTAGGGCGGCGCGTGGTGTAATAAAGTACTTGCTCATCAGCCGTTATAACCGGCGAATACTCAGGGTATTGCGAGTTTATTTTGGGTCCTAAGTTTTTCATGCTTACATTAAGCGGAGCGCCCAGCATACGTTTGGCATTTTGTATTTGTGTTTTAAAATGTTCTATCCAACGGTGTTCTTCTTTATCTTTAGGGTTTACGTAAGATTCATAGGTTTCGTACATTTTCAGAGCCTCGTCTAAGCGGCCATCTAAGTGATACATTTGCCCTAAATAAAAATAGGCTTGTATTGGGGCTTTTTTAAAGGTAGGATCGTCGTCAATATATCGTTTGGTAACGTTGGTAACCGCTTTTTCTAAGTATTTTTCGGCTAAGTGTTTTTGGCTATCGTTGCTTTTTATGTAGCAAAATCCTACTTTAAAATTAACATTAGCTGTGGTAGAATCGTATTTGTAGGCATATAAAAAGTATTTCAAAGCCACATCGTATTCCATATCGCCGATGTTAAGGTTGCCCTCTAAAAAATTCTTTTTATAGGATCCTTTATCCTTAAAAACAGGAGTTGCTTCTTGTGCTACAAAAAGCGCGTTTAAGAATAAAAAACAAACAGCAAACAAGGCACTTTTTTTCATAATACGAAACTAAATTTAGGTTTTAAAGATGCAAATATATAATAAATTAGCTTTTTACCGACAAATTATTTAAAATGACCGATTAACATCAAAGTTTTCCATATAATCAGCCACTTTGCGCAAAAAGTTGCCTCCCAAACTGCCGTCCACCACGCGGTGGTCGTACGATAAGGAAAGGAACATCATGTGACGTATGGCTATCACGTCTCCATGTGGGGTTTCTAAAACAGCCGGTTTCTTTTTTATGGTTCCTGTGGCCATAATAGCTACTTGTGGTTGGTTTATGATGGGAGTGCCCATAACGTTGCCAAACCCCCCTACGTTGGTTAAGGTAAAAGTACCTCCTTGAATGTCGTCGGGTTGCAGTTTGTTGGCGCGCGCGCGGTTGGCCAAATCGTTTACTGATTTGGTTAAACCCACTAAGTTTTTTTCGTCGGCATTTCGTATTACGGGTACTATTAGGTTGCCGCTGGGTAGGGCGGCTGCCATGCCGATGTTGATGGATTTACGTTTCACGATATTATGCCCATCAACAGATACGTTTATCATTGGGAAATCTTTTATAGCTTTAGCTACGGCTTCTACAAAAAGGGGCGTAAAGGTCATTTTTTCGCCTTCGCGTTTTTCAAATTGTTTTTTTACTTTTTCGCGCCACAACACCATATTGGTTACATCGGCTTCTACAAAAGAGGTTACGTGTGGCGATACGTGTTTGCTCATTACCATGTGGTCGGCAATGAGTTTACGCATGCGGTCCATTTCAATAATTTCGTCGCCCGCCATAAGCGATACGGCTGCCGGTTTGTGTGCGGGGGCTTGCCCGTTGCTGGCTTTAGCTACGGGTTTTTCTATGCGTTCTTCTACTACTGTGGCGGTTGATGAGCCGTTGCTACGGTTGGGTATGTAGTTTAAAATATCTACTTTGGTTACACGCCCGTCTTTTCCGGTACCGGCAATTTTTTCAAGTTCTTGTACACTAATGCCTTCTTCTTTGGCGATGTTTTTTACTAAAGGAGAGTAAAAACGGTTGCTTTGCGAAAAGTTGGGAGTTTCTTGATGCGAAGCAGCCGCAATATTTTTTGCCGGCGCCGTATTTTCTGCTTTTGCAGCAGTGCTTGTTGGGGCAGGGGCGGGGGTATCTGCTGTGGCATGGGCATCAGAAGAGATAAGGGCAATGGCGGTTCCTACCTGCACTACATCGCCTTCTTTGAAAAGTTTTTTTATTAAAACACCTTCAAAAGATGAGGGTATTTCGCTATCTACTTTGTCGGTGGCTATTTCTAAAACGGTTTCGTCAATTTTAATTTTATCGCCCTCATTTTTTAGCCATTTAATGATGGTTGCTTCTGCTACGCTTTCACCCATTTTGGGCATTACCAATTCGTGTTGTGCCATTGTTATTTTCTTTTTTTTAAAACGCCCAAATATACGCTATTTAGTGGTATGCGCAAATGCTTTGTTTGTTAAAAGGATAAAAAAAACGGCACTACTTTTGTGTCCGTTTTTTTGTTTTAGGCTAAGTAGCACAAGGTTATTAAAAAATTACATACCGAAGCCGTAATAGGCGCGCATTCCGTTAGGGTATATGCCTTCTATCAGGGTGCCTCCTTGCTTGCTTTTTAGTATTTGGTTTAGCTCGTCTATGTTGTGAATTTTCTTTTTATCTATTGCTGTAATGATAAAACCTTCGCGTATGCCGGCAGCGTATAATTTGCCGTTTTGCAAGTTCGTAACGCGCACACCGTTTTGTATGTTTAGTTTTTTCATATCGCTGGGGTCAAGCACTTCAAAATTAGCGCCTAAGGCGGATATGGTTGTTACTTCTTTTGCTTTGGTTACAGCTTCTTTTTTTAAGATGTCGGTATTGCCATCTTTGTTTTTTAGAATGACAGGTACTTTTATTTCTTTATTACCTCTAAGCAGGGTAACTTCTATTTTATTTCCGGGGCGGTATTTGCTTATTTGTTCTTGTAAAGAAGAAGTGTTGTTTACATTAAAACCTTCTATTTTCGTTACAACATCGCCTATTTGCACACCGGCTTTTTCAGCAGCTCCATTTTCGGTAAGGCCGTTTACATATACGCCGTTCAAATCTTTTATAGATTTTTCTTCGGCTAATTTAGAGTCAATATCGCGTATGCTCACGCCAATATAGGCGCGTTGTACGGTACCAAATTCAGCTAAATCGGCCACTACTTTTTTTACCATATTTACCGGAATGGCAAAAGAGTAGCCTATGTAAGCTCCGTTTTGACTGGCAATGGCCGAGTTAATGCCTATTAAATCTCCGTTGGTATTTACTAAGGCACCACCGCTGTTGCCTGGGTTTACGGCGGCATCGGTTTGTATAAAAGATTCTATAGGGAAAATACCGCGAGAAGGGTCGTTTTCTAATATATTGATATTTCTTCCTTTGGCCGATATAATACCGGCTGTAATGGTAGAGGTAAGGTTAAAGGGATTGCCTATGGCCAAACACCATTCGCCTACTTTTACATTGTCTGAATTGCCGTAGGGCAGGAAGGGTAAATTTTTTTCATTTATTTTTAAAAGAGCTAAATCGGTTTGAGGATCAGCTCCTACCAGTTCTGCTGGGTAACTGCGTTTGTCGTTTAAGATTACCTCTATTTTGTCGGCCCCGTTTATTACGTGGTTGTTGGTAACGATGTAGCCGTTTTTATCAATAATAACACCAGAGCCGCTGCCTTGCTGTATGCGTTGCTGGGGCTGGCTGTTGCCATAAAAAAATTGTTGAAAGGGGTTGTAGTACATTTGGTCTTCGTACTTAGCTTGAGTTTGTGTTTTTATATGCACAACGGTATTTACTGACGTTTCGGCTGCGCCTGTAAAATCAGGGGCAGCGCTTGCCACGGCGCCAGATGAGGAAGCAAAGTGAACAGGAATGGCTTGCGCCTCTTGTTGCGCTATAGCATCGGTTTGTTTTACTAATTTTTGTTGCATAAAAAGAGCCGCGCCACCGCCTACGGCAGCTATCAGCAAGGTTGACAATACTTTTTTCATACTTTTTTTATTTGTTTTTTAATGGCCGTATGGTATAACTCTGTTGTTTCTTTGTTTTTCTTCTGGTAACAGAGTTATTTCATACTTTTTTTATTTGTTTTTTTAGAATCAGTTCTTAAAAACAGATAACGCAAATAGAGTGCCAAAAGTATTTTAAGGCAAAAAAATGTTTTTTAAAACTGAAAGTAAGGACTTTTTGGCGGTTGCCCCAAAGTCTATTTTTTATGATCCAAAGCCCACTCTTTAGCGAAGTACGTAAGAATAATTTTAGCGCCGGCGCGTTTCATGCTTAGTAGCATTTCGTCGCGTATTTTTTGTCCATCAATCCAGTTTTTTTGTGCTGCGGCTTTTACCATAGCATATTCTCCGCTTACGTTGTAGGCGGCTATAGGTAAAGAAAAATTTTCGTTCAGTTGTTGTATTATATCAAGGTAAGAAAGGGCTGGCTTTACCATTAAAAAATCGGCTCCCTCTAGGCTGTCCAGCTCGGCTTCCAGCAAGGCTTCTTTGCTGTTGGCGGGGTTCATTTGATAGGTTTTTTTATCGCCAAACTTGGGGGCGCTTTCTAAAGCATCTCTAAAAGGGCCGTAAAAAGCACTGGCGTACTTAGCGGTATAAGCCATAATAGATACTTGTTGGTAGCCTGCTTTATCTAATTGATTTCTAATAAACCCTACGCGCCCGTCCATCATGTCGCTGGGGCCAACAATATCCGTGCCGGCTTCGGCCTGGGCTACAGCCATTCGGGCTAAAATGCTAAGGGTTTCATCGTTTATAATTTCGTTGTTTTTTACCAAACCATCGTGCCCGTCGCTACTGTACGGATCCATAGCTACATCGGTCATAAGTACGGCTTCCGGAAATTGTTTTTTTATTTCACGAATGCTGCGCAAATATATGTTTTTCTTATTCCAGCTTTCGGAGGCTGTTTTGTTTTTTAGTTTTTCGGCTATATTAGGAAAGGGGGCAAAGGTAGTGATGCCTAATTTTAAGCAACTTTCTATTTCTTTTAGCAGCAAGTCTAAACTAAAACGATAGATGCCTGGCATGGATGCGATTTCTGTTTTTTTGTTTTTACCTTCGTTTACAAACACCGGAAAAATAAGGTCGCTTACATGTACTTGGTTTTCTTGTACCAATTGGCGGATGGCTTGGTTTTTTCTGTTTCTGCGTGGGCGATGGGTTATCATAAAAATGATGATTTAATTTTATTCTTTTAGTATTCGTTCTTTTACAGCTTGGGCGGGGTTACCTTGGTAGATGGTGTATTCTTTTAAATGTGAGGTTGCTATAGAGCCTACGGTAAGTACGGCGTGGCTTCCTGCGGTAACGCCGGGGCACACTACGCTTTTGGCGCCTATCCAAGTGCCTTTACTTAGCTTAATTTCGCCAATAATTAAATCAAAAGTGGTTTTTTTGTAATGGTGGTTGCCGCACAGCAGCATCGCGCCTTGCGAAACGCATACGTGGTCTTCTATCAATACTTTGGCTAAGTTATCTATCCATACGTGCTCGCCTATCCATACATAATTGCCTATTTGCAAAAGCCAGGGGTATTTTATGTTTACATGCGGTTTTATAACAACTCCTCTGCCTATTTTTGCCCCAAAAGCGCGCAACCAAAACACTTTTACTTTATTGAAAGGAAAAGCCGATTTAAAAAAGACAACGCTTATCAAATACCACAACAGGTTGGTTACGCTTGAGCGACCGTGTTTATACCATTGGTTGTTGAATGAGGCTAAATTGGTTTCTTTTTTTGTCATTATTGCTGCAAATTTAGATAAAAAAAAGAGCTTGCGGTGGGCAAGCTCTTTTTTTGTGTAAAAGATGGAGGAAATGTTATTTTCCGCCTCCGCCTTGCATTTGTTTTAATTGGTCCATACTCATTTCGGTATAGCCTTCGGTAGATACTTTAAATTCCGAATCGGCTACCGGAGCAGTAGAAACTTTAGTGGCAGCAAAAACCATTTTAAAAGTACCTTGGTTGGCATCAAACTCCAGCGGGGCACCTTTTAGCCCTTTAAATTGTGCCATCTGACTGCTTCCGTGTGTGATAGGAAGTTTTTCGCAGTACCAAACGTTTATTTTGTGTGCTTCTCCTTTTTTATCCTTGGTTTCTATAATGGCTTTTTTACACTCGTAACCGGCTATGGTTTTAGTTTCGTTTGAGTACGTAATTTTGGGTTCTGGATTTTTTTTAGATTCTTTTTCCAAATCGGCTTTGCTCATTTTCATAAAATACTTTTGCCCCATAGCTTCTACTAGGGTAAGGCTTCCGTTTTCATCGCCTACGGTAGTGGTAGATTGCATAGAGGAAGTAAACTCGGCTTTTGATTTATCGTTTTTAAAATAAACAGTCATTTCCATGCCTTTTAGCATGCCCGCATATTCCGGTGGTGCATTTTCTACGTTGATGTTGTAGGTTACGGTGCCTTCTTTTATTTGTGCTTGGGCGCCCATCATGCTTACAAAGGTTAGGGCTGTCAAAAAGATTTTTTTCATATTTTTTTGTTTTTTTTAAATGTTGTTATAGGCTGCTAAAGTACAATTTATGTGCCAATTTTTATTTATTTTTTTCTGAGCGGAAAATATAAGGGTTGAGCGGTTACTGCAAGGACTTAAAAAAATCGTCCATTTCTTGCTTTGTGATAACTTTATAGTAGGAGGGTAGTTCAAATTCAGAATCTTCTACTTTTTCTTTTTCAACACCTACGGCGGTAAACTCCAGTTCCAGTTCGTTTCTTTTTAGTCGGTACTGCATAAGCATGCCTTCTATGGCGTGATAAGGGGTGCCTACATTGGGGTTTTTAATGTTTAGCTCGTCGGTGTACCATACGTCAAACCTATCGGTGGGGTCATCTACCTTGGTGGCCACTACTTTTTTGCATTTGTATCCGGCTATGTCTTTTTTCTCGCCTGTTTCTTCAAAAATAAGTTCGTATGCTTTTATTTCGTTCACGAGCATCTTTTCATCTTCCACAATGGCTTGTTTTACGTCCAGCATTTTTACCAACTGGGTAAGGGTTTTCTTTTGTGGGTTGAAAATGAGAGTGGTACTAAAAATGCCCCCCATTACGTTCATTTGGGCGGCTATCATGTTGTTTTTAAATTTTGCGGTCATTTTACCCGGGGCGTAGCCTGCCATGGGGCTGTTTTCATCTACCGGTTTTACGTTGTAGTCTATCACGCCTTCGCTTATATATTTAGGGTTGGCATATTTGCAAGATGGAAGCACTGCAATAAGCACTATAAGTAAAAAACAAGCACTCTTTTTCACATCAAACTTCATAAGTGAGTGCAAGATAGTATTTTTTCAAATAACGCATACCAAAAATATTTTGTTTTTTTTCATAGGTGCCCAATCAACTTTTAAAAAAGGGAGCGGTATTTTATTCGTTTCTCTTTTTTATTGCTTTCGTTTTCAGCATAAAACAAAACGCGATTTTTTAACAAAAAAACGTTTTTTTTAACAGGAATAAGGCGCTGTATTTTGCCAAAAAATACCACAGATAGTTTATTTTTGTGAAATTATTTTATAAAAAAGCCCTTATGCTAAGGCTGCGCAGCATTGTATTATATTTTATTTGTTTTACGCATTTTGGTATGGCTCAGGTGTATTTTAAAGATAATTTGCAGCCCGACTCTGCTACCGGGCACGAGCTTACCATTACCCCTATAATAGGGGCAGGCGAAATGAAATACTTGGAAAGCAGAGTAGCCGATGCGGTTTCCTTTAATAATATGCACAGCAACATTATAGCCCCCATAGCAGGACTTTCGCTTAATTATTTACTTACCAAAAATGCCAGCATTGGTTTAAGTGCCGAGTACCAGCCCCTTACTTTTAGCCAGATGAGGCTACGCCAAGTGCTTTTTTACAACAATGTGTCTAATTATTACAATTGTAAGGTTTTGCCCGAGATAGAGGCTTCTTTTAATTACTATTTAGACGATGAAATAGAAGATTTGAATATAGGCGCCAGCCTCAGCTACCAAGCCATACAATGCGCTTCGGCTGGTTTACAAAATTTTTATCCTACCGGTATCACTTTTTCGTGCATTACAGCCGCTATACCACTTACCTACGACTTTAAAGGCAGGGTAGGAAAAAAAATGCACTATTTTGTGGGCACCTGTGTAAGCCTTTCTGTGTGGACTGAAGCCGACCAATGGAGTAACGGCCCCAACTATCAGTATCATCAAGTTATTACACCCGGCGAAGATTTTAGAAGGCCTAACAACATACAGCTAGGATTGCTTTTTCATGGCGGCATACGCTATCATTTTTCTAAGCGTTTGCGCTTGCAGGTAGATTATGGTTTTGGTTTAGGCACCCCGTATTATATGCAGGTAGAGCTTATATCCTCTCTCTTTCAAGGAACATCTAAAAAGAAAAAAAACTAATATATGCTCTATTCCATAAAAAAAAATAAACGAAAAATTATCTGGATAGCATCTGTTTTTTTCTTTGTAAACAGTTGGGCGCAAACAAAAAAACAAGAAGGTGTTTTTTGGCGCTTATCGGCCGGGTTTAGTGTGGGGCAAGGCATTCCATGTCAGCAATACGGAAGCGCTTCTACTCAAAATATACCCATATCCAGATTAAACGGAACGGATACCAACCAAATAAGCGGCTATGCGCAAAAGGGGTTTCATTACAGTTTTTGGCTTTCGTATCAAATAACCAAACGATGGGGCGTGCTGGCTGCCTTGTACGGAGGAATAAATGAGTTGGATATAAACGCTTTAAATGAGCGTTATACCGCATACTTTCCGCCCGGAAAATCAAGCATATACACCGACCAAGATTATAGAATGGAGGAGTTTGTAATTGGCCCTCAATATACCCTGCCCGTATCTAAGCACCTTGATTTTAATTTTAAAGCCTGCGGCGGTTATGTGCTAAATGGGTATGTGCCGCGTATGATTTATTACGGACCTAAAGATACTGCCATTTACGCTTTTACTACCGGAAAAGGATGGTGCTACAACGTAGGCTTGGGTATAAAATATAAGTTAGAACCCATGGAGTTAATAGGCATTGCTTTTCACTTCAATATAGGTTATAGCGGTGGACTTGTTTCGTATCCGTATTATGTGGTAGTACGTACCGACAACATAACCCCACAATATATTTATGCAAAAAAAACGATGAGCATGGGCGTTTTTCAAATGTCGGTAGGTGCTTCTATTGATTTTATTAGGTTTAAGCGCAAGCCCCAAACAACCCCTTGACTTCTAAAACATATTTCTGACAGTGGTGACGTGGTATTAAAGTTTAATACCCATAACCAGTATATCGTCGGTTTGTGTCTCGTTTTGTTTCCAGTTGTTGTGTGTGTATTCCAAAAAAGAAGCTTGCTCTTCCATAGTCATATCTTGTATGCTTAGCAAGGTTTCATAAAAATTTTTCCGATTAAATTTTTTGTTACGCTCGCCTCCAAATTGGTCGGCATACCCATCAGAAAAAAGATACAAAGCATCGCCCGGCAACCAATTAAACTCGTGTAAGTCAAATTGTTTTTCAACACCTCCGTATAAGCCAATAGGAAATTTGCTGGCTTTAAATTCTATAAGTTGTCCATTGCGTATTAAAATTAAAGGCCTAAAAGCGCCTGCGTATTGTACTTTTTGGGTTTCAAAATCTATTTCTATAAGGGCAATATCCATTCCGTCGGCAGTGCCCTGCGTAAGCAGTTCGGCTTGCAACTCTTCATCTAAAGCATATAGTATTTGAGCCGGGTTGTTGAGGTTTCTTTTTGCAATGTTATTGCGCAACAAACCATAGGCCATTACAGACATGAGAGCGCCTGGAACCCCATGCCCGGTACAATCTACAGCGGCCACATACAGTTTGTTGCCTTTTTTGTAATACCAATACAAATCGCCACTTACCACATCTTTTGGGCGATATAATATAAAAGAGTCGGCCACTTCTTTGTTTAGCCCTTCCGGATGAACTAAAATGCTTTGCTGTATGCGTTTGGCATAAGCGATGCTTTCACTCATCTCTGCATTTTTTTTCTGAAGCTCTTTTACTTTTTCATTTAATAGCTGCTCGGCTTGTTTGCGGTCGCTTATATCATAACCAATGCTAACAAGGTTTCCGTTTTCGGTTAGATGACTGTTCCACACAATATACTTTTTTGCTCCTTGTGCGGTAGTTACATAGCGTTCAAATATGGGTATGTGTCCTTTTGATTTTTTTGTAGCTTCTAAAACTTGATTTTTTATAGCTAAACCTTCTGCTGCCGATTCACGCGGCAGTTCCCACCAGCCATTACCCAAAAGTTGGCTTGCATGGTAACCCAATAGGCGCTGTACCGAGGGACTTACGTAGTTTATTTCGCCCTGCGGGCTGATGACTACGATAAGGGTATTTAAATGTTGTAATATAGCTTCTCCAATAAAATTCATACTGTTTGAATAAAAAAATAAATGAAAAAAAAGAGTAAAATGGCTCTTAGCAACCGCGTTGCATAGGCATAATACAAGGCATTCGATGCCAAGAAGAAAAAAGTATGTGTGTACTGAAAAACATATTTCCGCTGCAAATGTATGTTTTTTTTTATATCTTTGAACTACTTTCAAAAAAAATAAATTTTAATAACCACCATGACCGCTCTTAAATTTAGCTATGTGTTTTTTTTGTGTTTTGTGCTTCGTGTCACAAACGCGCAAACCGGTTGGAATGCAGTAACTTCTTTTGGAAGCAACCCGGGTAACTTAAATATGTACAGCTATGTGCCTGCAGGCATTACATCAAAGGCTCCTTTAGTAGTGGTCATGCACGGCTGTACACAAACCGCCAGCGTAGTAGCCGTGCAAAGCGGTTGGAATACTATGGCCGACAGGCATCACTTTTGCGTAGTATATCCCGAACAAAACGCAGCGAATAATTCTAACAATTGCTTTAATTGGTTTGTAAGTGGGGATATCAACAGAAATCAAGGCGAGGCTTCTTCTATTAAACAAATGGTAGATTATATGAAGGGGCACTACCTTATTGATAGCACCCAAATTTTTGTTACAGGCCTAAGCGCGGGAGCTTGCATGACTAACGTGATGATGGCTTGTTACCCCGATGTGTTTAAGGCTGGCGCCCCCATGTCAGGAGCGCCTTACCGTGCAGGTGCAGCTGCCTTGTACGGCTATACCACTACCATCACCCCCCAGCAATGGGGCGATTCAGTACGGGCGGCTTACCCCACTTATGCAGGTGCTTACCCTAAGGTAGTTGTGTTTCAAGGAAGTGCAGATCCCGTGGTAAACCCACAAAACGAAATAGAGATTATGAAACAATGGACAAACGTACAAGGCGCCAGCCAAACGCCGACCACAAGCACTACTACCTTTAATGGCGGTATTTATGTAATGCAAAACACCTATAACAACAGCATCAGCGAGGTGGTAGAAACCTACACTCTTATGGGCTTAGGGCATGCCCTAGCTCTGGATACAGGAACCTGTTACCAGCAATGTGGGCAAATAGGCACTTATGCCTATAATGTGTATTTCTCTTCTACTTTTTGGGCGGCTTATTTTTTCGGAATTTTAAATAACAATACTCTTACTATAAATGGCCTTACTAATGTAGTAACCAATCAAACGAATGTAACGTATTCGGTAAGCGCTACAACGGGCACAACTTATACCTGGTCGGTACCAAGCGGCGCAACTATTGTCAGCGGACAAGGAACGAATAGCATAGTAGTAAATTTCGGGAACACATCGGGTAATGTGGTTATTACAGAAAACATTCCTCCTTGCAAAAATGGGCCATACGCGTTGTGGGTAAACGTGGGCACCACTGGAATAGAAAACGCCACCTCGGCAGAAAACAGCTTCAGTTTGTACCCCAATCCGGCCTCATCTATCTTACAAATAAATACACTTGATAATATGCAGGGCGAAATAAAAATATACGACGTACTGGGCAACGATGTGTTGAAAGAACCCTTTTTTATAAAGGGTAAAGAAGTGGTTGCCATACCCATTCATAATTTAAGCAACGGTTTGTATTTTATTAAAATACAGAACACCGTGAAAAAGTGGATAAAACAGTAGAACAGTCTGTGTTACCTTTTTGTTAAATTTTGCACCTAATTCATTTTTATTCAAAAAAATGAATTTATATTTGCATAGATTATTTAGTGAAAAAAAGTATTGCCATAGCGCTTTTAGTGTACTACACCGTGGGAAGTGTCTTTTTACCTCGTGGGCATTTTGCCTATATAGAACAAATACCAAAGCTTTACAATGACTTTTGTAATACCAACCACAACACGGATATTTTTGAGTTTTTAGAAGAGCAATTTTTTGAAGTAGGCTTTTTAGAAACAGATGATGCTGAAAAAGAAGATAACAAGCCCGTACCTTTTTACGCAGCCTCTACCCACTTGATATTAGCTATGCCTATATACCAAGTAGCCCAATTTGATGTACACCCGGTAGAGCCAATAAAACATACTTTTATCTATACGTTAAAAGATTATTGGGTATATCCTACTTCGGTGTTTCACCCTCCTAAAGCATAAATGTTATTTGTTCCCGTATTTATAGTCTGATTGCTTAAAGCAACAGATTGTTTTCTTGTTTTTTAGAAAAAACAGAATTAATTTAATAACATTTAAAAAAAATAATCATGAAAGCATTAGCAACCGTGCTTTGCGTAGCCTGTGTAAGTTATGCGTCTGCACAAAAAATAACCGCGGAAAAAGTTCCTGCGGCCATCAACACTAACTTTAAAAAACAATTCTCAAAAGCAGAAAAAGTGCAGTGGGAATTAGATGAAAAAAATTACGAAGTAAATTTTCATCAAGATAAAAAAGAGCTATCGGCTAAATACAGTGCCGATGCTGAGTGGCTTGAAACCGAGGAGGAAATAAGTATGAACGAGGTACCTGCTGCCGTAAAACAAGCGCTTGAAAAAGAGTTTGGAACAGCCAAAATAGATGAGGCTGAAAAAGTAAGCAGGCCTAACCACGTAGAACTGTATGAGTTTGAAATAAAATCAAACAAGCAAAAAATAGAAGCACAGTTTTCTACCGATGGTAAACTTTTGAAAAGAGAAATTGGGAAATAAGCTCTTTTAAAACTTCACGTACTCGTAGCCCGTCTAATAGACAAGACGGGCTGCGAGTATATTTTATGATTCACATTTAATTTATGAAAAACACACTTTTTAAAACAACAATAGCGTATGTGCTGTGCCTATCTTATATGCAAGCACAAATAACAACACCAGATAGTACTGGA
The DNA here is from genome assembly GCA_018267475.1 of Bacteroidota bacterium. Lineage (GTDB taxonomy): Bacteria > Bacteroidota > Bacteroidia > B-17B0 > Aurantibacillaceae > PALSA-968. The sequence goes on along the minus strand of JAFDYI010000031.1, from coordinate 79,252 downwards.
AAAAAATTGCCTTTTGCAATAGCTAAAGAAAAACGCCTGCCCGATGACGAACTGGCTGAGAAAAAAGAAGGTATGTATGCAACCGGTGTACCGGATTTAAGCTCCGATCCAATAAACGGATTTGGCGCAGGGGCAGAAGGTTCTTTGTTTTTTAACGGAAAAAAAAGCGATCCCTTTTTTGAATACACGCCATACAGAGCCGAGATAAATCTAGCTGTATTTCTCACCACAAAGCTGCAACGAGAAATAAAATTAGGTTTTGATATTCCCTATATTTTTAATACAAAATGGCGCTTGGGCGGTGAGGTGTCTTACGAGGTAAACCCCAATTTGCTGTATTTTGGTATTGATGAAAATTCTTTAAAACCCTTGAGCTATTACCCAAACAACAATCCGGCTAACGGCTTAGTAACCGACGCAACGTATAGCAATTACGATAAAAATTTAGTAGGCGGAAAAAAAGATTACAATACGTATTTGAAAAAAGAAGCCGTTGTGAACATCAAACTGGAGCGTTCTTTTTATGAAGGGCGTTTGCGTGCCTTGTTAGCTTACGAGGCGGCCTGGGTTGATTTTTCTACCCCTCTTAACCCCGATAGCTCTTTATTACACGAAGATTATGTAGCAAAAAAAATAGTGGGCTTCGGACAAAACGTGGTTACTTTTGTGCAAACGGGTTTTATATATGATACACGCGACTTAGAAACCAATCCGAGTAAAGGCATTTTTTCAGAACTAACAAACGAACTTTCATTAACTGCACTGGGCTCGCAATACAACTGTAACAAAACTTTTTTTCATTTTAATGCTTATGTGCCCGTATTGCCCAAGTATATAAAGCGGCTCACCTTTGCAGGTCGTATTGGAATAGGATATACCGATGGCAACGCACCCTTTTATGAATACCAAGATCAATGGACGAGCGAAGGCAGTATTGAAGGTTTAGGAGGCGGTACTACCTTGCGAGGGTACAAGCAAAGTCGGTTTTTAGCACGTGTAATGGAGTTTACCAACTTTGAACTGCGTTGGCGTTTTGCTCAATGTAAAATTTTAAAACAACATTTAGCCTTTAGTGCAGTTCCTTTTTTTGATGTAGGAGGCGTATGGAACAGCTTTAGCAGGCTTAATCATTTAGAAAATATACGGTATTCTGAAGGAGGAGGTTTGCGCATAGCGTGGAATGTAAACACCATTTTGCGATTTGATTATGCCTTTTCAAAAGAAGATCATCAGTTTTTCTTTTCCTTAGGGCACGCTTTCTAAAAAAGAATTTAATTGTTGGGTACCACTACGTCATCATCGGCGCTGTTAGGGGCTGCGTCTCTAATTTCTTGTGTAGCGTCTAATATGTTTTTCCGTTTTCTCTTTTTCTTTTTTGAAGGAGTAGCCTCTGTGTTTTTTGCTGAATCGGCACTTTGTTTTATTATTTTATTCGCAGTGTCGGAAAGCGGTTTAGATTTAGCGGTCGTATCGCGATTGTTGTTTTTTAATACATTGTTTTTTTGTTCTACTTTTTTATTGCTTTTTCCTTCTACTGTCTTTTTTTCTATTATTTTGGTAGGAATAGTCGCGCTGTCTGCTTTTTTTGCTTCGGGCTTTATAGTATCAACTACGATGGTTTTGGTTTGAGGGGCAGGTGGCGTAAGGTTTTCTATAGGAGGCTTTGTTTCTGTTACTTTTACCGAGGTATCGTTTTTTTTAGGGGTGTCTTCAGGTGTTTTTTGTAACATTAAAAATAAAATACCACCCACTACACAGGCGCCAACAAGAGTGAGAAAAACAAGAAGCAGTTTCTTTTTACTGGGTAAATCAATAGGGGCATGAGTGCGTATTTGATCAATTTCATTTTCTAAATGAGTTACCTGGCTAATATCAAAAGGTACGCTATACGTTAAAAATTTTTCACGCAAATCATCTTCGTTTATAGGATATTTATTTTCAGCCATGATAGCCCTGTTGGTGTAATTTTATATTTTTAAGAAACTCAAATCGAGCGCGCTCTATGCTGTTTTTTGCTGAATCTTCGCTTATTTCTAAAAAGGAAGCCGCCTCTTGCATACTTAATTTATCTATTACTATTAAATTGTATATAGCCCTAAAAGAGGCCGGCATGCGTTGTAACACTCGAACGTATTCCTCTGCTTTTAACTGATTAGGGCATTGTTCTTCCGCTTGATGAAATAAATCCAACGGTTCTTTTTTATCATCTATGCGAATGGTGGTGGTAATGTAGTAATCTGTTCTAATGTTTTTTAATTGTGTAATTAAACTTTTTATAACCACTTTTTTTATCCATTCTTCTAAATCTTCATGATCTTGATACTCGGGCAAGTGTTTAAATAAATTTTTTAAAGCCTCATGTAAAAAGGTTTCGGCTTGCGCATTGTTTTTGGTATAACGCCTGCTTAAACCTAATAAAAAACCATAACGATCTTCTAATAAGCGGTGCCGAGATTCTTTATCGTTTCTTAAACAGGCTTGTATTAATTCGTTACGACTCATAAACAATATACAAGTTTACGTGCTTTATAGATTAAAAATAAAGATATTTTATCTCTTTTTCAAACGCCCGATGTTAATAGTCTTATGGCTTTTGACTAGGTTTTTTTTATGCCGTATTTGATAGGCTTTGTTGCGTATAGGTATTTTTATAAGTAAAAATAAAATAAAGGGTAACGCTACTATTTTTAAAAAGCCTCGCTCTATTTTGTATAAACCGGGAAAAAAATTACCTAAACGTTGAATAAAAAATGCCGTTCTTACCGTGGCGCAAATCCAACGTTTTTTACGAAGGTATTCGGGTTTTAGTATATCAAAAAGTATAATGATACGGGTTTCGCCGCTATTGTTCCACGCTTCGTGCTCAAAAGCATCTATAAATCCTAAAACCTTTCCTTCTTGCCAAGTGGTTGTTTCCTCATTTACCCTAAGCCCGCAATCAGGTGGTATTTTTAGCCCTAAATGACAACGAATAATAGCATTCGTATCGCCGCTGTGTGGCTTTACTTTTGAGTGCGGCTCTATTAGGTTGATGCTGATGGATGTTACATTAGGAATAGCATTTAAAAGCCTCATGGTTTCAGGAAAATATATTTGCTTCTCATAGCGCTCAAGCCCCCACCCACGCAGGCCCTGCACTTTCCACACTTCCGGTTTTTCAACCATCATGGTGTTGAAATGGCTATGTAGTGTTTGCTTTTTTAGATAGGTGTTTAATTCAGAAAGAAGGAGGTGGTCGTTTTGTTCTAACTCTTTTATGCCGGTAATAGCGCTTACATCTACATAGGGTTTTTCATGGCCTCTGTATTTTTTATTAGTGTATAAACTAAACCACAACTTGTTAGGCATATAAAAACGAGTCTAAGTTTTTTGTATCAAGTAAAGATACGTTTTTTTGAATTTTGAAGCAATATTATTTCTTATCAAGCGTTTCTTGCACTAACTTACTGGCTGTTTTGGGGTCTGCCTTACCCCCGCTTAATTTCATTACTTCCCCCATAAATAAGCCTACCAAGTTTTTTTTCCCCCCTTTATATTCTGTTATCTTTTCAGGGTATTTGGCTAGGGCTTGGTTTATCCAATCTTGTAGGGCATCGGCGCTGCTTTCTTGTATTAAATTAAGTTCTTGTGCTATTTGTAGGGCTGATTTTTGCGGCTCTTTTATTAAATGAGGAAATACTTTTTGAGAAGCTACCGAATGGCTTATCTTTCCTTCATCAATTACAGCAATTAGGTCGGCTATTTGTTTGGGTTTTACCGGAAAACGTTCTATATCTAATGCGTTTTCGTTTAAAAATCCTTTTATATTCACCATTAACCAATTAGCAGCTGCTTTATAGTTATCGGTGTGCGAGGTAAGTTCGTTAAAGTAGTGGGCAATAGCCTTTGTGTCGGTAATTACGCCGGCATCGTAGTCAGACAGTTTAAAATCTCTGATGTAACGTTTGTATAAGTGGTTGGGGAGTTCGGGGAGTTGCTTTCTTACTTCGTTAATGCAAGCTTCGGTTACATATACGGGTTGTAAGTCCGGCTCCGGAAAATAACGATAATCGTTGGCATTTTCTTTGCTGCGCAAGCTAAAGGTGCTTCCTTTTACGGCGTCAAAGCTGCGGGTTTCTCCGGCAATGTTCTCTCCGGCTTCTATCAAATCTATTTGACGAGTAAATTCATAATCAATAGCACGCTGTACGTTGCGTATGGAGTTCATGTTTTTTACTTCTACTTTTTTTCCAAATTCTGTAGCACCTTTTAGTCGTACAGAAACGTTGGCATCGCAGCGCATAGAGCCTTCTTCCATATTTCCGTCGCATATATCTAAGTAGCGCACCAATTTACGTACTTCGGTAAGATAGGCGTAGGCTTCTTCTCCGTTTTTTATTTCAGGTTCCGATACCATTTCAAGAAGGGGCACACCGGCACGGTTTAAATCTACTAAAGTATCATATACATCTTGGTCGTGAAGGCTTTTTCCGGCATCTTCCTCCATGTGAATACGGGTAATATTGATGTTTTTTTCAGTTCCGTCTTTTTGTTTTATAGTAATGTATCCGCCGTTGCAAATGGGCGTTTTGTCTTGTGTTATTTGATATCCTTTGGGTAAATCGGCATAGAAATAGTTTTTTCGGGCAAATTGATTTTCGTATCGAATGGTAGCATGTACGGCTAACCCTAATTTTACGGCAAATTCAATAGCTTGTTTGTTTACCATAGGCAATGTACCCGGATGCCCCAGGCTGGTTACGCTTACGTGGGTGTTGGGCAAGCCTCCGTACTCGGCACTATCGCTGCTATACATTTTACTTTTAGTAAGCAATTGTATGTGAATTTCTAAGCCTATAACGGCTTCGTATTTATTGTAAATGCTCATAATAATATAGTGCAAAAGTACTAATTTGTATTAGACTTTAATGCCGAAAAAAGCATCTTTATTTTTATGGCTTTGAATACGGAATGTGTTTGCCTAATGTGCCCGAAAAACGAGTGAACCAATTTTCTTTTTCAGGCAGTGCCACAAAGTTTTTAACAAGCAAACTATCCTGATTTATAAAGGGCTCGTGGTGATTTAAAGTTTGTAATGTATCGAACAAAACGGGTAAAAAACGCATAGAGGGAACTCGCTTTTTAGCGAAGTAATATAGCACGCTTGTTTGAAACGGATCGGAGGCAAACGCAACCGTTTTAAAGCCCATTTGCATTGCTTTTTGATAGCTGTACCACACGTTTTCGGTGCTGTGTTGGGCTTTATCTTCTATAATAATAAGGCTATCGGGCACTCCCATTTGCACTAAATAGGCTTTCATAACATTGGCTTCTACATACGGTGAATATACGGCGCTGCCACTGGTAATAAAGTGCTTGGCTTTTTTTGTTTGATATAAGTGCTTAGCCCAAATTAAACGCATTTGCATTACCTCATTCCATGAGGGGGGAATAAAGGGTACGCCGGGTATGATGACTACGTCATAACTAGTGTTGTCGGCTAACTCGTATTGCGTTATTTTTTTTGTGATAGGCACGAACCATAAACACAGCATTAAAATAAAAAGGAGAAAAAGCAAAAAAGAGTATTTTAAAAAGCGAAGCAGCATTTGGTGTTTACAGCAAAATACCTTTTAAAATAGCGGTAGCCGCAGAAAAGTATATGATTAAGCCGGTTACATCTACCAAAGTAGCTACAAAGGGAGCCGAGCACACAGCGGGGTCTAATTTAACGCGTTTTAGCAGTACGGGCAGCAAAGAACCCGCTAAGTTACCCCAAAGTACTACACCCATAAGGGCTGCAGCTACGGTAATACCTACTAACAACCAATGAGGCCCGTATATGGTAGTAAAGGTGGACCATAACGCAATTCGTAAAAAGCCTACTGCTCCTAGCAATATACCTAAGGTAAGCCCTACCAAAAATTCTTTTTTAAAGATACGCCACCAATCTCTAAAACTTATTTCGCCCAAAGCCATAGCTCTAATAATAAGGGTAGAAGCTTGCGATCCGGTGTTGCCTCCACTTGAAATAATAAGAGGCACGAATAAAGCTAAAATAACAGCCTTTGCTAATTGGTCTTCAAAAAAACTCATAGCGGTAGCAGTAAGGGTTTCGCCTAAGAAAAGAATAACCAACCAACCGGCTCGTTTTTTTATGGTTTCTAAAAAAGGCATGCTCATATAGGGTTCGTCAAACGTTTCTATACCGGCCATTTTGTGTGCCTCATCGGTTTCTTCTTCGCGTATTACATCTACTACATCATCAATGGTAATGCGGCCAACTAAGCGCCCTACACTATCTACTACGGGTATTACTACTAAATCGTATTTTTGCATGAGTTCGGCTACTTGAGTTGTAGGGGTAGCGGTAGTAACTTGAATAACGTCTTGATCGTAAATGTCTTCTATTAGTGTAGTGGGCGCCGCTATTAATAATTTTTTTAGAGAGAGCAATCCTACCAAGCGATTTTTTTCGTCTATCACGTATGTGGCATACATAATATCTACGTTGTCGGCTTGCTGTCTTATCTCGTCAATACAGGCGGTAACGGTATCTTTTTGCCGAGCGCTTACCAGCTCTTTTGCCATCAGAGATCCGGCAGTACCTTCTTCAAAAGAGAGTAAATCGGCTATATCGCCTGCTTGCTCTATGTTTTCTATGTGTGCAAGTACTTCGCTTTGTCGGTTTTCGGGCAGTTCGTTTATTACGTCGGCGGCATCATCAGAGGCTAGGTTGTTTATTTCTTCTGCAATTTCTTTGCTTGAGAAGGTGGCCAGCAACTCTTCACGCAGCTCTTCGCGTAGCTCTATCAGTACGGCAGCTGAGGTGTCTTCATCTAGCAATTCGTACACATATACGGCCTCTTCAAAACTTAGGTGGTTTAGTATATCGGCAATATCAGGAGCAAATAAATCGAATAAAATTTCTTGAATGCGAGCGTTGTCGCTTTTTTCTATAGCGTGTTTTATCTCATCTATAAACTCAGTATGCAGTTCAAGTGCCATAACAGGTGCAAAGATAAGCTAAGTGTATAAAATACAAACACTCTTTTTTGCAAGAAGATGCAGGCTCTTTTTTTAATTAAAATTCGCAGTTCTTTGGTGTGCGGGCAAAGGGTATCACGTCGCGTATGTTGGTCATACCGGTAACAAACAGTACTAAGCGCTCAAACCCTAAGCCAAAGCCGGCGTGCGGGCACGAACCAAACCTTCGGGTATCTAAGTACCAGCTCATTTCATGAGCAGGTATATGCATTTCTTCCATGCGTTGCAGTAATTTAGAGTAGCGTTCTTCGCGTTGCGAGCCCCCAATAATTTCGCCTATACCGGGAAACAATACGTCCATAGCGCGAACTGTTTTTTCGTCTTCATTTTGGCGCATATAAAAGGCTTTGATCTCTTTAGGGTAATCGGTAAGGATAACGGGTTTTTTAAAATGTTTTTCTACTAAATAGCGTTCGTGTTCGCTTTGTAAATCCACGCCCCATTTATCAATTAGATAGGTGAATTTTTTCTTTTTGTTGTGATTGCTTTCTCGTAAAATATCAATAGCTTGGGTGTATGTGATGCGCTCAAAATGGTTTTCTGTACAAAATTTTAATTTCTCTAACAGATTCATTTCGCTGCGCTCTTGTTGGGGTTTTTGTTTTTCTTCTTCTGCAAGGCGTTCGCTTAAAAAAGCAATATCGTCCGCACAATTTTCTAAGGCTTCTTTTATTACATATTGCAGCATTTCTTCTGCCAGATTCATGTTATCATTCAGGTCATAAAAAGCCATTTCGGGCTCTATCATCCAAAACTCGGCCAGGTGGCGTGTCGTATTTGAGTTTTCGGCGCGGAAAGTAGGTCCAAAGGTGTATATATCGCCCAATGCAGTGGCAGCCAACTCGCCCTCTAACTGCCCGGATACGGTAAGGTTGGTGCTTTTTCCAAAAAAATCTTGTGTGTAATCTATAGCTCCCTCTTCATTTTTAGGAAGGTTGTTTAAATCAAGAGTAGTTACTCTAAACATTTGTCCGGCTCCTTCGGCATCGCTGGCGGTAATGATAGGGGTGTGCACCCATACAAAGCCTCTTTGTTGAAAAAATTGGTGAACGGCATTTGCTAAGGTGTTGCGCACTCTAAATACGGCACTAAAGGTGCTGGTACGAAAGCGTAAGTGGGCTATTTCTCGCAGAAATTCTAAACTGTGTTTTTTGGGTTGAAGCGGGTATTTTTCGGCATCGCTATCGCCTAAAATTTCCAATGAAGAAACTTTTAGTTCGTATTTTTGTCCTTTGCCTAAAGAGGCAATAACCTCTCCGGTAGCGCTGATGCAGGCTCCGGTGGTAATGCGTTTAAGAGTTTCTTCGGGGGTGTTGTTAAAATCTACCACTAATTGCAGGTTGTTTATGGTAGAGCCGTCATTAAGCGCAATGAACTGATTGTTGCGAAACGTGCGTACCCAGCCTTTTACGCAGGCTTGGTAGTTTTGTTGTGGGCTGTCTAAAACAGCTTTTATTTTTGTTCTGTTCATAGAAAAAGCGAAAGTGCAAAAGTAAAATTATTTGCAACAAAAAATCAGTATGGTTTAATAAAAAACAACCTGTTTTTATTTTTTCATTGCTTCTTATTTTTTTTACTTTGTTGCTATATAAATTTCTACTTCAGAGTTTTCTCCATTTTGTGACTTTTCTCCATACAATTCAAAATCATAGCTGTATTTTCTGTTTAGCTCTGCATCTCGCTGCCAAAGGCTACGCCAAGTATTTGCAACTGCATTTGGCATAAGTCCCTTTGCAATATGTTTTTTAAAGTTTTCAGATGGAAATTCACGGCCAATTAAACCCTTTGGAATTTCGTTAAGAGTTGAAACCGGAATGCCTATTATAGCGGTATAATCTTCTGTGAAATTACTTTTGTAATCAGTATAAATAGCGACGATGTGATTAGAGAATTTGTTTGGTATTTTTGCCATTATGTTCTCCGAAAAGAACTGCTTCCAAAGGTTTCCTAAGTCTTGCTCTGCTTGATTATTCTTGTTGGTGGTGCGAATAGAAATTCCAATAATTTTAAATCCGTTTGTCATTTTTTTTTGCTTTTTTGATGTTCGTTTTTATGCTATAAATGTAAAAAAACGTTTTATTCTGTTTTTTTGAATGCTATATGATTTTTTTTCTTGTTCATAAGTAAATATAAACGGGCTTTTAATTTATTTTCATCTAAAACAGTTAGGCCACACATTAGTAAAAAGGGTAATATGGGTATCTTGTATCGGTTTATAGCACCGGCTACGGGTGTGGTGTAGCCTATAAGTAATAAAATAATGAATGCCATAAAAAAACAAAGAGCCATTACGTTTTTGTTGTAAGTTTCTTTTTTGCAGCACACGCATAACATTAAAAAAAGGAGTACCAGCGCATTTTCCATGGCCGATATTTTTTCTAAAAAAGTTTTTGCCGATGCTAAACTGGGTTTGCACAGGCTGTTGTACAGGGCTTGTGGAGCGTTTTGCAACAGCGAAAAAAAAGTGGGTTTTATGCGCCCGATAGAAACGGTGCTTTGCGCAACGGGTAAATCCCAAACCAGGTGGTAGCTTGCTGTATCCTTGCTATAGGTGGTGTATAGGGTATCGTTTAGGTTTTCGTTTTTCCAATACATGTAACGGCTTCCTGCTTTTATTTTAAATTGGTTTTTAGCAAGGGTGTCTAAAAAAAACTTCTTATCCGGATCTATCCGTGCAAAGTATTGATTGTTTTGGATAAACACCCCTCCCTTAGCTACGTTAATAAAATCACGCTGTTTAATAGAAAAGTTTTCTAATATGTTTTTTTCTGATATAATGGTTGATAAGAAAAATATAAACAAAAAAGAAAGGGTATAAAAAAGACCATAAAAAAGCATGGTTTTTTTTAAGTGAAATTTAGTGGTAAGAAAGAAGCAGAGTAGGGCAGGGGCTGCCGATAAGAGTAAGTAGTTTTTATTTATAAGCAAAAGCCATGAAGACAGCACTAGTGTAAAGAGGTGCAACCATCGGTTTCCTTTAGTAAAAAAGAGATGAAAGCAGGCATAAAACAAAAAGCCTAAAGAAAAAAATAAAATACCCTCTTTAAGCACTCCCGAACTCCAAAAAACAACCGATGGCACAAAAAATAAAGTAAGAAAAAGGAGGACTTCTTTATGAATAAAATAAGGAGCAAACGTTTTGAAAAGTGCCGTTAATCCTAAAAAGCAGAGGAAGCACATAAAAACAGTATGCACGTAAAAATTTTGAAATGAAAACAACATGACCAATGCGTTGAACCTAATGATGGTGTGGTTATCGTTGTAGGAGCCAAAATCGTAGTGCCGATACCAATGGTTCATTTTATTGTAATAGGTGCTATCAAAATAGGGCGTATTATTAGCCACTCCAAGCAGCATCTTGGCGTAATCGGTGTATTGTTTTTTTTGTACAGAGGTGTACATGATTTTACTGTCATCATAGTACTTAAAAACATCGGCTGTTTGCCTGTCGGGGTAGTAATTGGTGTAAACCCACGTAAGAAAAAATCCGGCCGCAATTTTTAATAAAAAAGCGCTAACAAAGTGCCAACGCTTCATGCGCCTATCTTTAAAAAAAGGCAAAAAATAAATAAGCGTGCCAAAAACAAGTATGTAAAAGACAACAAGCATCAGGCGGTACGCTGCATGAGTTGGTTGGGGTTTTTTACCGGGGTAAAACCAAATTGCTGATACAGTGTTTGGGCATCGGTGGTTCGCAGTAGTAAGTTTACGGATTGTAATAAAGGGTGCTCAACAACATGCTGCATTAGTTTTTTGGATAAGCCTTTTCCTCTATGGTTTTCGGCAATAAACACGTCCAGCACATACCCTACGGTAACAAAATCGCTTACTACACGGGCAAAGCCTACCTGTTCTTTTTCGCTGTACAAACCAAAGCAAAGAGAGTTTTCAATACAAGTACGTACGTTCTGTAGCGACCGCCCTTTAGCCCAATAGCTTTTTTCAGAAAGAAATTGGTGTACAAAAGGTATTTGCAGTTTGCTTTTATCTTCGGATATAAAGTAGTTATTCATGCGCGTAATACTTAAAAGTTTTATAAAATAAAAAAGCTAAGAGGCTGCCCAGTGCTGCCCCGCTCAACAAGTCGAAAGGGTAATGCACCCCCAGATAGATGCGGGTATAACAGATAAAAAAAGCCCATACAAAAAGCGATATCTTCATACCGGTTTTGTTTGTTGAGCGCATAACTAAAAAAATAAAGAATGCTATAGCAAACACATTAGCCGCATGAGAGGAAACGTAGCCGTACATACCCCCTACATATTCGTGTACGGTGTGTACTTGTTTTTGTAGCAGTAAATTATGTGTGGGGCGGTATCGTCTTACGTTGTTTTTTATAAGCACCGAAAGCCGGTCGGAGGCAAGGAGCAAGCCTCCCATAAAAAGAAGCAGAAGTCCTGTTTTTTTTTGATGTGTTTTATACAATTCCCACAACCACCAAACAAACAAGGGTATCCACAGCCAAAACTCAGTAAGGTAATACATAAAGCCGTCTAAATAAGGACTGTGCAGGCTGTTTCCCCACAAAAGCAATTGTTCATCTATTTTTTTTAAAGCCTCAAACATAATGATGCTGTGAAAGTATAATTTTTGCTTGATATTTGTTGATATATAAAAAATAGTATATTTGCGCCCTCAATTTAATGGCGCGGTAGCTCAGTTGGTGAGAGCGCAGGATTCATAACCCTGAGGTCGGGAGTTCAAATCTCCCCCGCGCTACTATAAAAAGTAAATATGTTTACATCAGACCAGTTAAAAGAATTGCTGGAGCGCACACAGGCGTTGAGGGGGCATCTTTGACGTAGATAAAAAGCTACACGAAATACTTTTAGAAGAAGAAAAAACCTTAGCTCCTAATTTTTGGGACGACCCCAAGCAAGCCGAACAAATAGTACGCAACATCAACCTAAAAAAAGAATGGACGAATACCTATGCCAAGTTGCAAGGTTTGGTAGATGACCTGCAAACCTTATACGAGTTTTACAAAGAAGGCGAAGCCTCTGCCGAGGAAACCGAGCAACAATACGCCCTTGCTTTAAAAAAGCTAGAACATCTGGAGTTTAAAAACATGCTTAGTGGCAAAGAAGATGTATTTAACTGCGTGATAGAGATTAACGCCGGAGCAGGGGGTACCGAAAGTTGCGATTGGGCCAGTATGCTGATGCGTATGTACATGATGTGGGCAGAAAAAAACAACTTTAAAATTACGGAAAACGACCATCAAGACGGCGATGCCGCCGGAATAAAGTCGGTGTCTTTACAAATAGAAGGCAATTATGCTTACGGTTACTTAAAAGGTGAAAACGGAGTACATCGCTTGGTGCGCATATCTCCTTTTGATGCCAACGCCAAACGCCATACCTCATTTGCATCGGTGTATGTATATCCTATAGTAGATGACACGATTGAAATAAACATTCCGCCTGCCGATATTGAAATTACCACCGCACGCAGTGGCGGTGCCGGCGGACAAAACGTAAATAAAGTAGAAACAAAAGTAATCATAAAACACCTTCCTACCGGCATACAGGTTATGTGCCAGATAGAACGCTCTCAACTAGGCAATAGAGAGCGGGCTATGAACATGCTAAAGTCGCAGTTGTATGAAATAGAGATGCGCAAACGCAATGAGGCTAAACAAGCCGTAGAAGCAGGTAAGAAAAAAATAGAGTGGGGCAGCCAAATACGTAACTACGTATTTCACCCCTATAAACTGGTAAAAGATTTACGCACCGATTATGAAACCAGCGATGTACAAGGGGTTATGAACGGCGATTTAGACGACTTTATTAAGTCTTACTTGATGGAGTATGGCGATAAAAGCTAAGCACGTTATTGTGCAACGCAGGTGTTTCCTTTTTTTTAAGAGATTAGCTTAGAGCTAGTTAAAGCTATACTTTTTCGCCTTTTAGTACGGCGGCCATGGTTTTGCCTATAGAGGCAGGGCTATCTACTACGTGTATGCCGCACTCGCGCATAATAGCCATTTTGGCTTGCGCTGTATCTTCGGCACCACCTACAATAGCACCGGCGTGGCCCATGGTGCGGCCTTTTGGGGCTGTTTGTCCGGCAATAAAGCCTACTACCGGTTTTTTATTTCCGTTGGCTTTTATCCAGCGGGCGGCTTCGGCTTCGTAGCTTCCGCCTATTTCTCCAATCATTACAATAGCTTCTGTTTCCGGGTCGTTCATAAGCAGTTCTACCGCATCTTTGGTAGGAGTGCCTATAATAGGGTCGCCCCCAATACCAATAGCGGTAGTTACTCCCAATCCGGCTTTAGCAATTTGGTCGGCGGCTTCGTAGGTAAGCGTACCCGATTTAGATATAATACCTACTTTTCCTTTTTTAAATACAAAACCCGGCATAATGCCTACTTTGGCTTCGCCTGCGGTAATAACGCCCGGGCAGTTAGGCCCGATAAGACGGCATGTTTTGCCTTTTATATATTCTTTTACAGCTATCATATCTTTTACCGGAATGCCTTCGGTAATACATACAATTACTTTTATACCGGCTTCGGCAGCTTCCATAATGGCATCGGCAGCAAAAGCAGCCGGAACAAAAATGATAGATACATCGGCGCCTGCTTTAGCAACGGCATCGGCTACGGTGTTAAACACGGGGCGGTCTAAGTGGGTGGTGCCTCCTTTGCCGGGGGTAACGCCTCCTACTACGTTGGTTCCGTATTCAATCATTTGTTGGGCGTGGAAAGTACCTTCGCCACCTGTAAAACCTTGTACAATTACTTTAGAATTTTTATTTACCAAAACGCTCATAACTCTATTTTATTTTAATTATTTTTTAGTGAAAACCGGGCGCTAAGATAGGCATTCTTTTCTATTTTTCAAGATGTTTAAAACTCATTGAAAAGTATTTTATGCCTGCTTTTTTCTTATACTTGCCTCATGTTTAAACGCCTAAGACGATACCGAACCGTGTTGCTGCCTTTGTATTTACTTATTGGTATCACCATTGTAGGTACCATAGGCTACGAGCTAATATGCCAATACAATTGGGTAGATGCTTTTTATATGACCATCATCACCATTGCTACCGTAGGTTTTGAAGAGGTGCACCCCTTAGATATGCAAGGAAAAATTTTTACAGCGGTGTTGGTAATGATAAGTTTTGGTATCTTTGCCTACTCGGTTAGCGCTGTTACACGCTTTGTGTTTGACGGAGAGTTTAATCAGATATTTAAAAACAGAAAGTTGAACGCCTCTATTCAAAAATTAGACAATCACGTTATTTTATGCGGTTATGGCCGTAACGGGCGGCAGGCAGCTCAAATTTTAAAAAAACACAATCAGCGTTTTGTAGTAATAGAAAAAAGCATGCAGCTTACCGGAGCCATGCAACATCAATACAGCGATTTGGTAATAAGCGATGATGCTACCCAAGATGAAGTACTGCTAAAAGCCGGTATTTTGCGCGCCCGCGCCCTCATAACTACTTTGCCTACCGATGCCGACAATCTTTTTATTGTGCTAACAGCCCGAAACCTAAACCCCAACCTCACTATTATTAGTCGCGCCAGCGAAGACAACTCCGATACCAAACTAAAAATAGCCGGAGCCAACAACGTAATAATGCCCGATAAGGTAGGAGGCGCCCACATGGCCTCTTTGGTAATGAAACCCGATGTGGTAGAGTTTTTGGATTATATAGTAAGGCAAGAAGGAAACTCGGAAAACATGGAAGAGATAACCTTTGAAAACATACCCGAACACTTAAAACACAAAACCCTAAAAGACCTTGAAATACGTAACAAATCGGGGGCAAACATTATTGGTTTTAAAACCGCTACCGGCGAGTATATTATAAACCCCGATGCCGATACCAAAATTATTCCTTCGGCCAAGATATTTGTGCTGGGCACGCCTCATCAAATACAAAAACTAAAAGAGATGCTCTCCTAATTTTTTTCTTTACGCAATATGAACTTTTTATCTTTCTTAAAAACAAAAACTTTTTTTATTCATACAGGCCTAGCCCTGCTTAGTGCTTTTTTGCTGATATGGCTGGGCTTTACCTGGGCGGCCTCTTACACCCAGCACAACCAAACGGTAGCCGTACCCGATTTTAGCAACCTACCCATAGGCGATTTGGATCATTTTGTAAAAGACAAAAAAGTACACTATCAAATTATAGACTCTATATACAACCCGCAAGAAAAACCGGGCATGGTGCTAAAGCAAGACCCCGAAAAAGGCAGCGAAGTAAAAGAAAACCGAACCGTTTATTTATACATTACCTCGGTGTTGCCCCCACAAATAAGCATGCCTAAGTTGGTGGATAAATCCATGCGGCAAGCTTTGGCTATGGCCGAAAGTTATGGGCTAAAAACAAAATTAAGCTACGTATCCGACGATTGCAAAAACTGCGTAGTAAAACAACTATACAAAGGCAAAGCCATTGAGCCCGGCACCCCGTTAAAAAAAGGCTCTGTCATAGAGTTGCAGATAGGAAAAGGCAACGAGGCAGCTCCTTCGGCTACTTCTGCCGAAAACGCTGAAAAAACAACCGCTACCGGCGATGAAGAACTAATACAATAAAAACCGTACCTTTACGTTGTGGCAATAAACCGTTGTTAAATGAAAAATAAAATAAATCTTTTCTGTTTTCTTGTTTTTGCTTCCGCATATATGCAGGCCCAACTTATGCCCATGCACCGCAACCAGCAAATTATTGATTATAGAAAGCAAATAAAAACAAAAGAGCCATTACCACAAGACCGCGTGCAAAGCACTCCTTCGGGTTTTATTCTTCCTTTTTATGAGGAGTTCTCCTACCAGGGGCCATACCCCGATGTTAGCAAATGGCAAAACTCACAATCAGTGTATATAAACCGCACTAAGGCGGTGGCGCCCCCTACCTTGGGCGTAGCTACTTTTGATGGTTTAGATAAATACGGCTACCCATACAGCGATAACCAAACCATTGCCTGTGGAAATTATTTTAACACCTTGGGCAGCGTCCCTTCAGATACCTTGGCTTCGGTTCTTATTCGCTTAGATTCTATTCCGGCTTCGTTTCAGCAATTATCGCCGGCAGATAGTATTTATCTTAGCTTTTATTACCAACCTATGGGTTATTACGAGCCTCCGCGCACCAATGATGCCTTGATATTGGAGTTTTACAGCCCTAACGACTCTATATGGAATTTAATGTGGCAGCACTCGGGCTACACCCCTACTGATAGCTCCTGGCATTTGGTAATGATACCCATAACCGACACCTCCTACTTCAAAAAAAACTTTCAGTTTAGGTTTAGAAACCTATCGGCCGCTTGTGGAGATGTAAACCATTGGCATTTAGATGTGGTGTATTTAAATCACAACCGCAGCTATACCGATACTATTTTTGGCGATTTTACCTTCTCGTATAATTTAACAAGCCCTTTAAAAAATTACAGCCAAATGCCCTACAAGCAATACGCCGGCACTTCGGATATGAAAACCAATATAGGCGTTGCATTAAGAAATAATTACAACGATGTAAACCACCAAAATGTATCTACCTATTACACCATTTACAGGCACACTCAAAGGCTAGATAGTACCTATAATGGAAGTGTAAACTTAGGTTATTTTGGCACTAATGGTTTTTGCAATAATGCTAGTGTAGCAGCCCCCTCTTTAGGTGGCTTTACCTATCCTGTTATAACAGCACCCGATACTTTTTATACTAAATTTTATTTACAACAACCCTCTCAGCTTCCTTTTTTGTTTGTAAACGATACCATAAAATTTAATCAAATATTTGGCAATTACTATGCCTATGATGATGGCAGCGCCGAGGCAGGTTTTGGTATTTGTAATGATTATGTGGCGGTAAAATATACGCTGAATGTAGCGGATACCTTACGTGCCATGGATATTTTTTTCGACCCTATTTATGATGTAAAGTATTTAAAAACCACCAGTTTTAATATCAACGTATGGGGCGATAACGGAGGCGTGCCCAACAATACCCCAATGTATGCCGATACGCTAACACGTTATCCATACTTTCCGGCAGATACTACCTTGCCGGGCGTGCCCTTACGGGTAAATAATTTTTTGCGTTATCAGTTTGTAAAACCGGTGATATTGCCCGCCGGTACCACCTTTTATATAGGCGTAGTGCCCAACTCGTACAACCCTTTAGCGGTTGGTTTTGATAAGAATAATAATTTTTATCAAAATATGTTTCGTTATACATCGGGAGCCTGGTATGTGTTTCCGGCTGCTTTATACCCGGATTATACCGGCTCTTTAATGATACGTCCCGTCTTTGGCGATTCGGCGGCTACAGCCTCTATACAAAAGTATTCGGCACAAAATAATTCGGTAAAATTAGTCCCTAACCCGGCAGCTACTAATGTGCAAGTTTCTATACTTAATGATTTAATAACCGAAGTAAAAATATACGATATGTTGGGCAACGAGGTGCTGCAAAACACAAAACCCGGCTTGCAAAATGGAACAGCACAAATAGATGTGAGCGACATAGCCAACGGGGCTTATATAGTAAAAGTATTGTCAAACAAAGGCTATGTAAGTACTCAAAAACTGCTGATTAGTCGCTAAGATGGAAGAAGAAAACAAACTCAGCTTTGAGGAAGAACCCGAACTTTTTGAGCATCATCGCATAGAGGTAGATAAAGGGCAAGCCTTATTGCGCATTGATAAGTTTTTACTGCATAAATTGGCTCATGCCTCGCGCACCAAGATACAAGTAGCCGCCGATGCAGGTAACATAAGGGTAAACAACCATGCTGTAAAATCAAACTACAAGGTAAAGCCCTTTGATGTGATTACAATTGTATTACCACATCCACCCAAAAATTTTGAACTGATACCGCAGCACATTCCCTTAGATATTGTGTATGAAGATGCCGATATTCTTATAGTAAACAAAGCGGCCGGCATGGTCGTGCATCCCGCTTTTGGACACGATGATGGCACCTTAGTAAACGCCTTGCTGTATTATTTTGAAAACCTGCCTGCCGCACACAGCAAGGTAGGCACCAATATATACGCACCCCGACCGGGTTTGGTACACCGTATTGATAAAAATACTTCGGGCATTTTAATTGTGGCAAAAAATGAAGCAGCCCTTACCTTTTTAGGAAATAAATTTTTTCATCACGATTTAACAAGAAAATACCTAACCTTAGTATGGGGCAATGTGCTAAACGATGAGGGCACCATTACCGCCCACGTGGGTAGAAATCAAAGCAACCGCAAGCTGATGGACGTATTTACTGACGAAAGCATGGGTAAACGCGCCGTAACCCACTATAAAGTGCTGGAGCGTTTTGGCTACGTAACCCTTGTGGAGTGTACTCTTGAAACAGGACGCACCCATCAAATACGGGTACATTTAAAATCGATAGGGCACCGTATTTTTAACGATGCCGACTACGGTGGCAACCAAATACTAAAAGGAATGAAAACCGCTTCGTACAAAAAGTTTGTAGAAAACTGTTTTGAGCTTTGCCCCAGACAAGCCCTACACGCAGCCCTTTTGGAGGTAGAGCACCCTGTTAGCAAAAAAAACATGAGGTTTACAAGTGCTTTGCCTGATGATATGCAACAACTGATAGACAAGTGGCGTAAATACAGCAATCATAAAGCGCTGGAGGAGTGAGGCCAAAGTGAATAAACAATTAGTCTAATATTTGATGGTTATGCTTTTTTTTACATTACCCGCCATTCTCAAGGAGTATGATAACGGTAAAAATGTACAAGAACTTATTCGCGAGCAATTTAATTAAACAAAAAGTCTACTTTTGAGCAGTCCTTTTCTGGGGAGCTTACACGATACCTTTTAAATTTCAATACAATAAATGGTTGTAAGGGTACCGTTTTATATGTAGTTTTTTTATTTCTCGGTAAAGCGTATCTCTAAGTTCGTCTATATTGTTTTTTTGTGTAGCGGATATAAAAGCACAACGTTTTTTTTCTTTAGCTATCCATGTTTTTTTCAGTTGCTCTAACGGTACCTTGTTTTCAGCATCGGGAATTAGGTCGTCGTCTTTTGGGGTAAACCGATAGGCATCTATCTTATTAAAAATAGTAATCATTAATTTGTTGCCGGCTCCAATTTCGGCCAGGGTGGTGTTTACCGTATTCATTTGGTCGGCAAAAGCCGGGTGCGAAATATCTACCACATGCAGCAGTATATCGGCTTCGCGCACCTCATCAAGCGTAGATTTAAAAGATTCTACCAACTGGGTGGGCAGTTTTCGTATAAAGCCTACGGTATCGCTTAGTAAAAAGGGCAAGTTGTCAATTACTACTTTTCTTACCGTAGTATCTAAGGTGGCAAAGAGTTTGTTTTCAGCAAAAACAGTGCTTTTGCTTAGCAGGTTCATCAAGGTCGATTTTCCTACGTTGGTATAGCCTACCAGGGCTACACGTATCATTTCTCCTCTGTTTTTTCGTTGTGTAGCCATTTGTTTGTCAATGCTTGCCAACTCTTTTTTTAGAATAGAAATTCGATCTCTAATGTTTCGGCGGTCGGTTTCTATTTCTTTTTCGCCGGCGCCTCCTCGTGTGCCGGTGCCTCCTCGTTGCCGTTCTAAGTGAGTCCACATACCGGTAAGGCGCGGCAGTAGGTATTGGTATTGGGCTAGTTTTACTTGGGTAGCGGCATGGGCGGTTCGTGCGCGGGCAGCAAATATCTCAAGAATAAGGTAGGTGCGGTCTAAAATTTTTCGTTCTACCTCTTTTTCTAAATTTCGTTGTTGCGATGGGCTTAACTCATCGTCAAATACCAATACATCAATGTCGTGCTCTTTTACAAATTCTTTTATTTCGTGTAGCTTTCCTTTTCCTACAAAGGTGGCTTTATCGGGTTTATCTAATCGTTGTACAAATTGTTTTACGGGTATTAAACCATCGGTTTCTACCAAAAAAGATAATTCATCTAAGTACTCTTGTGCTTTTTCTGGGTTTTGATGTTGGGTGATCAATCCTATTAAAATAGCTTTTCGGGCTTTGGGCGCAGTGCTTTCTGGTTTTTTGCTCATATAAAGAAGTCGCTATTTTTTAAGAATACAAAAGTAAAAGAAAAAAGCATTAGGGTAAAAAACGTTTTTGTAAGAGGGGAGTAGGGCTGAAGCAAAAATCTTTTTTTATTATTTTTTTTCTTCTGGAGGCAATAAAACGGTAGCAGATGTCGCGCAAAAAAGGGGGGATTATTTTTAAAAATATCAAGCAGCTGTATGGAAATTTTAAATAAGTACTTATTTTTAATGCGGCCGTTGATTGGTAAAAAACGGTATGGTGTTGCAGCAGGGCTATAGAGTTTGTGTTTTTAAAATCATATTGACGTGGTGATAGTATTTGCCGGGCAGTATCGCTTTGCAAGGAGCAAAAAAATAAGGGATCTTCGGTTTCCTTTTCATGAGATAGTACAAAGCGTATCACATGATTACAAAGAGAGCAGTCGCCGTCGTAAAATAAGATTACTTTTTCTTTTGTCATTATTGTTTTACGGCGGCAATGTTAGCGGCAGCCGTAATGGATTTGTTGGCGCTGATGTGTACTTGGGCGCTTCCGGTCGTTTCTATATAAGCTGAGTTGGGCTCCATATAATTCCCAATGGCATACAGGTAATAATCACCCGGGTACATGCTGAAAAAAGTGTAGGTGCCGGCAGTTGATACCGCTTGTTGGCTATCGTAATTGCTGGGGTCGGTACCCGGCGAGCTGGTAGCGCCGTATTTTATATAAACGGTACAAGGGTTTACCGGGTTGTTGTTGTAGGTAACCGTTCCTACTATTTGAGCTTTGCCTCCGGTTCCGTTTTTTTTACAACTTAAAAGGACAACGCCTATCAGTAAAGAAAAAGCGATTTTACAATTCATGATTTTAGTTTTTTATGGGAACGGGCAAGCCGTTTAGTTTTATTTTAGCGTTCATCTCCAGCATGGCAGCTAAGGCTAGTTGCGAATAATTTTGCGAAGCTGTTTTAAAGGCTTTTGCTTGTGTGCTCCATAGAGTTTGTATCAGACTAAAGTTGCCTACGGTAGGGTTTATTACTTGCAAAGCCGCTTTTACATTGCCGGCACCGGCATGATATACGTGCATGACCAACAACCTAAACCACAAATCGGTTTCGTTGTATGAAATACAGAGTGTATCTAAAATTTCTTTGGTTTTGGGTATGCATATATTTTTTATTAAGCAGGAAGATGCGTAGGCCGCGCGGTCAAAATCGGCGCGCTCATCTATATGTTGATTTACTTTTAAACCAAACAGGCGGGCTACCGGTTTCATAAGTTGAAAGGGGCCGTAAGCACCCACGTTTGATTTTTGCAGTTTATTGGGGCTCTCTATCAATAAAATAGCTTGTGCATACCAAGGATCTACCCCGTTGGCCATAAAATTGTCAATGCCTCGGTGCAGGTTGGGATAGGCTTTATCAAAATCATAAAAAAAACTTTTACCCTCTACTAATAAAATCCGTTCGCTATCCAACAAGCAGTTGCTCGTACGCAAGCTATCACGGTAATTTTTTTTCTGGTCATCGCTATATGAGTTCCATGTTTTTAACTGCACTTTATCTATAACCCAACGTTGTTTGGAATAACACATAAGAGCCGAGTCTTTTGGTAAACGCATAATAGAACGCCAAAAATTTACTTGCGACATAGTGTCGCAGCCCAATCGATACAAATCCTTATCATACACATAGTTTTGTTGTTGTTGGGTTTCGTTGTCATACACGCTAATCACATCTTCTTTGTAGTCGGCCGGTTGCAGGCGTATATTTGTGTTTATGCGTTCGCTTTTTGAAGTGGGCATACGTTTCTCCTTCGGAGAAACTCCGGATAAAAATAAACTGCAACAAGCAGCGGTTATGTAAACTTGATACAAACGCATTGGTACAATGTTATTTATTTATGGCTAAGGTACGATTTTTTTTTGAAATAGTTATACACATTTTGTTTTTAATTTCCTCTTCAAAAAGCATTCCATTTTTTTCTTTAAAAAAGAAACGGTATTTTTTATTTTTAACGCAAATTTCACTTAATTTGTACAATGGAACGATTTGTTGGACTTATAGGTATTGTTGTTATTTTTGGAATGGCCTTTTTGTTGTCAAACAACCGCAAGGCTATAAATTACCGGCTGGTGGCAAGCGGGCTGTTGTTGCAAACGGCTATTGCCTTGTTGGTGCTAAAGGTAACGCCTATTACTCGTTTTTTTGCTTTTTTAGGCAAGGGCATGGGTAAGATAGAGCATTTTGCTGCTCAAGGGGCATCTTTTGTGTATGGAGGTGTTATGGTGGATACGCACAACGGCCTTTCGCAAGGCTTTGGGGCGCCTCACACTTTTGTATTTGCTTTTAGCGTAACGGCTACCATCATTTTGGTATGTGTATTGGTAGCTATTTTATATCACATAGGTTTTATGCAGCGCGTAGTATCGTTTATAGCGCGGGTAATGAATGTAGTAATGCGCGTAAGTGGGGCAGAGGCGCTAAGCAACGTGGCCAGTGCTTTTGTGGGGCAGGTAGAAGCCCAGGTAATGATTAGACCTTATATATCAAGTATGACTAAAAGCGAATTGCTGTCTTCCATGGCGGGAAGCATGGCTTGCATTGCAGGAGGGATATTGATAGTGTATGTAAATATGGGGGCGCGGGCAGAGTACCTGCTTACAGCCAGTATAATGGCGGCACCGGCAGCCTTAGTCATATCTAAAATTATATATCCTGAAACAGAAGAACCCCTCACAAAAGGCAAAGTAAGCTTAGAGATAAAAAAAGAACACACTAATCTTATTGATGCTATTTCGCACGGCGCAGCCGATGGCATGAAAATTGCCATCAATGTAATAGCCATGCTTATCGGTTTTATTGCTTTAATAGCGTGTATTAACTATGGCTTGAGCAAAATATACGCCCCTCTTTCGCTAGATTATATTTTCGGGAAACTGTTTTACCCTTTGGCTTGGTGTATGGGAGTGCCCGAGGCCGATGTGCAGCAGGTAGCAACCATTATGGGGCAAAAAATTACCATTAATGAGTTTGTAGCCTTTGATACGCTTACCCATAAATTAGCCCAACCTCTTAGCGAAAAAGGCTTGCTTATTGTGAGTTTTGCTATATGCGGTTTTGCTAATTTTAGTTCGGTAGGTATTCAAATGGGGGGCATAGGGGCTTTGGCACCCGAGCGCCGAGCCGATTTGGCTGCCTTAGGCATCAGAGCTTTAATAAGCGGCACCTTAGCTTCGTACTTATCGGCCACCATTGCCGGCATGTTGATGTAGCTAAAGCAGTGCGTAATAGACCGTCGTTTTTATGGTATTGACTAATAAATAATAATTTAGTATATTTGCCCCCTTTAAAAAATATAAAATATGGCCACCGCAACACAAAACAAAATTACCGAATTATTAGGCGCGCAAGCCGACACGCTGCTTAACCATACCTGCAAAACCATTAGTAAAGAAAACATACACCTGCCCGGTGCCGATTTTGTAGATAGGATATTTGCGCCAAGTAATCGCAACCCACAGGTAATGCGCAGCCTGCAACAATTGTATGGAACAGGTCGTTTGGCTAACACCGGTTATATGAGCATCTTGCCTGTTGACCAAGGCATTGAACACAGTGCGGGTGCTTCTTTTGCGCCCAACCCCATTTATTTTGATAGTGAAAACATTGTAAAATTAGCCGTAGAAGGCGGTTGCAACGCCGTAGCTTCTACCTACGGAGTGCTGGCCAGTGTAGCCAGAAAATACGCACACAAAATTCCGTTTATAGTAAAAATAAACCACAACGAGTTTTTAAGCTACCCCAATAAATTTGACCAAATTATGTTTGGCAGCGTGGAAGATGCTTGGAATATGGGGGCTGTGGCAGTAGGTGCTACCATTTATTTTGGTTCCCCCGAATCTTCTCGCCAAATAGTAGAAGTAGCGCAGGCTTTTGAGCGTGCTCATGAGTTGGGCATGGCTACTATTTTGTGGTGCTATACGCGCAATAATGCGTTTAAAAAAGAGGGAATAGATTATCATACCGCAGCCGATTTATCTTCGCAGGCAAACCACTTAGGGGTAACCATTCAGGCGGATATTATTAAGCAAAAGCTATCGGATAAAAACGGAGGCTATACCGCCATCAATTTCGGAAAAACAAGTCCTTTAGTATATAGCCAGCTTACTACCGAAAACCCTATTGATCTGTGCCGCTACCAAGTAGCCAACTGCTATATGGGGCGTATGGGTTTAATAAACAGCGGAGGCGAAAGCAAAGGAGCTACCGACTTAGCCGAAGCCGTAACTACAGCCGTTATTAACAAACGTGCAGGCGGGCAAGGGCTTATTTCAGGAAGAAAAGCCTTTCAAAAACCCATGAAAGAAGGGGTTGCTTTGTTAAACACCATTCAAGATGTTTACCTGGATAAATCCATTACAATAGCCTAAAGAAAATAAAAATTTCAAATTAAAGATTAAAAAAAACAGTACGTTCATTTTTAATTTTTAACCCTTAATTCAAAAAAAATGAGTTGGTTTAAACGAATAAAAGAAGGCATTACTACCAATACCAAAGAAAAAAAAGAAACGCCCGAAGGCCTGTGGCACAAGTGCAGCAAATGTAAAAAAATTGCGACCATGCAAGAGCACGCCAACAACAGCTACGTATGTGTGCATTGTGGGCATCATGATAGAATAGGCTCTGAAGAATACTTTGCTCTTATCTTTGATGAAGAAAAATACACGGAATTGCAAGAAGGACTTACCGGAGGCGATCCACTCAACTTTTCAGACACCAAGCCTTACAAAGACCGCTTGATAGAAAGCAGAAAAAAAACCGGTTTAGATGATGCCATGCGTGCCGCTTTTGGCAAAGTACACGAAAACGATTTGGTAGTGTGCTGCATGGATTTTAATTTCATAGGAGGAAGCATGGGAAGCGTGGTAGGAGAAAAAATTTCGCGAGCTATAGATTTTTGTTTAAAAACAAAAACCCCTTTGCTTATCATATCTAAGTCGGGTGGGGCGCGTATGATGGAAGCCGCCTTTTCATTGATGCAGATGGCCAAAACATCAGCCAAGCTAAGTTTGCTCGCTAAAGAAAAGCTACCGTACATATCTTTGCTAACCGACCCAACTACCGGCGGGGTAACAGCTTCGTTTGCCATGCTGGGCGATATTAACATTGCCGAGCCCGAATCGCTGATTGGTTTTGCAGGCCCTCGTATTGTAAAAGAAACCATAGGAAAAGATTTACCAAAAGGATTTCAAACCGCAGAATTTGTATTAGAACACGGCTTTTTAGATAAAATTGTAGTGCGCACCCAGCTAAAAGAATTTTTAGCTAATTTTCTTACTGCTATGAAGAATTAAACGCATAAGCGTATAATAATAGTGGTACCATTATCTCGCTCGCTAAGTGAAAATATCCATCATAACCGTTACCTACAACAGCGCGCAAACGCTTGAAAACACGATACAATCGGTTGTAACACAAAATTACCCTAATGTAGAGTATATTATTGTTGATGGCAACTCATCTGACGGCACGTTATCTATCATAAAAAAATACCAATCCAAAATTTCAAAAATAGTTTCGGAAAAAGATGAGGGTTTATATTATGCTATAAACAAAGGAATACAGCTTGCCACCGGCGATGTGTTAGGTGTTTTGCATGCCGATGATTTTTACACCAACACGGAAGTGCTAAGTGATGTAGCAAATGCCTTGAATCAGGCTAAGGCGCAAGCGCTTTATGCTAATTTATATTATGTGGATAAAGAAGATACCTCAAAAATAGTGCGCACTTGGAAATCGGGTGCGTATAAAAGTAATCATTTTTTATGGGGTTGGATGCCGCCGCACCCTACTTTTTTTGTAAAAAAAGAGTGTTATGAAAAGTATGGACTCTTTAATACCAATTTGCGCTCGGCTGCGGATTATGAATTGATGCTTCGTTTTTTATACAAACACCAAATAAGAGTTGTTTATCTACCTGAGTTTATTGTAAAAATGCGTGTAGGTGGGCAAAGCAATGCTTCTATGAAAAACCGAGTGAAAGCTAATAATGAAGATAGGTTGGCTTGGAAAATAAATAATATAAAGCCTTACTTTTTTACCTTGGTATTAAAGCCACTAAGAAAAATAATACAGTTTTTTTAATTCAGTTCGCTGGTAAAGAAAAACTGAATGTTGGGGTATTTTTCTTGTGCCATTTGCAACAGCCATGCCGATTCGGCTAAAAAAACAGGGCGCTGTTCTTTATCAAAAGCTATGTAATTGCTACGCTCTTGCATAAAAGTATCTAAGTGTTTTTTGTCATCGCTTTTTATCCAACAGGCCTTATGTAGTTGTATCGATTCGTATCCGCATGAGGCGTTGTATTCACTTTTTAATCGGTGTTGCAATACTTCAAATTGCAGAGCGCCCACGGTACCTAAAATTCTTCGCCCATCTTGTTTTTTTGTAAACAGTTGAGCCACTCCTTCGTCGGTTAATTGTTCTAAACCTTTTTGTAATTGTTTGGTTTTCATGGGATCTTGGTTTACCACATATTTAAACAATTCGGGTGAGAAACTGGGTATGCCTTTGAAATGGAGCAACTCGCCTTCGGTAAGGCTGTCGCCTATTTTAAAGTTTCCGCTATCGTATAAGCCCACTATGTCGCCGGGATATGCTTCATCAATAACCGATTTGCTTTGAGCTAAAAAAGCGGTAGGGTTGCTAAAACGCATTTCTTTTTTTTCACGATTGTGAAAGTAATATTTGTTGCGTTCAAAAGTACCGGAGCAAATACGTAAAAAAGCAATCCTATCTCGATGGCGGGGGTCTATGTTGGCAAAAATTTTAAAAACAAAACCGCTAAATTTAGGTTCAAAGGGATCTACCATGCGTTGTTCGGTTTCGCGTATAAGAGGGTAGGGGGCAATATCAACAAAGCAATTGAGCAGTTCGCGTACGCCAAAATTGTTTACTGCCGAACCAAAAAATACAGGACAAATATCGCCTTTTAAATAGTCATCAGCTTTAAACTGAGGGTAAACGGTTTCTACCACTTCAATATCCGAAAGCAGGGTGTTGGTAAAATCTTCGTTAAGGTACTGACTTACATTTTCTTTATTTAGAGTAGTAATTTCTACGGATTCGGCTATGGTTTGTTTTTCATCGCTTGTAAAAAGGTTTAACGACTTTTCATAAACATTATAAACTCCCTTAAAGGTTTTACCTATGCCTATAGGCCAGCTAAGCGGACGTACTTTTATTTTTAGTTCTTTTTCCAGTTCGTCCATAAGGTCAAAAGCATCGCGCCCCTCTCTGTCCATTTTATTGATAAAGACAATAACGGGTGTTTTGCGCATGCGGCACACTTCTAATAGCTTCCGGGTTTGCGGCTCTACGCCTTTTACGCAGTCAATAACCATGATAACGCTATCTACGGCAGTAAGGGTGCGGTAGGTATCTTCAGCAAAATCTTCGTGACCGGGAGTATCTAATATGTTTACTTTTTTGTTTTTATACTCAAAAGCCATTACCGAGGTAGAAACAGAAATACCCCGTTGTTGCTCAATTTCTAAGAAATCGGAGGCCGTGCTTTTTTTTATTTTGTTTGATTTTACGGCACCGGCTGTTTGAATGGCCCCGCCAAACAGCAGCAGTTTTTCGGTTAAAGTAGTTTTGCCGGCATCGGGGTGCGCAATAATGGCAAAGGTGCGGCGGCGTTTTATTTCTTCGGTAGCAGTCATTTTTATAAAAGTGTGCAAAGATAATAAAGCGCATTGATTTTTATGGGGCAAGAATTTTTGTTAGCTGAATTCAAACATCTGGAACATTCCTATATTTTAGTATCTTTGCAGCTATCAATTTTTTAAGATGAAGAAGATAGCCTGTCTGTTTTTTGTATTGTTTTCTTTTTTTATACAAGCACAAGAACAAATAAACCCCGTAAGCATAAAAATAGAAAGCAAAAAGGTATCAGATACCGAATATGACCTTGTTTTTCACGCCACTATTGAAGATACCTGGCACATGTATTCTATTACCCAATCGGGTGATGGGCCACAACCTACCCGCATAGAGTTTACTCCCTCTTCGGATTATGAGCTAATAGGCAAGCTAAAAGAAAGCAAGCCCATAGAAGAGATGGACAAGGTGTTTGATATGCAAGTAGCCTTTTTTAATAAAAAAGCCACCTTTACACAACGTATAAAAGTAAAAACACAAAAAAGCTTTTCTTTATCGGGTAAGTACGAATATCAAGCCTGCACCGATGTAAAATGTATTTTCCCCCCTCCTAAAAAATTTTCAATAGAAATAGTAATTGCTTCTGAAAAAAAAACAGAAGTCGAAAGCCCTAAACAAGAGAATCAAACGCCAACCGTTTTGCCAGACACACAGCAGGTAGAGAAGCAAGCTGTTGTTTCCCAGCCCAGAGCCACCGTTCAGGCAGCACCACAGCCTGCAAGTAAGTCGGCAGAAGAGCAAACCCCTTGGTGGTTGGTATTTTTAAAAGGCATAGGTTTCGGCTTAGCAGCTCTTATCACGCCCTGCGTATTCCCTATGATACCCATGAACGTAAGTTTCTTTTTAAAACGCAACAAAACCCGTGGAGGCGCTATTAAAGAAGCCCTTTTGTTTATGCTCAGTATTATTTTTATATACACGGCTTTGGGTTTAATTATTACGGCAGCCTTTGGCGAAACAGCCCTCAACTCCATCGCTTCAAGCGCTGTGTTTAATCTTATTTTCTTTGGTTTACTATTGATATTTGGTATTAGTTTCTTAGGTGCTTTTGAAATTGTGCTGCCCACCTCGTGGCTCAATAAAGTAGATGCGCAAAGCGATCGCGGGGGCTTTTTAGGAATCTTTTTTATGGCTCTGGCTTTAGCCATTGTATCTTTTTCGTGTACCGGTATTTTTTTAGGAAATTTAATTACCGGCGTTAAAAATTCGTTTATAGAGCCTTTCTTCGGCTTTGCCGGTTTTGGTTTAGGTTTTTCTATTCCTTTTGGTTTGTTTGCCATTGTGCCCAGTTGGTTGCAAAGCATGCCTAAGTCGGGCGGTTGGCTTAATACCGTAAAAGTTACTTTAGGTTTACTGGAGTTGGCTTTGGCTTTAAAATTCGCATCTAATGCCGATTTGGTATATCAAACCAATATCTTAACACGCGAAGTATTCCTTACTTTATGGATTGTATTATTTGCCTTTACCGGAATTTATTTAATGGGATGGTTTAAATTAAGCCACGATAGCGATACACCTTATACTTCTATTCCACGTTTGTTTTTTGCCATACTGGCTTTTTCTTTTTCGGTGTATATGATACCCGGCTTGTGGGGCGCCCCACTAAAGCTACTGAGTGGAGTAATACCTCCATCTACTTATGCCGAATGGAATCGGCGGCCTGAAGCAGGGGTAAGCGTACCTGCGACATCAGCTTCCGGCTTAGCGCAAAAAATGGTAGATGGCCCCGAAGGCCTTCGCGTATTTGACAACGATTACGAAAGTGCGATGCAATACGCAAAAGAAGTACACAAGCCCTTGATGATAGATTTTACAGGGCACGCTTGCGCCAATTGCCGGAAAATGGAAGATAATGTATGGACGAACCCCGAAGTAAAAGCAATTTTAAGCAACGACCTGGTTATAGTATCGCTGTTTGTAGATGATAGAAAAAAACTACCGCAAGAGCAACAAAAAGAAGTGCAATGGGGTAGTGATAAAGTGTTACTGGAAACCGAAGGAATGAAGTGGGGATATTTTCAACTTAGTAAATACAACATCAGCTCGCAGCCTTACTACGTTATTATTGATGAAAACGAAACCCTATTAAGCGAAAACGGCATCGGTTACGACACTGGAAAAGACATACCCGTTTTTAAAAACTGGCTTACACACGCTATAGCCAATTACAAACAAAAACATCTATAAAAAAATGACGAAGCAAAAAGGCGAGTGGCAAACTTTGTTAGATAATTTAGCTGAAAAATTTGGCATGCAACCCGATATACAAGATGTGCTTTTTTTAATTGGCGTGCAAGAATTGGGTATGGGCTATAGAAAATTTAAAAAACATGAAAAAGTAGATGTGATGCACGTGGCCATCTGTACCCTTTTAGAACCCTATGGATACTACGCTTTTTCTGGGCGTGATGCCGATGGTTGGCCTCATTTTGAAGTAAAAGAACAATTGCCTTTTTTAAAACCGGCAGAACAAAACAACCTTATGGTGCGCTCTATAATAGAGTATTTTGATAGAAATAAATTAAACGACTAACAGGCCTATCCATTTAAAAACATGATGAAAGAAAAAATAGAATCCATTTTGCAAGAGATCAGTATTTTCTCAGCACAAAATAAAGAGCAAGTAGAAGAGTACCGCATTAAATGGCTTGGAAAAAAAGGCGATGTAACTCTTTTGTTTGAAGATTTTAAAACTATTGCCCCCGATCAAAAACGAGAATTTGGAGCAAAACTAAATGAACTAAAAAATAAAGCGCAAGAAAAAATAAATTACCTAAAAGAACATTTCGAAAACATAGAAGTAGATAGCAGCAGCACTAAAGACTTGAGCCTTCCGGCATCCCCTATAACATCTATCGGGGCTCAGCATCCCATTCATTTAGTAAAGAATGAAATAAGTAAGATATTTGAAGACATTGGATTTACATTAAGCGAAGGAAGAGAAATAGAAGATGATTGGCATAATTTTTCTGCACTTAATACACCAGAGGACCACCCTGCCCGCGATATGCAAGATACTTTTTATGTACAAACCAACCCGGAAATAGTGTTGCGCACACAAACATCATCGGTGCAAGTGCACCTAATGGAAAATAATAAACCGCCTATTCGCACTATATCACCCGGCCGCGTGTACCGAAATGAAACCGTGTCGGCACGGAGTCATTGCCAGTTTCATCAAGTAGAAGGTTTGTATATTGATACAAACGTTTCGTTTGCCGATTTAAAGCAAACTCTTTTGTATTTCGCCCAGCGTTTTTTTGGAGCCGAAACAAAAATTCGTTTGCGCCCCAGCTTTTTCCCTTTTACAGAACCCAGTGCCGAGGTTGATGTATCTTGCAGTATTTGTAACGGTTCGGGTTGCACCATCTGCAAGCACAGCGGTTGGCTAGAAATTATGGGTTGCGGCATGGTAGATCCGCAAGTGCTTGGCAATTGCGGCATAGATGCTGCTAAATATACCGGCTTTGCTTTTGGCATGGGTATTGAACGCATAGCTATGCTTAAATATAAGGTTACCGATATTCGTTTGTTTTTTGAAAACGATGTTCGCTTCTTAAAACAATTTCAATCAGCATAAATTAAAACAGAGTCATGTTGGTTTTTTTGTTATTTTTATTGCGATAGAAAAGCCTCACAATTGGTATGATAGTAAAAAACGATAAAAAAACCATTCGCGCTTGGACTTTTTACGACTGGGCTAACTCCGTTTACCCCTTAATTATTTCTTCCGCTATCTTTCCTATTTTTTACGAAAAAATTACAAAAAACAACTTAGGAGGCCTCATTCCTTTTATGGGAGGTACTTTTATCAACACCGCTTTTTATGGCTACGTGGTGGCTCTTTCTTATTTGATAGTAGCAATATCTTCCCCTTTGCTTTCAGGTATAGCTGATTACTCCGACAGCAAAAAACGATTTTTGCAATTGTTTTGTTATTTGGGCTCTTTTAGCTGCATGGCACTTAGTTTTTTTAGTACCGATTATATTTTGTTGAGCATGCTTGCCCTTATGTTTGCCAGCGTAGGTTACTGGGGCAGCTTGGTTTTTTATAACGCATACCTCCCTGAAATAGCCGATGCCAATCAACACGATAGCATTAGTGCACGTGGTTTTTCTATGGGCTATGTGGGCAGTTCTCTTTTACTCATCATTATTTTAGTGTTGGCTGTTTTTACTAAAACCATTCCGAAAATACAATATACTTTCTTATTGGTAGGGCTGTGGTGGATCGGTTTTGCACAAATTACCTTTAGGCGTTTACCTTCATCAGGCAAACAAATAAAAGAAAAAAAACAGTTATTAAGTAGTGGTTACAAAGAATTAAAAAATGTATGGCATGAATTAAAAAAACACATACAGTTGCGCCGTTTTTTGAGCAGCTATTTTATGTACAATATGGGAGTGCAAACCATCATGATCATGGCGGTGCCTTTTGCCGCCAAAGCCATTAAATGGGAAAATGAAAACCAACAACAAACCAGCCTCATCGTATCTATTTTAATTATTCAGTTTTTAGGCATTGCCGGCGCTTTTTTAATGTCAAGGCTGTCCTCCATTATTGGCAATATTAAAACCATAGGCATTACTATAATGGTTTGGATTGCTATATGTGTATGCACTTTTTTGTTTGTAGATACTCCTGTCGAGTTTTATTTTGTGGCTGCCAGTGTAGGCCTTGTAATGGGAGGCATACAAGCCTTATCTAGAAGTACGTATTCTAAAATGCTCCCAAAAACCACCGATCACGCCAGCTATTTTAGCTTTTTTGATGTAAGCGAAAAAATAGGTTTAGCCATAGGTACTACTACTTTTGGTTTGATAGAAGATCTTACGGGAGGAATTCGAAACTCAGTACTATCGCTCATCATTATTTTTATAGTAGGCTTTATTTTATTGTTAAGAGTTCCTAAAAAAGTTAATTAAACTACAGTTTTTCATACTTATTGGTTTAAACGATGCTTTTGGCACATTTTTAGTACATTTGTTTCATTATTAGGAAATTAGTTGTGCGCTTGAAAAAATATATTTTCATTGTTTGTTTTGCTTTGCCTGTATTTTTGCAGGCGCAGTCAAGAAACAGCGCTATACACGATTGTATGAAAACAACGCCCGCTTGGTACAACTGGGGCAAAATAGAAGATAAACTTTGCGCTCAAATAGGTATTACTCAAGATGAGTGTAAGGATTTTTTGCGCTACGCGGCTAAATACAGCTTATTGGGCTGGGAACAGTATTACCAACTAGTAGAAGAAAAATCAATTACTAAGCACAATGCACAGCAGTATTGGATCGATAAACTTCCTTTTTTAGAAAATTTATATCGATATAAATACCTTCCTGCCATAGCAGAAGAAAGGGCAGCTCGCAAAACTCAGCCCAACCAAGTACAAAATGCCAGTTGCAACAACTTAGATTTTTCTTCAGGAAATTTAAGTAATTGGACAGGAAAATGGAACAATCAAGGATCTTCTCTTAGCGAAACAGACCCCACCACCGGCCAAGTATATGGTTATGGAAACTTAACTGTAAACGGATTAAACTCTAACGGGGGGTACAACTCTATGGGCTGTGTGCAAGAGCTGTGTAATGGCGGTATGGACAGAAATGTACCCATCAATACGGTAGCGCCCGGCCACAGCTATTCCTTGCGCCTGGGCGATGATAGTGCCTATGTGCAACGTACGGCTTTTTCTAACTCGGGCACCAATACCGTGTTTCCATACAACCACCAAACAATTTCTAATACCTTTATGGTAACGCCTACCAACAAAACGATAACTTATTGGTATGCTGTAGTGCTTGACCAAGCTGCTACCGCAGGGCATACCGCTGTTGATCAACCCTATTTTAGAATCCGTATGTATGACCAAAGCGGCAACCTGATAAATTGTGCCAGCTACGATGTAAACGTAGATCAAGCTATTAACGTAGGAGGCTTTCAGCACGTGATAGATCCTACCGGAAATTATTTGTTTTATTACAAAAACTGGACCCCTATTTTTATACCGCTTAACAGTTATGTGGGGCAAAATGTAACCATTACTTTTGAAAGCAGCGATTGCAGTAAGGGCGGGCACTTCGGTTACGCCTACCTTACCGTTGATTGCGCCCCTCTTCAGCTTATTACGCACCAGCCACAGCCCTGCATAGGCGGCAACACTACCATGACGGCACCGGTGGGTTTAGCCAGCTATAACTGGTCTGGCCCTGGTATTGTGTCGGGGGCTACTGCCCAAACAGCTACTGTAAATGCACCCGGCACGTATTCTGTAACTATGGTTACTTTTTCTAACGCCGGTCAGGTGGGTTGCACCTTAGTGCTTAGTGATACGGTTATAGGTTCCTCTGTGTCCCCGGTGGCTTCGTTTACCGCCACACAGCCTTGCTTGCATCAGGCTACCCAATTTACCGACCAGTCGGTTTTACTTAGCAACCAAGGCACTTTGTCTTCTTTTAGTTGGCATTTCGGAGATGGCACTAGCTCTACGGCAAGCAACCCTTCGCACACATACACTACCGCAGGCACCTTTCCGGTAACGTATAGCATCAGCAGCTCGGTAGGCTGCTCTGCTACCTATACTGCCAACGTAGTGGTAAACCCCTTGCCTGCTATCAGCTTTACGGCTGCGCCTGTTTGTATAGGAAATGTAACTTCCTTTACCAATACCAGTACTGCCACCACCTACACTTGGAATTTTGGCGATGGCTCAGGCAGTTCTAATACATTAAATCCAACGCATACATACGCTAATGTGGGTACTTTTAATGTATCGTTGGCGGCCACTAATTCTTTTGGCTGTAAAAATGTTCAGTCGGGTATTGCAATAATAGAGCCGTACCCGGTCGTACTTTTTTCAGCGCCCCCTGCCTGTTTAGGCACTCCCTCTCAGTTCAGTAACAGTTCATCGCCTGCTACTAATGTATTATATAGTTGGAATTTTGGAGATGCAACCTCATCGCACGATACCTCTTCTACAAAAAATCCAAGTTATACCTATCCACAGGCAGGAGTTTACACGCCTACACTAACGGTAACCTCTGATGCCGGTTGCGCTACCACACAAAGTTATACCGTACAAGTAAAGCCCATACCCAGCGTGGTGGCTACTTTGTTTCCTTTTACATTTTGTTGGAAAGATACCGTGCCGCAGCCAACACTTACTACTACTCCGGCCACTAACGTTAATTTTTATTGGGCCAATAACAACGCGGCTATTGGTTTGGGTACTTCAGGGGTGGGCGCGCCTCCCACATTTACAGCGGGCATCAATACGACGGGTACCAACATGGCAGCTACTATTACTATTACCCCTATATACAATGGTTGCACGGGGCCACCGGCTACCTATCCTATTTTGATTAAGCCAACCCCTATAGTGGTACAACCCAATTTAAATTACTGCCCGAAAGATACCGTGCCTATCATTACGTTTTCTACTATACCGACGGCGGCAAGCGCTAATACCACGTGGACGGCCAATATCACTCCTTTCATAGGGCTTTCTACTACAAGCGGCACCACTGCTGTCCCTTCGTTTTATGCGATAGGTCATGTGCCAACGGCTATGAGCAATGTTATTACCGTAAGCGATACATACAACGGTTGCGTAGGGCCTAACACTACTTTTTCTATTACTATAAATCCCAACCCTAAAGCTATGTTTACCTACACTAATGCTTGCAGCGGCAACCCTACTAATTTTATAGACCAATCAATAGCCAACAGCGGTACTATTTCCCAATGGAATTGGAATTTTGGTACCGGTACCTCTACCTCGCCGGCCCCCGCATATTTACTTACTCCTGCAGGAACTTATACCGTAAACTTGCAAGTAGTATCCAGTGTGGGGTGCAAACACGACACTACCGAAACCGTAGTGGTTCAACCCAGTCCTACAGTAAGTTTAAGCGGCGTGCCTCTTTCGGGTTGCCCTCCTTTGTTGGTAAGTTTTTACGACACCGTTTCGGTGGCCCCTCCGGTGGTTTTATGGAATTGGAATTTTGGTAACGGGGCCGCCATCACTTATTCAAACAATACCCAGCCACAAATGATATACAACAACGCCTCACACACACAAAGCAGTTACTACACTATAGGTCTTAGTGTTACCGCTAATAATGGCTGCGTTACTACGGTAAGCAAAAATAATTACATACAAGTATATCCAAGGCCCAAAGCTAATTTTACCTATACCCCAAAAAATGTAGATGTCATCACGCAGCAGGTACAGTTTTTAGACCAATCTATTGGGGTAGCGGGTGATAGCTTGAACGTGCCCTGGCGTTGGAATTTTGGCGATATGTTTGTAGAAAACGACACGCTTAATTCCTCTGTTTTACAAAACCCGTGGCATTTATAT
This sequence comes from Bacteroidota bacterium, assembly GCA_018267475.1. Lineage (GTDB taxonomy): Bacteria > Bacteroidota > Bacteroidia > B-17B0 > Aurantibacillaceae > PALSA-968. The sequence continues at coordinate 43,145 of JAFDYI010000031.1, read as the reverse complement.
CAAAATCCCAATCCGGGTGAATACACGGTTACCGAATGGATACAAAACAGCTATGGTTGCCGTGATTCTATTTCGGAAATAATTACCGTAAACAATGCGGTTACTTTTTATATACCCAATGCCTTTACGCCCAACAACGATGGAAAAAACGAATTTTTTAAAGGAACGGGCATTGGTATTATGAGCGGCACTTTTACTTTAGATATATTTGACAGGTGGGGCTTGCACCTTTTTCATGCCGAAGATTTAGAAACGGGTTGGGATGGTACCTATAAAGGAAAGGCCTGTATGGGCGATGTGTATGTGTGGAAGGTAGGGTTTGAAGATGTACTGCTGCAACGTCATGAACTGAATGGCACTGTAACATTGGTACGTTAAGGCTCTCTTGTTTATTAAAGGTTATGGAGGTAGAACAAAGAAAGGTTGAATTCTGTTTAAAAAGTTAATTTTTTGCGAGATATAAAAAAATGTTGTACCTTGCGGTTAGTTTTGTAACACCAAACCTTTAATTAAAATATAGAATGAAAAAAACGGTATTTACTATTTGTTCGGTTGCGGCTGTTTGCTGCGCTGTTATTTTTTCTTGCAGTAAAGACGATAACAGCATTACGCATGTAACTTACGCTAGCCAGGCGGGCACAGGCGGAAACCCCGACCCTAATCATACAGCAGGTACTACCAGTGGCGCTACTACCAGCACGCCTACTAATACTACGCCAGTCAATCCAACGGGCAGCATGAGTGTGAACGGAACTTCAGAATCAACTACTGATAATGGGGCGGCGTCAGGAAGTAATTTTATTTTAAAAGGAACGGCCTCTGCCGGTGATATTGTGAAAATAACTTTTTCGGGTTCATCAGCCCCCGCTTCGGGTAGTTATGCTATTGTAGCCAGCGGACCTTCTACCGGTAATTGCACTTTTACCTATTTCGATGCCAGCCTAAACAGCTATCCTGCTTCAACGGGTTCTGTATCTGTTACCGCAGGATCTCCTAATACCTGTACTTTTAGCGGTATTAGCTGTGGTACTACTTATACCTTAAGCGGCACCTTAAATTACTAGTAAGCGCAACCGCTGAGGTTTTGAGTTGCGAGGTACTGCGTTGGGGTGAAATAAAGCAGTTGGTTTTTCTTTTTTCTTGTTCGTAATGGGTTTGTGTTTTAGTCTTTCAATTTTTCTTTCAGACTGTTCCATGTTTTGAGGGACAAAATAGATTTGTATTCTGTAATTTTTCCTTTACTATATTCAATAATATATTCAGCTCGCTCTTTTGAATTTGGATGTGTGCTAATCCACGTTACATACTTTGTTGATTCATACTCTTTATCAGAAAGTTTATACAAAAAATCTGCAAAAGGTTCTGGATTTACTCTCGCTTTTATTAGATAATTAACCGCTTTTATATCTGCTTCTTTTTCTAAACTTCGGTCAAATGCTGATGAAGAAAGTATTTTTGCAGCTTTTTTTACAACTTCTCCTCCGCCATTGCTCGTTGTCATGGATATTAAAACCGAAAGCCCTATTTCTTTTACTAGTTTTTTCATTACGTGATTAAGCTCAATGTGTGCAATTTCATGGCAAATAACGCCAGTCAATGCTTCTTGACTATCAGAGTTTAATATAAGCCCACTATAAATAATTAGATGTCCGTTTGGTAATGCAAAAGCATTGACATCATCTTTAGTAAGTATATGAATTTTTATTTTCATCCTATCTATTTTGTTTGCTTTACATATATTTGTTACAATACTATCAATTGAAGTTACTGCGCAGGTATTTTTGTTCTCCTTTTCATTTTTTTTTAAAACTTCCCAAAAGAGTTCTCCTAATTTTTGCTCTGTTTTGTCAGTCATTTGTTGAATTTTAAAAATTTTTATCCAATCAATTTGTGCTGATATAAACCATGTTCCAAAAAAAAGGAAAACTGTTACTATTCCTTGAATGAGAATCTTTTTCATGATGTTTATTTGCAAATAAAATTTGTTATTGAGCCATAAAACCACCACTCTATATGAATTCCCTTCCTTGTCTGTATGGCTGTATAGATAGTTGCAATAAATTCTGTCAAATTGAAAATTAGTACTGCAATTATATACGCAATATATTTATTTGTAATAATTTCTTCGGTAAAAATTATGGAAATGGTCCACCAAAATCCAAAACTGTTTATAAAAAGCAGGGACAGTTGCGATAATAATGCCTGGGTGCAATGCCAGCGAACAAAGTATGTGGTGTTTCTATTGCCTAAGTAAAACATGAGTGTTGCTATTAAATTTATGATGGGCAAGGGAAGGCCTACTATAATGGCAATTAAAGACATCAAATAACTGCTTGACGCTGTTTCAGTTTCATGTTCACTGGGTTCGTAGTTAATTTTTTTTATGTGTATCATAATCCTTTAAAGATATTCCAAGCCCAATTAGCAATAATAAGCAGAGCTAAAGGGATTGCATACTTTGGTTTTTTTAGGTAAGCTTCTAGTTTTTGATAAGAGCTAAATAAGGTATTACTTCCTGCTATAACATCAGAAACAATCCAAATGGGGCTAATCAGCATGATAAGTGCAATTAAATAACCCATTGGGTTTAAAACAAGCGCGCCAATAAAGTCACCTTTTGAAAGAGAAACTATTGACCGGGTTGAGCCACAGGAGGGGCAAGGTATATTTGTTACATGCTTTATCAAACAAACTTCTACTGAGTTGTTTTCAGTCAAGTTTTTTGTTATACTAAAGTAAAGCCAAATATACCCCGCTAAACAGGCCATAAATAATATTAAATACAGCTTGTTCCTGTTGAGTGTCATTAGTACAAAAATTGTTGAATTTTTTGCATATTTTTTTCTCTTGTAGCTTTTTGAATCATAAACCAATCAATAATTGTCCAAACACCTGCGCCGCCACAAGTTAAAAGTTTACCAATTCCAAGTCCTGTATCGCCAATCATAAAGCGATCTATACCTAAACCACCTGCTAAAATCGAAACGATAAGGGTTGTAGTTGGATCTTTAAACTGAACTACTGATAACGTTGCCCATTTTGAGTCATCAAGGACAAGTAACCGTTCTCTAATCATATTCATTTGATGACTTTCAAAGAATTTACTGTTTGACATTATAAACATATCGACTTTTTGTGCGTCCATTTTTTTATTTTTATTTTTATTTTCCCTACTCGTTTGGCTTTTCGGTGTCGCCCTGTTTTTTGAAATGGTTGCTAGCTTCCATTTGTTTAGATATAAAAGGTTTTATTTTTTGTAAATAATGTTTAAGGAAGAGGATAATGGAGGCTCTCTTATCTGTTGTTTTATATTGCGACGTATCTTTTTTAATTCATTCATAATGTCATAATTGAGCAAAAAATAGTGAGAAACGATCAAAGCTCAATGTCAAACATATAAAATATTTTTTAATAAAAAAAATAGCTGTTCCTGTTTTTAGAAATACTTGTAGGATTATAAATCCATTTCAAGGCGAAGCGAGTGTAGTTGTATTAAGGCGATTTTTTTTAAAACTCATATACATACTGAATCATAGTAGTGCGAGGGGGCTCTAGCTTCATGGGGCGCAGCATATACGTTACATTAAACACATTGCTGCAAACGAGAGATACTTTTTGTCTTGAGTTTACACGATAGCTTAGGCGGGTATCAAAGATATTAAAGCCTTTATGACTGTTCCAAAAACCAATAGATTTTATAGGATAGAAAAAAGGATTGTTGGTCAGTGTTTCTAAGTCGCCTAGAGCTTTATCTACATTGGCCATTTTACTGTAATAGCGGTAGCTTATCCCCCAGCTAAAACGATAAATTTTAAATTCCACATCGGCTTTTACAAGATGTTGAAAACGGTATTTCATAATATTGCCGGTGGGGTTGTAGCTGGTGCTGTTGTAACTTAGTTGTTCCGGATTGTTTGGGTTTCCGGCTATGGGTACGTATTGGGCATAGGTATAGCTGGGCGTGGTTGATACCGGGTTTACATAAGTGTAACCAAGCAAAGCGGTAACGCCAAAGCGTTTATTAGTTTCGGGGGTGGTGCCGCTAATAGAAAAATCCATACCGTTTACAGTAGAGTTGCCCGTGTTAATAAATTTAAAGCCTGCAATAGCAATAGAAGGATCCCACTCACCAAATAAAAATTCAATCGTGTTTTTATACGATTGACTAAAAACAGCCCCATCTATATAGCCCATAAAACTTCCTATTTTAAAACCTTGTTTTAGGCCTAGCTCATAGCTGGTGCTTTGTTCCGGAATGAGTGCCGTATTGGGAAATACAGCAAACATACCCGCCCGAGTAGTAATAAAGCGCTCGGTAATAGTAGGAAACCGGTACCCCTGTCCTGCTGAAAAGCGCGCGTAAGTAGCTTTTAATAATTGTACGTTTACGCCTCCTCTGGCAATGGGTACATAGTTGCCCGGTGCGGAATTCATCTTAAAGTATTCGTACCTAATTCCTCCGGATAGGGTAATAATGCGCCATAGTTTGTAATCAACTTGTATATAGGCTGAGCGGTTTTGCATTACGTTATGAGGCGTACCACTGGAAGCATACATGTTGGAAGTGGAGGTGGATATATTGCTTACCAAGCCCCCTGTGGCAGTAAGCCCTAAACTTTTAAAGGCACGCTGTACCTGATACTCAAAAAAATAGTTGGTGCCATTGTTGGATTGATTGTTTGTTATTTGATTGTCGGTGTGAAAAATGCGGCCAATTAAGCTATGGTGAATACCGCTTTGGGTGCTGTATTTTATGAAGGGATCTACATTAAACATAACTTGTCTTTCTAAAAAAACAGCGCCGGGGTAGCCCTTGTTTATATTTGCTGAATCATCTAACCAGGCCATTATCATATTGGTTTTGTTATACATGCCGTTTCCGTTTACGCCATAATTTAAACCTTGTATTTTTTTAGAACGATATCGTAAGTTGAAATTAATCCGGCCTCGTACTTTTAGCATATCGCTATTGGTAAAGGTATGAATAGAATCTTTTGCGGTGATATTCATCGCTCGTTTTATATCCCATGGTAAATAAATAGCGGGAGGAGGCGCTTGCACGTAGCCTTGATCCATGTTGAAGTTGCCACCCACCACAAAATCAAGGTTTTGTTTAATAATTCTGGAGTGAAAGAAATTGATGTTTGCTAAGCCCGGAATTTTGTTGTTGTACCACCAATCTTTTTGGTTTACCGGGCTTTGTGGCAGACTATATTCGCCCGAAGAAACCGTAATCATGGTTTTGGGTGTGCTGCGAGGGTAGGCGGTACGCACATTGATAACGCCGTTAAGGGCTGAGGAGCCGTATAGCACCGACGAAACTCCTTTTATCACTTCCACTTGCTCTATGTTTTCTACGGGTACATAGTTCCACTCAGGTCTTCCGGCATCGCCGCTCAGCAGCGGAATGCCATCTTGCAAAATTTGCACACGGCTGCCTACGCCAAAAGTAAAGCCGCTACCGCCTCGTATTTGCGGGTCGTTATCAATAATGCTTAACCCGGGTACTTGCTCTAGGGCGGTTTCAATACTGGTGGTATTTTTGTTGGCAATAAGTTTGGGTTTTAAAACCTCCATAGATACCGTAATATCTTCTATATGTTGGTCAAATTTACCAGAGGAAACCACTACTGTTTCCAGCGATTTTGCATTTGATTTTAAATAAACATCTTGTTCGGTAACTCGGCCTTCTTCTACATGCACCGAAAAGGTGTAGGTTTTTAAGCCTACAAAGCTGCATACCAAACGGCTGTACCCTGTATCCATCTCCAGCATATAGCGCCCGTTTATATCCGTTGCCGTACCTTTGCTCAGGTTGTTAAGTACTTGTATGGTGGCGCCGGGCAGTTGCTCTTTAGTAGTAAAGTCATACACCGTTCCTTTTACTACACCCGTAGGGCTTTGCGCCTGCATCGCATGGGTGTAAATAACAAGAATGGGTAAAAATAAACGTATCCATTTTTCCATATCTCTTACAATAAAAATCCCGCCAAAGATACTTCTTCGGCGGGATTTTTTTAGGTTAAATATCATCAACTATTCAACAATAAATTTTCCGGCTTTTTGAGATGAGGTACCAGAAATTACATACATATACATACCCGATGTTAAATCAGATAGGCTTATTACATTGTTTTGATTTTCGTTTACTTGTTTAGAAACCAATACCTTACCGGTTAAATCGTACACGATAACAGTAGAAGTTGCTTCTGCTTTATTATTAAACGACACGTTTAAATTTTTATTAGCATAAAAAACATGTGCGTTGTTTTGGTTGTTGTACGATTCAATGCCAGCGCCTGTCGGATTGTATATAAGAGCTAAATCATCAATCCATAATTTACTGCCGGTTGTAGTAGTCATTTGATTGTATGATGAGGTCATATTGGCCATAGCATACACAGGTGTAGAGGAGCTTACATAGTTAAAAGGCACGCTAAAACGAGTCCAATTGCTTATGTTAACCCCAGCAGCCGATACAAATAAAGCATCGCCTATTTTGTTGGCTGATAAGTCGGGGTGGTTGCTGCTTACAGGGGTTTCGGGGTCGTTGTAGTCTCCGGTATGTAAAATCACGCGCACTTTTGCTTGCTCAGAGCTGCCTCCTGCGGTGTATAGATACCAACCTACTAAGCTGTCTGGGCGTGCAGCACAAGCATAACGACGATCGTCGCTTGAGGTAGTATAGTTAATGGTACCAATATATCCTTGCGATTTGTCCGTCATAGAAGGAGCGTTTACCACACCGGTAGTAGCGCTTCCGTTTACAGCTGTGCCAAAATAAGAGTCGGTTTCTATGCGCACCGAATAGGATCCCGAATGTTTTGCCGTTCCATCTTGAAAACAAGTTTGTGGCCCTAATTTAGCAATGCTAGATCCTGATTTGTTTGAGTACCAACCAGTAGGCTCAGAAGATACGCCCGGACTAGGGTTTCCCAAGTTTTCAAAACCCGGATTAGGTAGTTGCACTTGTGCTGTGATGCAGCCTGCGGTCGCCATAGCGACTAACGTTAAAGTAGATTTTTTAATCATGTTTTTTTTGTTTAGTGACTGCAAAGGTACAATAAAAATAAATAGGAAATGTTAATGCAACATAAAAAATGTTAAAACGAAAATAAAATACGCGTTTTGTTTAGCCTTATAGGTAACAGTAAAACCGCAAAGCTGTCTTTAAGCCTGCTGTATTAGGTAAAAAAGCGCTTATTTCAGCCCGCTTAGCAGGGTAGTTAGGGTAGAGGGGTTGGTATTTTGTACCAAAAAAGAAGCCAAACTGCCTAAAGTGCTGCCACTGCTGTTTACATGGTTGGTAACTGCCTGCGGCGACACCCCAAATTGAGAAGCAACTAAATTGCTAAGTGCTCCGGTATTAGTGCCGTTGCTACCCAATATATAGGACATGGCGGTAGAGGCTACAGCGCTACCCAAAAGACCGGCTAATTGTGGGTGGTTGGGCGCTAATTTACGAGTTAGGTACGATACCACTAACTGTTCGGTTTCTTGTTTAGCTACGTTTTCTACTGTGGCTACAGCCGCCGATTTGGGCGAAGAGCAGCTGCTTGCAAAGGTTAAAAAGACAGCCGCACATAAGATTGTTTTTTTCATAAAAAATAAAGTGGGCGCAAAAATAGTTTTTTAGGCTTGTAGTGCAAAAAAAATCTACGAATGATGGTATTTTTCGCCCTTAATAATAGTAAAAGCCCTATAAAGTTGTTCGCAAAAAAACAAACGAATCATCTGGTGCGAAAAGGTGAGTTTAGAAAGACTGATAAGCGGGTATTTACTACGCAACGCATCGGTAAAACCATAGGGGCCGCCTATCACAAAATAGATGTTTTTTTTACCGGCATTCAGCACGCTTTGTATTTGCTGCGCTAATTGTATAGAAGTATATTCTTTTCCGATTTCGTCTAATAAGTACACGCAATCGCTTTTTTCTAAACGAGTAAGAAGCTGCTTTTCTTCTTCTTGTTTTTGTTCGGCAATGCTTCTACTGCGCGTGCTTTTAGAAATAGAAATGGTAACGGTTTCAAAAGAAATATATCGACTTAGGCGCTTACTAAACTCCTGCACCCCTTGTTCTATATAGGCTTGGTCGGTTTTATCTATTTGCAACAGCACTATTTTCATTCCACAAAACTATTCTTAATTTTGTTTATAATTATACATTGCAATTTTAAAAAAAGTTCTATATTTGTATATAAAATTAATTACAAAAACCAATGAAAATATTTCGTAAAGTAAACCAGTGGTGTTTTTGGGCATTGTTTCTCTTACATATTTCTTGTATTAAAGCTCAAACACTTTCTTTTACTATGACTCAAACGCCTTGCCATAATGATGGTATTGTTGTAGCCAGCGTTACGGGTTTAACGCCGCCCATCACCTATTATTGGTCATATAGTGGCGGAAACGCAAGCCATACTACAAATAATTTAACAGATACCTTGCGTAATTTACCTGGTTATTCTTCTTACTCATGTTATGCCTCGGGGTCTAATAATCTTAACATATTAGGCTCTGGGAGTACAAATTTTCCTTTTTCAAATACTTTAACGTACAGTACCCCATTGTGTCCAGCTACAACAGGAACTTATGTTGCATCGGTATCAGGGGGCTATGCGCCATATACAATTGTTTGGACTAATTCTGTAGGCAGCTCTGTTGCTACTGGACCTAACGCAATTCTGCCTTTAGGCAATTATTTTTTATCAATAACCGATGCACATGGTTGCTCTACACCCAATATAGATACTATTTCAGTAGTTCAGATATCTAATATAAGCGTATCTGTTACAACTACTTCTGCTAACTGCACAAATGGAACAGCAAGCGTAACGGCCATTTCTAATGGCGTAGCCCCTTATACCTACCTATGGAGTAATAGCCAAGTTACGCCGCAAATTTCTAACCTCACAACAGGGTATTATGATATCGTTGTTACGGATGCACAAGGCTGTATGGGAAGTGCATATGCTTACATACCTCAAAGCTTGAATGTATATCCACACGTTGCTACAACGGCAGCTACTTGTACCCTAAGTAATGGAAGTGCTATTTCATTTGGCAGCGGAGGTACCCCCCCATATAGTTATGTGTATAGCAACGGGCAAACTACTCAATCGGCATCAGGATTAATTCCCGGATACTATAGTGTACAGGTAAGTGATGTTAATGGTTGCATTGGTGATACTAATTTTAATATTGCTTCAAGTACGCCTATAAATGTTACATATACAGCTACACAAAGCTCTTGTTCTTCGCCTACGGGTTCAGCTACTTTAACTGTAAGCGGAGGGCTGGCCCCTTATTCTGTTACATGGGCAACTTCTCCGATTCAAACAGGGCTTATCCTTACAGGCGTTCCTTCAGGCAATTATTCTTTTGAAGTTACAGACGCTAATCAATGCAAACAAACAGGTATTGCTTATGTGCCTCCCATATCCAATTTAAGCGTTTATACCAGTGAAGTAAACCCCTTGTGTCCTAATAACAACGGTGTTGCCTCTGTTAATGCATCTTCAAGTTATGGGCCTATTGCCTATCATTGGAATACAGGGGCCACCACATCTTCTATAGGAGGCCTTGGAGCCGGTACTTATTCATGTGTCATTACTGATGCTTTAGGTTGCCAAAAAAACAAGTCGGTAACTCTTGAAGCAGTATCTTCAATAAATACGGGATTTACCAGTACCCCTGCCAGTTGTATTTATACAAGTGATGGTTCTGTAACAGCAATACCAACAGGGGGAACCCCACCTTATAGTTATAATTGGTATCCTCTTTCATCAAGTGCAGCAACCATTTCAGGGGTAGCAACGGGCAGGTATTCGGTAACGGTTACTGACGCTTTAGGTTGTACCGCTACAAGTCTATTTTCTCTTGGCTATAATACCGCAAACAACAGTTGTTATTGCACCGTTACGGGAACCGTTTATTATGACGCGAATGGTAATTGCATACAAGATGCGGGAGAGCCTCCCTTACAACACATTCTTGTAAAAAATAACAATGTAGTAACTGCTTATCCCGTAAGTAGTTATATGTTTACAGACACGTCGGGCATTTACAGTTTTATTTTACCCACCGGTAGCTATAACATACAAGAAGTAATACAACATCTGTACCCATTGAGTGCTTGCCAAAGTAACAACAATGTGTTAAACATTACAGCATCATCAGGTTGCACGTACACAGTTAATTTTGCTAATAATATAAACCCTTTGCACGATGTACATATTATCAATTCAAGCATTAATTACCTTACACCTGGTGGTAGTTATGCACAACAAGTAATTATTCAAAATGATGGAACGGTAACAGAAAACAATATTCAATTAAGATACGCCAACGATGGGCAATTACTTTATTTAGGCGCTTCTGGAATAAATTTGTCATTAGTAAACCCTTTGCTAAGCCTCCATTGGTATAATAATACAAGTACCATTTCTTTAACACCGGGAGCTTCAACTGCTGCTTTAATAAATTATAATGTGCCTACTAATATCCCTATTAGTACTAATGTTGATTTTGTGGATACGACTTCATATACTTCGCCCGTAAGCAATTGGCTTAATGATTATACTCCTTGGAATAATATAGGATCTTACAGTGGCGAAGTAGTTGAATCATTTGATCCTAATTTTAAAGAAGTTTACCCGAAAGGAATAGGGCCGCTAGGTTATGTCAATTCTAACGATACCGTTTTTGATTATGTAATACATTTCCAAAATACAGGAACGGCAAACGCTAATAAAATTATTGTTATGGACACTTTAGATGCTAATTTTAATTGGGAATCATTAAGACCAGGATATTCTAATCATAACTATATTGCTTCAATGACAAATAATGGACTTGTTTCTTTTACATTTAATAATATTAATTTGCCGTATCAAAACAATTCTGCTTTAGGGAGCATAGGCACCATAGCATATAGTATTCATGCAAAAAAAGGATTACCACAAGGAACTCAATTTAAGAATAGGGCAGCAATTTTTTTCGATTACAATCCCCCAGTATTAACTAATCAAACCATTAATACTATAAATAATAGTGCCAGTATTAATCAAATAAATTCATCAAGTAATGGCGGCGAGGCAATGCTGCTATACCCCAATCCAGCATCAGACAACTGTATTGTTAAAATTAGTGTAGAAGAAAGTATAAATACACAACTTAACTTATACAGTATAGGTGGGCAGTTAATACAATCGGTTCATTTATGCTTAACTAAGGGTGAAAATGTAGTACCTTTTTCTGTTGCGTCTTTAGCATCAGGATTTTACATAGCGCGTATTGTTGTTAAGGATAAAGTGTTTGTATCAAAATTAAATATAACGAAATAACACTAAACTCCTGCACCCCTTGTTCTATATAGGCTTGGTCGGTTTTATCTATTTGCAGCAGCACTATTTTCATTCCACAAAACTATTCTTAATTTTGGACTTTTATTTTTTGCAAGATGAGTTATATCACAAAACACCAAAAAAACTTTAATTTCAAAACTTTTATAAAACAAGCCCTTGCCGAAGATGTAGGCCCCGGCGACCATACCACCCTATCTACTCTAAAAAAAAATCAAATAGGCCGTATGCAACTTTTGGTGAAACAAGAAGGCGTTTTGGCCGGCGTAGAAGCCGCTTGTTTTATTTTAAAAGAAATAGATAAAAATATAAAAATAACCGTAAAAATAAAAGACGGTACTCCGGTAAAAAAAGGCGATGTGGCCTTTATAGTATCGGGCCCTACTTACAAATTATTGATAGCCGAGCGCCTTTTACTTAATGTGATGCAGCGCATGAGCGGCATTGCCACCCAAACACACCACCTGCAAAGTTTGTGCAAATCCACACATACACAGGTAATCGACACCCGAAAAACAACTCCTTTGTTTCGTTTTTTTGAAAAATGGGCGGTTGTAATAGGCGGGGGAGCCAACCACCGCTACGCCCTATACGATATGATTTTAATAAAAGACAACCATATTGATTTTGCAGGAGGCATCACGCAGGCCGTTGATGCGGCGCAGGCTTATCTTAAAAAAAATAAATTAAAATTAGCTGTGGAGGTAGAATGCCGCAACCTATCTGATGTAAAAAAAATAATAACCCATGGCAAGGTAAACCGAGTTTTGTTGGATAATTTTTCGGTTGCTGAGGTAAAAAAGGCGGTAACTCTCATCAACGGAGCCTATCAAACAGAAGCCAGCGGAGGCATCACGCAAAAAAACATACGTCAATATGCCTTGGCCGGCGTTGATTTTATATCGGTAGGGGCACTAACACATCAAATAAAAAGTTTAGATTTAAGTTTAAAGGCTATTTCGTAACTTTGCCAAATGAAACCCGAAGGCCTTCAAACCTACCTAAACAGCACGCACATCAGCCACGAACTAAAAAAAATAGCGGATAAGGTGCTAAGCAACAAACGCATTTCTTTTGAAGAGGGGGTATTGCTTTTTGAAAAAGCCGATTTGGGTTTTGTAGGAGCCTTGGCTCATGTTGTAAAACATAAAAAAACGGGCGATAAGGTGTTTTTTAACCGAAATTTTCATGTGGAGCCCACTAATATATGTGTTTACACCTGCTCGTTCTGCTCGTACTCGCGCCTGATAAAACAAAAAGAAGAAGGTTGGGAACTTTCGGTGACTCAAATTTTAGATATTATAAAAAAGTGGGACGATAAACCCGTAACCGAGGTGCACATCACAGGCGGGGTTATTCCAAAACAAGATTTTAATTTTTACACCGAACTGTTTCAAAAAATAAAACAACACCGCCCACAGTTACATATAAAAGCGCTTACTCCGGTTGAGTATCACTACATCTTTAAAAAAGCAAAAATAAGCTATGCCGATGGAATGAAAGCCATGAAAGAAGCCGGCTTAGGCTCTATGCCGGGCGGCGGAGCCGAAATTTTTGCCCCCGAAATACGCGACCAAATAGCGGGCGGCAAGTGCAGCGCTCAAGAATGGCTGTCTATTCATGAAGAGTGGCATAAACTGGGCGGCAAAAGCAACGCTACCATGTTGTACGGACATATAGAAAAATTTCATCACCGCATAGACCACTTAGAGCAGCTGCGCCAACTGCAAGATAAAACAGGAGGTTTTAATGCCTTTATCCCATTAAAATTTAGAAACAAAGACAACCAAATGAGCCAGGTGCCCGAGGCAAGCATTATAGAAGACCTGCGCAACTACGCCATCAGTCGTATTTATTTAGATAATTTTGACCATATAAAGGCCTACTGGGCCATGATAGGACGAAGCACGGCACAATTAGCCCTTCACTTCGGCGCTGACGATTTGGACGGAACCATTGACGACACCACCAAAATATACTCTATGGCGGGTGCCGAAGAAAAAAATCCGGCGCTTAGCACGCAACAATTGGTAGAACTGATAAAACAAGCCGGCTTACGCCCTATAGAGCGCGATACCCTATACCATACCGTACACGATTTTAGCGAATTGCCGGTAGAAACAGAATAAAAAGCCTTCTTTCTTTAGTTAAAAAAGCAAATTTTACAATCCATTTTAAAATAATATATTTGCCCCCTAATTTTTTACCGGAATGAGTAATTATCTTGATTTTGAAAAGCCTATAGAAGAACTTGAAAAAGAACTTCAAAAGCTCAAAGACATTGCCGCCAAAAGTAAAGTAGATGTTTCCCCCTCTATCAAACAAATGGAGGATAAAATAACCGAAACAAAAAAAGAACTTTATACTCACCTTAGTCCTTGGCAACGCGTGCAACTATCGCGCCACCCCAACCGCCCTTACGCTTTAGATTATATCAACGCCCTTACCAACGGTAATTTTATAGAACTGCATGGCGACCGTACCGTAAAAGACGATAAAGCCATGATAGGCGGCTTTGGCGATATAGATGGCACTACCTACATGCTTATAGGGCAACAAAAAGGCCGTAATACCAAAGAACGCCAGTACCGAAATTTTGGCATGCCCAATCCCGAAGGCTATAGAAAAGCACTCCGTTTAATGAAACTGGCAGAAAAATTTAACAAACCCATCATAACCTTTATTGATACTCCGGGCGCTTACCCCGGTTTAGAAGCCGAAGAGCGTGGGCAGGGCGAAGCCATAGCTCGTAATTTATTGGAAATGATGCAACTAAATGTGCCCGTACTTTGCATCATTATTGGTGAAGGAGCATCGGGGGGGGCCTTAGGCATAGGCATAGGCGATAAAGTGCTGATGCTTGAAAACGCTTGGTACTCGGTTATCTCTCCCGAAAACTGCTCTACCATTTTGTGGCGCACCTGGAATTTTAAAGAAAAAGCAGCCGAAGCACTGAAACTAACGGCTACTGATATGATGGGCAACCATTTAATAGACGGTATCATAGCCGAACCCTTAGGCGGAGCGCACAACAACCCGGCCGAGGTATATAAAAATGTAAAAGAAGCCATTGCTGCCGGCATGAAACAATTATCTAAACAAACCGCCGAAAAACGCATAGCCGACAGGATAGAAAAATTTAGCAGCATGGGCGTAACAGTAGAGCCAACGGCGGCCAATTAAATTCACAACTCAAAAATTATATAACTCAATAACTCAAAAAAATATGGCAAACACAGGAGATGTATCAATAGGCTGCGTACTTCGTTACAACGGCGAACTTTGCTTAATTACCGAATGGCAACACCGCACCCCCGGCAACTTACGCGCTTTTTATCAAGCTAAAATGCGCAACCTAAAAACAGGGAAGCAAACCGAAAACCGCTTTCGTAGTGGCGAAGAGGTAACCATGGTGCGCGTAGAATACAAAATGATGCAATTTATTTACCCGGAAGGTGATTTTATTGTAGTGATGGATAATGAAACCTACGAGCAAATACACATACCTACTGCTGCCTTGGGCGATGGTATTAACTTTTTAAAAGAAGGCATGGAAGTAAAAGTTACTTTTGAGGAAGAAACACCTATCTTGGCCGAAGCACCTACCTTTGTAGAGCTTGAAATTACTTATACCGAGCCCGGAATAAAAGGCGATACCGCCAGCTCAAACACCCTAAAACCGGCTACCGTAGAAACCGGCGCTACGGTTATGGTACCGTTGTTTATAAACCAAGGCGAAAAAATAAAAATAGACACCCGCACCGCTACTTACGTAGAGCGTATAAAAAAGTAATTTTTTTTGCAAAGGCTTTTTACGAAGAGTAGGGTAGTAGCAGTTAAAAAAAATGAGCAGACACTACAACATAGTGGTAAAAGGCTTTGTGCAAGGCGTATCCTACCGGTTTGCTACGCTTAATAAGGCATTAGAGTTAGGTTTGTCTGGTTTTGTAAAAAATGCAGCCAATGGCGATGTGTATATAGAGGCCGAAGGCGCAGAAGAAAACATCAACAAGTTGATAGAGTGGTGCTATGTAGGGCCAACTCAAGCAAAAGTTACGGAAGTTCAAGCCCAAGAAGCAGACCTAAAAGGGTACCGAAATTTTGAATTAAAGAGATAGCGGTATTTATTTTTGTGAAAAAAAGCAGTACTTTGCAAACATAATAACATTTGTATTATGAATAGTTTTGTTTTTAAAACGGCGGCCGTATTTTTTGTTTTTTTTGCTTGTGTGGCAAGCGTTTATTTTTTAAGCAGCCTTTTAGTGCCTCTTTTTTTAGCTTTTTTATTGGCTGTGTTGCTGCAACCCGTAGTTTCTTTTTTGCAAGCAAAAGTCTGCTTTTCTCATACTTGGGCGGTGGTAACGGCCTTATTGTTTTTTTTGCTTATGGGCAGCGGCATTCTTGTTTTTATAGGTTCGGAAATAGCGGCTTTTTCTGCCGATTTTCCTAAGATACAAGAAAATGTTACAGCGCATATTTACAACATACAAGATTGGATTTTTGAACGCTTTAATATAGGCTACAGCAAGCAAAAAAGCTATTTACTTCATTTCTCTTTACAATCTATAGATATGGGCAAAGCGTTTATGAGCAGCACCTTGTCGCATTTTTCATCTATTTTAATGATGTTGGTTTTTGTTCCTATTTATATGTTTTTAATTCTTTCGTATCGTGGTTTGTTTTTAGAGTTTTTAAATCGCTTGGTAAAGCCTCAGCATCATGTTGTTTTAAAGAGCATTGTATCTCAAATTAAAACAGTAGTGCATAGTTATTTGGTGGGTTTGCTTATAGAAATGCTGATAATAGCGTTGTTGGTATCTATTAGTTTGATGGTGATGGGGGTTCGGTACGCGGTGTTTGTAGGGGTGCTTACTGCTTTTTTAAATCTGATACCGTATGTGGGTATTTTTTTATCCGCATTGTTTGCCATGCTTATAGCGCTTAGCGGCTCTACCGATTTAAGCATTTTGCTTAGCATAGCCATACTGTTTATGGTGGTTCATTTGATAGATAGCAATATCTTAATTCCTAAGGTAGTTAGCTCTAAAGTGAAAATAAATGCACTTTTTTCTATGCTGGGTATTATTTGTGGCGGTATGCTTATTGGTATTTCCGGTATGTTTTTGGCTTTGCCGGCTATAGCCATTACTAAAGTTATTTTTGATAGGATACCCTCTTTGCAGCCTTGGGGTTATTTGTTAGGCGATGATATTCCGGTTTACCTTCGTAAGAAAAAACAACAAAACAATTCTGTTTCAAAGCCGGAATAGAGTTGGTTTAAGCCAAACAGCTGGGCTCTATATGTATTAAAACATGTCCAAGCTGCGGCATTTTTTCTCTAAGAGTATCTTTTAATCGGTGGGCAATATCGTGCCCTTCTTTTACGGTTAGGTTGGCATCAACTAGAGCGTGTAAATCAATATGGTACTTGAGCCCCGATTTTCTTACAAAGCATTTTTCGGTACCCATAATACCCGGCACCGTGGCCGACACTACTCTAATGTTTTGGATAAGGTCTTCATAGGTGTTTTCGTCCATAATTTCGCCTAAGGCCGGCCTGAAAATAAGATAACTGTTGTACAAAATAAAGGCGGCAGCAAATAGGGCCGCCCAATCATCGGCAGTTTCATAGCCTTTTCCAAAAATAAGCGCAATAGAAATACCAATAAAAGCAGCAACTGAAGTGATGGCATCGCTGCGGTGGTGCCAGGCATCGGCTTTTAAGGAGGAGCTGTTTGTTTGGTTGCTTTTCTTTAGTACAATGCGGTACGAAATTTCTTTCCATATAATAATGGCGCCGAGTATAAGCAGGGTCCAACTTTTGGGAAGGCTGTGTGGGGTGTATATGTTTTGAATGCTTTCGTAAGCAATAATAGTGGCTGATGTAATAAGAAAGCCGACTACTATAAAGGTTATTAAGGGTTCTACCCGTCCATGCCCGTACGGGTGGTTTTTGTCGGCGGGTTTGTTGGCGTATTTTAATCCCAGTAGCACTAAGATAGACGAAAAAATATCGGTAGTAGATTCTATGGCATCTGCCACCAGGGCATACGAGTTCCCGAAAAAACCGGCCAAACCTTTAATTAAAGCCAGCGCTGCATTTCCGGCAATGCTAAAGTACGTTGTTTTTATGGCTGTTTGCTCGTGTGTCAATTTTATTAACGGTATAAACGGTGCGTAATAGGTACAAATATATTGGATTGTTGGGTATCTATAAGAAAGAGGTTATCTGTCTTTTTTTAACAAAAGACGTTCTACTATTTTTCCTTCTACAATATGCGATTGCACAATTTCTTCTACATCGCTTAGCTGTACGTTTACATAAAAAACACCTTCGGGATATAGGGCTACGGTAGGCCCAAAATCGCAAATACCTAAGCACCCGGCGCGTTGTGCCCGGATAGATTTAGTTAGTTTTTTGTCTTTTATGGCTTTTTTAAAAGCAGCTGTAAGGTCTAAGCCATGCTGTTCGCCGCAGCTTTTTTTTTCGGTACCACTACGTTGGTTGGTACAAACAAAAACGTGTATGTCAAATACTAAAGGGTTCATTTTTACAGTTTACAATTGCACGGTGGGCTAGAAGCTACGTGTGTGTGGGGCAACATTCTTTTTAATTTTTTTACTACATCGTCGCTTATTAAAATGCCTCGTATATCTATAGTGGTTAGGTTTTTCAAGTTTTGCATTGTTTCCGGAAAATCAGATAAATCGTTGCTCCACAAATCAAGCATGCGCAAATTTTCTAAATTGCCTATTTGCGGAGGTAAAAAATACAAGTCGTTGTTGTTTGCATTTAAGTAAAATAAGTTGCCGCACTTTCCAATTTCTTTAGGCAGTGAGCCTAACTTGTTGCGCGATACATCTAGGTACTGAAGGTTGTTCAGCTTGTATAAACTGTCGGGAATTTCTTTTAGTTGATTTCTTCCTAAATCAAGCCATTGCAGGTTTTTAAATTGAAAAATTTCGGGAGGAAATGTTTTTATTTTTTGCTTACGCAGCTCTAGTTTTATTACCATTTCGGGGTGTTCTAATGCTTCGGTAAGGCTCATAAAGGTATAGGTTTCAACCAGCTGGGCGGAGTCCAACAACTCTTTTTGCTCTTGGGCCCAACCGGTTCCGCAAAAGGCTAACAGCAGCAGCGCTGTATTACAAAATAGCGAGAGCTTGTGCTTTGTCTTCATGCAGTTGATTTTTTAAATCGTTAAGCGAGGCAAACTTTTCTTCGTCGCGCAAACGAGCTTGTATTTGAAGCGTTAAAGTAGTATTATAAATGTTGGCGTCAAAATTAAAAATATGCAATTCTATTTTTATTTTTTGGTCTTTATCGGTGGTGGGGTTGTACCCAATGCTCATCATGCCTTTGTAGGTGATGCCGTTTATAGTGGTTTTAGCCGCATACACGCCTGTTTTAGGTATGAGCTTGTTGTGGTTTTCAATTAAAATGTTGGCAGTAGGATAGCCCAAGGTACGACCTAATTTTTTACCGTCAATTACTTTTCCGCTGATGGAGTAGGGGTAGCCTAAGTAGGTATTGGCGGTTTTTATATCTCCGGCATCTAAGGCTTTTCGTATTTTGCTGGAGCTTATGTTTACATGGTCTATTTCATGGGCAGGAATTTCTTCTACTTCAAAATGATACTGCGCAGCGTATTTTTTTAGCGTATCCATATTGCCTTCTCTGTTGTTTCCAAAACGATGATCGTAGCCTATTACCATTTTTTTTACGCCAATGGCTTGCACTAAAATATCGTGCACGTAGCTGTGTGCCGACTGCTGGGCAAACGCTTGGGTAAAAGGAAATACCAACACGTGATTTACCCCTAAACGCTCTAGTAAGCCAAGTTTTTCTTCTGTAAGGGTTAGTAGTTTTAAATCCGTTTCTTTAGGAAAAAGTACTTGGCGTGGGTGTGGATGAAAGGTAAACACAAAGGTTTCGCCTCCGCTTTGCTGTTGCACTTTTTGCAAGCGCTCAATAATTTGTTTGTGCCCTAAATGAACTCCATCAAAAGAACCAATGGTAACAATGGGTAATTTAATGGGAGGAATTTCGTGTATGGAGCGATATACATTCAAAATGCAAGTACAAAGATACTAAACATTTTATTTAACCGAAAACAGATAGTGGAATTGCAACCTTTTTTAGCACAAGTTTAGCTTGCAAAATAGCGGCTCAATTGCATTTATTAGTTGGGTATAAAACAGTAATGATACCGGGCGCTCCTTTCCCAAACTTATATTTTAGTTTGCCGTTGTACCATACTTTATAAAGGTGTACCGCGCCTTTTTCTTTTTTTAAACTACACTTAATGGTGTCGGTGGTTTTAGCGTTTAGTTGCAGTAGCGTTGTTTCTTCCTCTAAAAACACACGCAAAATAGTGCTTTGTGTTGCTTTATCGTAAAAAGTAAAGTGGTTGTTGGGGTAGTCGGCATGGGGTTTGTTCACTTTTATTTTTTTTCCTTCCACTATATTATACACTACAATACTATCGTTTACAAAAGAAGAACCTAAGAGGTCGGCTCCATCTTTGTTTTTAAAAGACAGGTCTATATTTACTTGTACCCACATTTTTTTTTCTTGGGCATAGGCGCTTCCTAAATAAAGGAACAAGGCGGCAAAGAAAAGGCTTATTTTTTTCATGTTTTTTTTATTTTTTCGATGATTTGATGAAGGGTTAGTTGTTCCGTTTTTTCGGTTTTTGTTTTTAGCGTATATTCTTTGTTTGCGGCTTCGTTAGAACCTATTACTATTAAAAAGGGAATGTCTTTTTTAGTGGCGTAATCAAACTGTTTGTTTAGTTTTTTTGTTACATCTGGATATACTTCGGCGCTAATACCTGCTTTTCGTAATTCAGGTAATAACTGCATGGCGTGCATTTGCTCGGCTTCCCCCATGTGCATAAGCAACAACTGCGCACTTTGTGTTTTACATAAGGTGGTGTCAAATAAGTGCAGTTCGTCCATTACGTCGTATATTCTGTCAATACCAAAAGAAATACCTACACCGCTCATATTGGGTAACCCAAAAATGCCGGTTAGGTCGTCGTATCTTCCACCCCCGGTAATGCTTGAAGTAAAGGTGCCTGCATTGGCTTTTACTTCAAAAATAGCCCCTGTGTAGTAGTTTAGGCCTCGGGCAAGGGTTATGTCTAACTCTAATGTGGCATGTTGTATATCTGTTTTTGCATTAAAAATAGTTTCCAATTCTTCAATGCCTTTTTGCCCAGCAGCTGTGTTTTTTAAGTATTGTTTTAAAAACAAAATAGTTTCTTGGGTATTGCCTTTAAACGTTAAAAGAGGTTCTAATTCTGTTATTTGAGTGGCAGACAAACTCTGTTTTAGTTCTTCTTTTACGTTTTCAATTCCAATTTTGTCTAATTTATCAATGGCTACAGTTATGTTTACTATTTTATCGGGCGCACCAATTAGTTCGGCTATGCCGGCTAAAATTTTTCTATTGTTTATCTTTATGCTAACGGGTATTTTAAGTTCTTTATACACATCGTTCATTAGGTGTATGAGTTCTATTTCGTTTGTTAGCGAGGGGCTTCCTATCATGTCGGCATCGCATTGATAGAACTCGCGGTAACGGCCTTTTTGGGGTTTGTCGGCGCGCCATACCGGTTGTATTTGAAATCGTTTGAAAGGGAAAGTTAGTTCGTGTTGGTGCATGACTACGTATCGGGCAAAAGGTACGGTAAGGTCGTAGCGCAGGGCGCGCTCGGTTAGCACTTCGGTGTTTCTGGCTTTTTCAAGGCTTAAAGAAAATTCATGATTTAGTTTTTCTTTTTCTTTGCTTTCATGTATGCGGCTGTTCAGTATTTTAAATAAAAGCTGGTCGCCCTCTTCGCCGTACTTTCCGGTAAGGGTGCTTAGGTTTTCCATGGCAGGGGTTTCTATTTGTTCAAAGCCATATAGGCGGAAGTATTTTTTTGTTACTTCAAAAATATAGTTGCGGCGCGCCATTTCGGTAGCCGAAAAATCGCGTGTTCCTTTAGGGATAGAGGGTTTCATCTAGTCAATTAAATTAAGCAAGCGAAAGTACATATTTTTTAAACAGATGCTTTATACTCCATGTCATGCTATAAATAATTTCTTAGCAATTTGCTTCGCGAGGTGTGTTTGAGGCGCCGTACGGCTTTTTCTTTTATTTGTCGTACTCGTTCGCGGGTTAGGTCAAAGCGCTCGCCAATTTCTTCTAAAGATAGTTGTGGGTTGCCGCTTAGCCCAAAGTACAGGCGTACTACATTGGCTTCTCTATCGGTAAGGGTAGAGAGGGAGCGCTCTATCTCATCGCGTAAAGATTGCAGCAGCAGTTCTTTATCCGGGCTAATAGAATCTTTTTCCTCCATCACATCGTACATACTGCCGCCATCATCTGTGGCGCTAAGGGGCGCATCCATCGATACGTGCCTGCCGCCGGTACGCAATATCTCTACCACGTCTGTTGGGGCTGAGTCCACCGCCTGGGCTATTTCGTCGGGGGTAGGCTCGCGCTCCAGCAATTGCTCCAGTTTGTTGTAAGCTTTTCCAATTTTGTTGATGGAGCCAATTTTGTTTAGGGGTAGGCGCACCACCCTGCTTTGTTCGGCCAAGGCCTGTAAAATGCTTTGTCGTATCCACCACACGGCATACGAAATAAATTTAAAGCCGCGTGTTTCGTCAAAGCGTTGTGCCGATTTTATCAAGCCTAAGTTGCCTTCGTTTATTAGGTCGGGTAGGCTTAAGCCTTGGTTTTGATACTGCTTGCTTACCGACACCACAAACCTGAGGTTGGCTTTTACCAGGCGCTCTAAAGAGCGGTGGTCGCCCTGTCGTATTTTGCGTGCCAGCTCCACTTCTTCATCGGCGGTAATAAGGTCTAAGCGGCCTATCTCTTGTAGGTATTTATCTAAGGAGGCAGTCTCGCGGTTGGTAACTTGTTTGGTAATTTTTAGCTGTCTCATAGGCGGGCGGTTTTAGGGTTGTATAGCTTTATACGTGCATCATATTAAAAGGTTTCATTATTTTTGCATTTTATGATAAAATTCAGAATTTAAACCTAAAAAAGGAAAGACCTTTGGCGCAAACAAGTATTTTTTTTTACTTCGCTTGCGCGTAACAAATAAAAAACAAAAAACTAGAGCGATTAAGAATGAAAAAAGTGATTATAGGAACTCGGGGCAGCGACCTTGCGCTATGGCAGGCACATTATACTAAAAAATTACTAGAAGAGCAGAATTGCGAAGTAGAGATAAAAGTGATAAGCACCCAGGGCGATCGATCGCAAGAGTGGAATACTTCTTTTGATAAGATGGAAGGCAAAGGTTTTTTTACTAAAGAACTGGAAGAGGCTTTGCTAAGTAAAGAGATTGATATAGCCGTACATTCTCATAAAGATTTGCCAACTATAAGCCCTGATGGTTTAATGGTAGCGGGTGTTTCGGAGCGAGAAAACCCGGCCGATTGGCTTATCATACGCGATGAATGTGTAAACGAAAAAGAAAAATTTAGCCTAAAAGAGAAGGCGGTAGTAGGCACCTCGTCGGCAAGAAGAAAAGCGCAACTATTAGCTTTTAGAGACGACGTTACTATAAAAGACCTGCGCGGAAACGTGCCTACCCGGTTAAAGAAATTGGAAAAAGGAGAATACGATGCCATTTTACTGGCTGCCGCAGGTATAGAACGATTAGACTTAGATACAAGCAAGTTTACGGTTGTAAAACTAAGTCCGCAAGAGTTTATACCCGCACCGGCTCAAGGTGTGTTGGCCTGGCAGATACGCGAAGACGATATGGGTATGGAAATTGTAGTTGGAAAAATAAATAAGGAAGATGTACAAACCCGTGTTGCTATTGAGCGACGTGTGCTCAATCTGTTGGAAGGTGGATGTCAAATGCCATTAGGCGTGTACTGCGAAACCGAGCTAAACGAAAAAGATAAATATACGTTTAAAGTATGGGTAAGCAAAGCCGAAGCTTGGGATAAACAGCCGGTGCAACTGTATTACGAAACGATATTGGGTTTTGATTTGCCCGAGCGTATTGTAGAAAAACTAAATACCCTAAGCCCTAAAAAAGTATTTGTAACGAAAACATGCAGAGAAAAAGATTATTTAGAAAAAGCATTAAAAAAATTGAATTTTGATGTTACCGCCCAAAGTTTGATTGATGTTAAAGCCATTCCCTTTTTTCATTTACCCATAAGCGATTGGATTTTTTTTAGCAGCAAACATGCGGTGCGTTTTTTCTTTAGCCAAAAGCCCAACATAGGCAAAGTAAAGTTTGGCTGCATCAGCAAAGAAACATCGGCCGAGCTACGAAAGCACGGGCATCGGGCCGATTTTATAGGGCAAAACACCGATACCAAAATGGTAGGCAAGCAGTTTGCCTCTTTGGTGGGTAACGCCAAAGTATTATTTCCGGGACCTAAAGAAAGCATGCAAAGCGTGCAACAGCAGTTTACCAAAAATGCCATCAATTTAGTGGTGTACGAAACCCTGAAACAGGGCATAGAAATTGATACAAAAACCCAGATAGTAGTTTTTACCTCCCCCAGCAACGTACACGCTTTTTTTGAAAAAAACAAATGGCAAGCGCATTACAAGGCGGTAGCTATGGGCGAGGCTACCGAGCATGCCCTGTATAGAAAAGGAATACGAAAACCCAGCAAACCCATATCGTTTGACGATTTAGGCTTGATGCAGTGCATCTTGTCGTTGAGTTGAACGTGCTTGCGTTAGAGATATAAGGCTCGGGTTTATGGCACACTTGAGTTGTTCTCAATAGCTTGCAAAAAAAAGTATTGGCGAAACGAAAAAGGATAATGGTTTGGTGTTAATCGGTTCTGTGTAAAGGAACTGCACTTACGGTTAAAATACGTTAATCTTATCGCGAAATAGTTAAAAGAGTAAGAGTAAAGATTGTTTTTGCTTTTTTGTTATTAAACTTTTTATACTTTTAGCTTCTTTTTAAAAACTTTTGTGAAAGAGATTATTAAATACATAGTACTTTTTTTTTCATGCACGCAGTTGTGTTTATACGGGCAATTAAAATTAGATGATATTACCCTATCTCGTATAGAGCAGCGAAAAATAAGACGATACATAAAACAAGAAATAAAAAAAGGAAAGCATCAGTTTAAGGAGATACACTCTTCTTGGGGAAAAGACAAAGACCTGTCCTCATACCGAAAATCAGAAAAATCTTTTTTTTTAAAAGGAAAACTGCAAGATATATGGAATGGCTATGTATCGGCCAATCCATCCAAATCATGGGAAGGTGGGCGTGTATCTTTTGGTTTGCTTTTACAAAAGTACCCCGACCATATTTTTTATCGTAAAGATGCCATAGGCGGAGTAGATACAGGGCAAGTTTATTTTTTAAATTTAAAAATACTGCTGGGCGCTTTTAAAATTCCGGTTGCTTTTGAAATTATTACCGTAAACAACAAAGATAAAGTAATAGAGTTTAGTTATTTAGATGATAACAAATCAAAAGGGGTGCAGCGCATCCAATATACCGAAGGTAAAAACGGAAAAATAAAAATCGTACATACCAGCTACTTCAAAAGCGACTCTAACTTTAGAGATAAGTTTATGTATCCTTTTTTTCATAGGCGCATCATCAATTCATTTCATAGAAACATGAAAAAAATACTAACCTCAGAAAAATATGTGCTTAGCTAGCCTTTAAAAATTGGGCATTACAGCTTTGCTTGTATCTTTGCATCGTATATGAGTCTAAAAAACGGAACCCTCTTTTTGTTTCTATTGGCCTTTTTTGCTTCTTTTTCTCAAGAAAAAATAGACTACAAAGCCGATAAAATAAAATTTGTACAAAACTATAAAGGAGGCGCTAAGCGCTTGCTTGGGCACGTACAATTTACCACTAAAGACGGTATGCTGATGACTTGCGACAGTGCCTATTTTTTAGATAATAATCTTATTGAAGCCTACAGCAATATCTTTATACGGCAAGGTGATAGCCTAACCATAACCGGAAAAAATGCACGATATGACGGTAATACCAAGCTGGGACTGATAGATGGAAACGTAGTGTGCCACGATAACGATATGACGCTTACTACCACCTCCTTAAATTTTGATTCAAAAAATAAAACAGCTAACTATCAAACAGGCGGAACCATTGTGTCAAAAGAAAATACGCTTACCAGCCGACATGGATATTATTTTTCTGAAAGCAAAAGTGTTTCTTTTAAGTACGATGTGCTATTGGTAAACCCGGACTATACCATGACTTCCGACACATTAGTGTATTTAACGGCGCCTAAAACAGCTGTATTTGTAAGCCCTACAAACATAGTAAGTAAAAAAGATAAATTATATTGTGAAAGAGGCTGGTATAATACCCAAACACAAATTTCACACCTTACCAAAAAAGCCATAATATATTCCGAAAAAAATATCTTAAAAGCAGATAGCATTCATTATTTTCGGAAGGAGCAAACGGGTTATGGTTTTCATCACGTAGAATTGATTGATACCGCTGAAAAAATGATTATAAGCGGCGAAAAATCGTACAGCAACCAGAAAACAGGTTGCATGTGGGTAACCGAACGTGCTTTACTTACCAAAATAATGGATAAAGATACCTTGTTTGCCGTAGCCGACAGCATGTTGGCCTTTAATAAAAATGTAAAGGTTTTGAAAAAAAACATACAAGATTCTGTCAATAGCATAAAGAAAGATACCAACCTTTTAAAAGAAGAAAAAAACAAACAAATACAATACCTTACGAAGGATACGTTAAATTACATCATCAAAGACAGCATGGTGTTGAAAGCCTATTGCTGCGTACGTATTTATAAAAAAGATATGCAAGGCGTATCCGACACGATGATATATACCGCTTACGATAGCAGCCTAACGCTAATTCATCAACCCATACTTTGGGAAAAAGAAACACAGCTAAGCGGAATCGTAATACGGGCTTTTTTAAATAACAAAAAAATAGATAAAATTTATATCCCTGAAAACACCTTTATCATAGAGCAATTAGATACCCTGCATTACAACCAGATAAAAGGGAAAACCTTGTGGGCTTATTTTTCAAACGATACTCTTAGAAAAATAACAGTAAATGAAAATGTGCAAACGGCTTACTATTTGCAAAATAGTAAAAAAAAGTTTCAAGGGGTAAACCTTTGTAATAGCAGCATGCTGGTTGCCAAGCAAAAAGCAGGAAAGTTAGACCAAATACTTTTTTTCAAAAAAGCAAAAGCCAACATGCTTCCTATGAAAGGTCTTAATGTAAAAGACATTGAACTAGAAGGTTTTTTATGGCAAGGTCATTTAAAACCCAAAAGCAAAGAAGATTTGCTGAAACAGCAAGGTACTTTGTTAGAAAATAAAAAATAATTTTTTCTACGAAACAGGATGTTCAACTTCAACCAAGGTGCCAATTTTTGCGCCTCCCAATAGTTTTTTTAAGTTGCCTTTTTGGTTCATATCAAATACAATAATGGGCAGTTTATTTTCTTTGCAAAGGGTAAAGGCGGTCATATCCATAACCTCCAAGCCTTTTTCATATACTTCGGTAAACGAAATCGTTTCGTATTTGGTGGCTGTTTTGTCTTTCTCCGGATCGGCGGTATAAATACCATCTACACGTGTTCCTTTTAAAATAACATCAGCCTCTATTTCAATAGCCCTAAGGGTGGCTGCTGTATCGGTTGTAAAATAAGGGTTTCCGGTACCTGCACCAAAAATAACTACTCGGTTTTTTTCTAAATGACGCACCGCTTTACGACGAATAAAAGGTTCGCATATTTGTTCCATTTTTATAGCGCTTTGCAAGCGGGTTTCTACGCCTAAACTTTCAAGGGCGCTTTGTAAAGCCATAGAGTTGATAACGGTAGCCAGCATCCCCATATAGTCGCCCTGCACCCGGTCCATACCTCCTTTTTCAGCTTGTATGCCTCTAAAGATATTTCCTCCTCCAATCACAATAGCTATTTGGCAACCCGCATCAGCCGCGTCTTTTATTTCCGTAGCATATTGAGCCAAGCGCTCATTATCAATACCAAATTTTTTATTCCCCATAAGGGCCTCTCCCGATAATTTTAATAAAATGCGTTTGTAACTCATACTTTTTTTTGTTTGTAAAAACAATACTGGTGTGTGCTTTTTAAAAGCGCTCTAAGGTACGCATTTTTGTGTAAACCAAAGTGTCAAAAATGTTGTCGCCCATTTTGCTATATTTGCAAAAAAAAATAACAATGAAAAAAACGATACTATCCACTATTTGCGGTGTTTTTATTACAGTTACGGCTTCCGCACAAATACCTAACGGAGGTTTTGAAAGTTGGACACTGGTGGGAGGTGCTTATCAAAACCCGAATAATTGGGACAATCTAAATGCCTTTACAAATGCAATGGGTGTTTATACTTGCACCATGGGTACCCCCGGAAATCCCGGTCATGCGTATTTAAAACTTACATCAAAAACCGTTTCGGGCATGGGCGTAGTGCCGGGCATTGCCACTACCGGAACCATTAACACCACTACCCTAAAGGTATCGGGAGGTTTTCCTTTTACTCAGCGCCCTCAAAGTCTTATGGGAAATTGGCAATACATGCCCTTTGGCAGTAATGATACATCTATGGTAGCTGTTTATCTTACTCAATGGAACAGTACAAGCAACACACGAGATACGGTGGCTTTTGCTGTGCAAAACCTTACCGGCATGGTTATGAGTTGGGCTGCCTTTACCATAAACCTAACGTATAAAAATGGAAACAACCCCGATACGGCTCAAATTATTTTAGCATCTAGCAAATCAACCCCTTCGGCCAACAGCTATTTGTATATAGATAATCTTTCTTTTGCAGGATCGGTTTCGGGTATAAAAACAAATAATCCCTCTACCGTTAAAGTACGGATATTCCCTAACCCCGCTACAGATAAGGTTGTTTTAACGGCCCACGAATCTGTATTTTCTGACACAAAAATAGAGTTGTTTGATATACTCGGAAAGCAGGTAAAATCATACACTCACAAAAATATCAATCAAGATTACACGATACCTGTTTCTGACCTTGAAAAAGGAATGTATTTTATTCAGGTAACGGCCGGGAACGATGTGTTTATTCACAAAATGTATAAACAATAAAAATGTTTTTTACACGCATAATAAGTGCAGCAGCACTGTTGTGTTGCTTGCAACAAACAAAAGCACAAAACACCATTCCTATACCCGATACGCTAGTAGGAAGTAATTTTTCTTTAACTATGCACAGGGATAGTATGCAAATACTACCGGGAAAAATAACCCAAACTCTGGCTTTCAACGCGCATCATTTTTTAGGACCTACCTTAATTTTAAATAAATGGCAGGCAGCTGCCTTTGTTGTTACCAACCACATAGGCGACACGACTACTCTGCATTGGCACGGCATGCACGTGCCGGCAAAAGATGATGGAGGTCCCCACAGTCCAATACTAAATAACGGCACTTGGAATCCTTCGTTTACCATATTAAATAAGGCAGCTACGTATTGGTACCACCCTCATTTTATGGGCAAAACAGCCGAACAAGCCATAAAAGGGGCTTCGGGGCTTATTATAGTGCGCGATTCGGAAGAGGCGACCTTACCCTTGCCAAGAAAATATGGAATAGATGATATTCCGCTAATAGTGAAGTGTTTGCAGCTAGACAGTAATAATCAATTTATGCCGCGCGGCATGCAGGACAGCACCTTGTTGGTAAACGGTGTAACCAATGCTCAATATAATCTACCAGCCCAGGTAGTTCGCTTGCGCTTGCTTAATGGCTCTGGCGAGCGCACTTTTAATTTTGGCTTTACGGCGAACAAAACATTTTATGTGATAGGAAACGACGGGGGCTTACTGAGTGCGCCGGTGCCTGTTACGCGCATTCGTTTATCGCCCGGAGAGCGTGCTGAAATACTACTCAATCTAAATGCTATGAACGGACAAACCTTGTATTTAATGAGTTACGCATCTGAACTTCCTACAGGGGTACAGGGCGGCCCTACTATGCCTATGGCCTCAGGCCCTCCTATGAATAGCCCTTTGAATGGTATTAACTTTAATATACTGAAATTAAATGTGATAGCCCCTACAGCAAACCCTATAACGCTTATACCTTCGTCGCTGGTATCGGTAACGCCCTATACTCAGTCGCAAGCAAACACTACCCGCAGCATTACTTTTACCGCAGATAGCATGACGGTAATGGACGGGCCTTTTTATTTTAATCATTTGCTTTTTGATATGATGCGTATTGATTACAGAATACCCTTAAATAATACGGAGATATGGACTTTATACGACTCTACTATGGTGGCTCATCCTTTTCATATACACGATGTATCCTTTTTTGTTTTGGATAGAGACGGAAATCCTCCTCCACCCGAAGAGCGAGGCTGGAAAGATGTAGTACTAGTACAACCCAGCGAAACGGTACGTATTATTATGCGTTTTACAACCTTTTCGGATAGCACGATCCCATATATGTACCATTGTCATATTTTGATGCATGAAGATGATGGAATGATGGGGCAATTTGAAGTAATGCCTGCCGGGTGGTCGGGAATAGCTGTGTACACAAGCGGTTTAGAGCAAGTGCGGTTATACCCCAATCCATCGCAGCAAATAGTAACTGTAAACTGTTTGGATGCAGCTACCGAAATAGAGGTATGCAATGTGTTAGGGAAAACAGTACATACTGATCGCTTCACCGGAAGTACTTACGCCTTAAATGTATCCAATTATGAGAAAGGTGTTTACATCGTTTCATTGCGCCAAAACGGGAGTATTGTCCGAAAAAAAATAACAGTGAATTAGCGTTTCATTTACCTCTCTTTAGTAGATAAATACTAAAGATTTTTTATCTGCTCTTCTAAAGCTTTAATTTTAGCTTCGGTATCGGCTTGTTTTTTTCGCTCTAACGCTACCAGTTCGGCTTTTGCATTAGCTACAAACTTTTCGTTAGCTAATTTTTTTTGTACAGAAAGCAAAAAACCTTTATTGTATTCCAAATCTTTAGCAAGCCTTTCTTTCTCTTCTTCAGTATTTATGTTATTTGCTAAAGGCACAAAAAACTCGGTGGTTTTTACTTGGAAAGAATAACTGTTGGGCATTGCCTCGGCCCGATGCGTAAAATCACTTAGGTTCCCTAATTTTATTACTAAGTCGTCATAGTCAAGAACAAACTTTTGAGGGTTTGATTTGGCATATAAAGCAAGTTTTTCTTTTGGTGAAATTTGTTTTTGTTGTCTTATTAAACGAATGTTAGAGATAATTTCCTTAATGCTTTCACCTACCGATATAATATCTGTATTGCACTTTTCATAAGCAGGCCATTGAGCTACTATAATACACTCTTTCTCCTCGCGCTCTTTAATTAAGTGCCATATTTCTTCGGTAATAAAAGGCATCCACGGGTGCATCATTTTCAGTAGTTCTTCTAAAAAAAGAATAGTAGCGTGGTGGGTTGTGCTATCAATAGCTTGAGCTTTTCCGTCTATAAATTCGGGTTTTATCATTTCTAAATACCAAGCGCAAAAATCGTCCCATACCAACTTGTAGGTGGTCATTAACGCGTCACTCATGCGGTACTTGGTGTAGTGGTCGTTAATAATTTCTAGTTGTTCGTTTCGTTTGTTTTTAAACCATTCTATGGCGGTTTTGCATGTTTGAGGTTGCGGCAGTGTGTTGTTTACTTCAAAGCCTTTTATTAAACGAAAAGCGTTCCATACTTTGTTAGCAAAATTGCGACCTTGTTCACAATAGTTTTCGTCAAACATTAAATCATTACCTGCGGGCGAGCATAGAAGCATGCCTACACGCACCCCATCTGCTCCGTACTTCTCAATCAGTTCCAATGGATCGGGGCTGTTTCCTAACGATTTACTCATTTTTCGCCCTTGCTTATCGCGCACAATGCCGGTAAGATATACGTTGCTAAATGGTTTTTTATCTAAGTATTCGTATCCGGCAATCATCATACGGGCTACCCAAAAAAACAAAATTTCGGGGGCTGTAACTAAATCGTTGGTAGGGTAGTAGTACTGCAAATCGGCATTGGCTTTTTCTTTTCCGTTACGAATTACCTGTGGGTCAAATACCGTAATGGGCCACAACCATGATGAAAACCAGGTGTCCAACACGTCGTTATCTTGCCGAAGTTCCCCTGTTTTAATGTTTAAATTCTTTGTTTTAAATTGTTGAAGGGCTTCTTCCTCTATTTTTGCTACTACACATTCTCCTGTAGGCGCGTACCATGCGGGGATGCGTTGCCCCCACCACAGCTGGCGCGAGATGCACCAATCGTGCACGTTTTCCATCCAGTGTTTATAGGTGTTTACAAACTTTTCGGGTATCAGCTTTACATCTTCTTTTAAAACGGCATCTAAGGCGGGTTTGCTTACTTTATCCATTTTTAAAAACCACTGCATAGATAGTTTGGGTTCTATTACAGCGCCGGTACGTTCGCTGGTACCTACTTTGTTTTTTATGTCTTCTGTTTTTAGCAGATGCCCCGCTGTTTCTAAGTCAAGTATTATTTGTTTGCGTACCGCAAAGCGGTCTTTTTCATGGTAAGAGGGGGTATCTATGTTGTTGATCGTTCCATTATCAGCAATCACATCAATGGTTTGCAATTGATGCTTTAAACCCAGGTTATAATCGTTTATATCATGGGCAGGTGTAACTTTTAGAGCGCCTGTACCAAATTCTTTATCTACATATTCGTCAAAAATAATAGGCACGCTTCTGTTTACAATAGGTATGATGCAGCGCTTTCCTTTCAGGTGTATGTAGCGTTCATCATTAGGGTTTACGCATACGGCGGTATCGCCTAAAATAGTTTCGGGGCGGGTAGTGGCAATAGTTATCCACTCGTTTGTGGTGTTTTCTATTTTATAACGTACGTAATGTAGTTTGGAGTTTACTTCTTTGTACAGTACTTCTTCGTCGCTTACGGCGGTAAGTCCTTGCGGGTCCCAATTAACCATGCGCACACCTCGGTATATAAACCCTTTGTTGTATAAATCGATAAATACATCTATCACCGCTTCGCTTAGCTCTTCCTCCATAGTAAATCGGGTTCTATCCCAATCGCATGAGGCGCCTAATTTTTTTAGTTGCTCTAAGATGATGCCTCCGTATTTTTCTTTCCAATCCCAGGCATGCTTCAAAAAAGTTTCGCGCGTAAGGTCTTTTTTATGGATGCCTTTTTCTTTTAGCAAGGCCACTACTTTAGCTTCGGTAGCAATAGAGGCGTGGTCGGTGCCGGGCACCCAGCAGGCGTTGTAGCCGAGCATGCGGGCGCGGCGAATAAGCACATCTTGAATGGTATTGTTGAGCATGTGCCCCATGTGCAATACCCCTGTAACGTTGGGAGGGGGTATTACAATAGTGTAGGGTGGGCGGTGGTCTGGTACTGATTTAAAAAAATGATGTTGCAGCCAGTAGGGATACCATTTATCTTCGGCTGCTTTTGGGTTGTATGTTTTTTGAATGTCGCTCATAATAAAATTAGGAGCCAAAAATACGAATTAACTGTAAATTTAGATTGTTTTGTGCGAAAAGGTTTTTTTTGCGCTAATTTATTTTGCCCCAAATGCATGGTTTAAAACCATAGCTAATCGTAAGCCTGCTTTGCATAGCTGCATCTTGATGATGGAAGCATTTTTATTTACGTATTCTTGACTAATAAAATCGTCATTAAAATTATATACCATAGGTAATAACGCCCGCGACTCTACCATCCATTGCTCTATGTTTTTATTTTGAATGTCTTGTATTTGCTGCGCTGTAAACGTGTTCGCCATTTTTAAGCAGTCGTCTAACGTTATTTTTTTATATCTAATAATATCATCGTCCCATACATGGTGCAGGCTGGTATGTTTTTTTATGCACAATACTTTTATTTCGTTACCTCCTTTATCGCTTCCGTAGCCACAATGCAAAGGCATGTGTATATCGCCTACTAGGTGTATTACTATTTTTAGTGTGTTTAATACTTCATCTGAACCGAGCCCTTTTCTTTGATTCAGTTCTACAATATGTTTTTCTAACTGATTTATCACATTCGGTTTTTCTGTTTTTACATAGGTTTTGTCTTTTTCTATATTAATAAAATGCCAATGTTTCATATAGTCGTAGGTATGGTCTTTGCGCACCTTATCCATCCATACGGCGGCATCCTCCAGGCTCATATTACCTAAATACTTCTGTAGTGAATCTTTGGCTTCTTTTTTCAAAAAATGCGCTGCTATTTCAGCTACATATTTATGTCCTTCAGGGCCCCACGCATAACATCTGGCCGAAAACAGAAAAAGAATAAAAATAAAAGCAGTGTAATGTGTTTTCATGTTTTTGTTTGTTTGTTAAAAAAAACCGCTCGTCGTCCTTCGTTCAAGTAAAAATCTAAGCGAACCGATTTTAATTGAAAGAACAGCCAAACTCTTGGGTAGTAGGGAATAGATAAAAAAATAATCCGGAGAGCGTCATACCATTTTATCTTTTGTGTGGGTTTGTATCCAAATTTTTCTCCTGTTTTAGCGCACCAAAACTCAATAGTTTTTAACTGAGAAGCATTAAAATCTTTTTTCCAAGCTTCTACTCGGTCGGTGTTTATAGGTTTAGATAAAGCGTTTATCTTGTTAGAAATACGTTCGTGCCTTTGGGTACTTGTTTTGGGGGCAATATCCTGTTGAAAATCAAAGCACTGCTCGTCGTACGGGATATTAAAAAAAAGGCAAATTTCTTGAAAGGTTTTTTCTTTTTCCTTTACCAAATTTTCATACCATACTATTTTGCTTTTATCCGGATATTTTTTTTGTAAAGCAAGCACTAACTTGTTGTAAAAACGCCACACCAAGGCATGATACTGTATCGGTAAATTCTTGGCACTATATCCTTTGCTTTGTATGTTCGACAATACATAACTTCGGTAATCTCTTAGCGCATAGAGGAATTTGGCTTGAGGTAAAGCGGCGCTTAAAGTATCTACTTGCAAAGTGTAAGTGGGGTTTTTATCAATAATGGTATTGATTTTTGTTTTATCTTTTTTGTTATGAGCAAAGATAAAATAAACCCGCCTGCACAATTCAAAGTAGTTTATTTTCTCTCCTATTTTTAAATTAAAAGAGGCATTAGAATAATCGTAATAATCCAACATATCATCAGCCTGTTTGGATATTTTGGCAAAGTAATTAATATCGCTAAGAAGCTGAGGGCTTACTTCTTTTGTGTGTTGGTGTTTTTTGTAAAAATAAAGCAAGTGTTTCAATTCCGGGGTAGCCACACAATTTTCGTGGTTATTAAGCATGTGAAACAATAATGTGGTACCGCTTCTGCCGGAGCCTAAAATAAAATGAATGTTTATGTCATCTGGTTTATCAATCATATATTAAACAGTCCATAAAAAGCATGGTTGGAAAAGCAAAGGTAAGTAAATATAGGAGAGATAATGCAGCCCTTTTTTGAAAGAGTAGAAAAAGGAGACGAGGGGGCCTTGTTCATAAAAATAAGGACGCTATAAATCAAGCTTTTATAATTTATGAACAGCCTATTAAGCGTGCCTTTGTTGTTGTACCTTTACACCACGCAACACCTATTTTTTAAACAAACTATGCCATCAATATGTTTTTAATTTTTGATACCGAAACTACCGGCTTGCCCCGCAATTACAACGCCCCCATAAGCGATAGCGACAACTGGCCTCGCGTGGTGCAAATAGCATGGCAATTGCACGATGTTTATGGCAGCTTAATATCTTCTAATAGCATGATAGTAAAACCCGATGGCTTTACTATTCCGTTTAATGCGGCACAGGTGCATGGCATCACTACCGAGCGCGCCACAGCCGAGGGTAAAGAGCTGTCAGATGTTCTTAATGAATTTGCTGAAGTGGTAAAACAAGCTCCGTATTTGTGCGGACACAATATATCATTTGATTTAAGTATTGTTGGGGCAGAACTTTACCGCTTAGGGGTTCCTAATTATCTTGATAAAAAAGCAGTAATAGACACTAAAAACGATGCCGTTACCGATTTTTGTGCCTTACCCGGTGGCAGAGGCGGCAAATATAAATGGCCTACCCTGAGCGAGTTGTATCAAAAATTATTTAATACCCAATTTGCCGAAGCCCATAATGCCGCTTTTGATGTAGAAGCTACCTCAAAAGCATTTTTTGAATTGCTAAAAAGAAATGTTTTAAGGGTAACCGAGTTACCACTTGTCGAACTTCAAAAACTAAATTATGCAGCCCCTGATTTATCTCATCTTCTTGCCCACGAAACAAAGCTAAAAGAACAGAAAAATAAAGATAATGCCATACCAGATGCAGTAGCTCAAGCAACCACGCCAGCGGCTTCAATTCCTTTTTCTCATCTGCACAACCACACACAGTTTTCGGTGCTGCAAGCGGTAAGCGATATAGACGATTTAGTTAAACGTGCTATTGCCAACAACATGCCGGCTTTAGCCATTACCGATCATGGTAATATGTACGGCGCTTTTTTATTTTGGCAAAGCATCGATAAAAAAAATAAAGCTATAAAAGAACACAACGTAGCCGTTGAAAAAGGAGAAAAACAAGAACCAAAAAAACAAGAATTAAAAGCAATTATTGGCTGCGAGCTTTATGTGTGCAAAAACCATTTAGATAAAACCAAACAAGATAACGGTTTTACACAAGTTTTTTTAGCTAAAAATAAAACAGGATACCAAAATCTATCCAAACTAAGTTCTATTGGCTTTACCGACGGCTTTTATTACGTGCCCCGTGTAGATAAAGAGGTGTTGTTGCAACACAAAGAAGGTTTAATAGCTACAACGGGCTCTTTAACCGGCGAAATCCCTCATTTAATTTTAAATACGGGCGAAACTCAGGCGGAAGAGGCTTTTGTTTGGTGGAAAGAACATTTTGGCGAGGATTTTTATGTAGAGCTAAACAATCATTTTCTTCCTGAAGAAAAAGTAGTAAACGAAACCTTATTGCGCTTTTCCAAAAAATATGAGGTTCCTTATTTTGCCGCCAACAGCAACTATTACCCCGATAAAAAAAATGCCGCCGCGCACGATGTACTGCTTTGCATTAAAGACGGAACGTTAAAAGAAACTCCTATAGGGCGGGGCAGAGGCTATCGTTACGGGTTTCCTAACGATGAATTCTATTTTAAATCTCCGGCAGAGATGCAGCAGATATTTGCGCACATACCACAAGCTTTAGAAAACACCAACCTTATTGTAGATAAAATTGAATCCTTTAAGTTGGGGCGCGATGTGTTGCTTCCTAAATTTCAAATACCGGAAGATTTTAAAGATAAGCGCGACGAAGATCCTAATGATGAGGGAAAAGGCATGCGCGGAGAAAACGCATATCTTAAATACCTTACCTACAAGGGAGCCGAAAAACGATACCCTAACCTAACTACAGAAATACAAGATCGTTTAGACTTTGAGCTGAGCGTGATGCAGAAAATGGGGTTCCCCGGATACTTTTTAATTGTACAAGATTTTACTACCGCTGCACGCGAAATGGGGGTAAGCGTAGGACCCGGACGAGGAAGCGCTGCGGGTTCAGCCGTGGCTTATTGCTTAGGCATTACTAATATAGATCCTATAAAATACGATTTGCTTTTTGAACGTTTTTTAAACCCAGACCGTATATCCATGCCCGATATTGATATTGATTTTGATGATATAGGGCGCGCAAAAGTGATTGATTATGTGATTAACAAATATGGAAACAACCAGGTAGCGCAAATTATTACGTATGGTACCTTAGGGGGTAAATCGGCTATACGCGATACCGCCCGCGTGCTCAACCTCCCTTTATCTGATGCGGGGCTGCTAGCAAAATCCTACCCCGACAATCCCGCCTCCTCTTTAAAGGCTTTGTTAGCCCCAGGAGAGATAGATAAAAAATACTTAGAAGAAATAAAAGACCGGCGAGAGATAGTGGAACAAGCGCGCTATTTTAGAAAAATAGCAGAAGAAAAAAGTGCGCAATCAGAAGTTTTAAAACAGGCTTATGATTTAGAAGGTTGCGTACGCAATACGGGCACTCACGCCTGCGGCATCATCATTACCCCCGATGAAATGAGCAAGTTTGTGCCCATTACGAAAGCTAAAGACAGCAACATGCTAGTTACCCAGTTTGACAACTCGGTAGCCGAAAATGCAGGCCTTTTAAAAATGGACTTTTTAGGCTTACGCACTCTTAGTGTTATAAAAGATGCTGCC
Source organism: Bacteroidota bacterium (assembly GCA_018267475.1). Classification (GTDB taxonomy): domain Bacteria; phylum Bacteroidota; class Bacteroidia; order B-17B0; family Aurantibacillaceae; genus PALSA-968. The sequence goes on along the minus strand of JAFDYI010000031.1, from coordinate 5,563 downwards.
GCCCACGTAAAAGCAAGGTATCAAATAGAGTTGGATATGGATGCCATCTCTTTAGAAGATGAAAAAACCCTAGCTCTTTTTCAGCGAGGAGAAACAAACGGCATCTTTCAGTTTGAAAGTCCCGGTATGCAAAAGCATTTGAAAGATTTAAAACCCGACTCGTTTACCGACCTTATTGCTATGAATGCTTTATATCGTCCGGGGCCCTTGGCTTACATTCCTAATTACATCAATAGGAAAAACGGAAAAGAAGCCATCGTTTATGACTTAGACGGCATGGACGAGTTTTTGGAAGAAACCTATGGTATTACGGTATATCAAGAACAAGTAATGAGGCTTTCGCAAAAATTAGCCGGATTTAGTAAAGGCGATGCCGACGTGCTGCGAAAGGCTATGGGAAAAAAACAAAAAGAGGTGCTGGATAAAATGAAAAACAAATTTATTGAAGGCTGTGCGGCAAATGGTTACGATGCTAAAACATGTGAAAAAGTGTGGACAGACTGGGAGGCCTTTGCCAGCTATGCTTTCAATAAATCACACTCTACCTGCTATGCTTATTTAGCCTTTCAAACAGCCTATTTAAAAGCCCATTACCCCAGCGAGTTTATGGCCTCTACCCTTACACACAATATGGGGAATATAGATAGTGTTACCTTTTTTATGGACGAATGTAAACGAATGAATATAAAGGTGCTAGGCCCTGATATAAACGAAAGTATAGGAAGCTTTTCGGTAAACGCCCAAGGCGATATACGTTTTGGCTTAGAAGCTATAAAAGGCGTGGGTAGCAATGTGGTAGCGGGTATTATCACAGATCGGAATGAAAATAAAGGCTACAACAGTGTGTTTGATTTAGCGCGCCGGTTAGATACCAAAGCCATTAATAAAAAAAGTATAGAAGCTCTTTCTATGGCGGGTGCTTTTGATTCGTTTGAAGGAATGACACGCTCTATGTTTTTTGTGCCCGATAAAGACGGGCAAACCCTTACTGATAAACTAATAAAATACGGAAAGATATTTAATAATGGCGTAGAGAGCAACCAAGCCTCTTTGTTTGGTGAAGAAAGCGATGTGTCTATAAACGAACCTGTTTTACCTAAAGTAGAGCCTTGGGGGCAATTAGAACAATTATTAAAAGAAAAGGAAGTAGTAGGCTTTTATATATCGGGGCACCCTTTGGATCAGTATAAAATGGTGATACAGCGTTTTGTAAAAAATTCGCTCTCCGAGTTTAAAGAAATAAACGCGACTATGATGAATAAAGAATTAACGGTAGCCGGCATTGTATCAAAGGTGCAACATAAAACAGCGAAAAACGGCAACCCGTATGGCTCTTTTTCTTTAGAAGATTACATGGATTCTTATGAGTTTACGCTGTTTGGTAAAAACTATTTAGAGTATAGAAGCTATATGATAGAAGGCATGCATCTGTTTATGAAAATTCGTATTGTAGATAAGTATAATAAACCCGGTGAATATGAGCCTAAAATACAACAGATAGAATTACTACCCGAAAAAAAAGAAACGGCTTTCACGTGCTTACAATTAAAGATGAGTGTTTTTGATGTAAGCCCCGCCTTTATAGAAAATATAGAAAGCCTTATAGGGGGCTACCCGGGTTCTTGCCTTATTGAGTTTTTTGTGGAAGACAGAACCAATAGCGTATCGGTAAAAATGTATTCCAAAACTAAAAAGGTAGCTATTACCGACGAACTTATATTAGCGTTAAACCATTTTCCTAACATAGAGTACGAGCTAAAATAATTTTTATTGCTTGATTATTTTATTACCATACTGATAACCTAATTGGTTTGATAAGTCGGTTATAGGTTTATAATCTCCAATTTCTACGTTTCTAACTAAAATTTTCATGCTCTGTTTTTTGTTTTTTTACACTTTTATACAGCATATATCCGGCCAAAACAAGCAGTTGCCAAGTTAAAAAACTGTAACCGCAGCTTTTGTAAAAGAGGTAAAAACCAACGGTATCGCTGCCTATAAGAGAGTTAAATAAAAGAAAAGCCCCCAACAGGTAGTAGTATTTCTTTTGCGTTTTTTGAGCGTTTAAATAATCAGAGGCTACTACGCTAAGCACAAAAAATAAAGATACCAAATGGTATTCCCAGGTAATACCGGAAATCAGATGCGTCATCATCAAAATAAAACTAATATGGTAAGCGTATTGATAGTTCGATTCTTTTTTAAAAGGATTAAGTATCCAAAAAAAGCCGGCAAGTAAAAACAAAGCAATTGTTTTATAAATAATATCAATAGTTTTTGGCGACAACAGGCTTATGATGTAGCCGTGCTTAGCTCCATCTTCGGTATAAGAAAAAATTTTGTACAAAGCGGCATTTAAGGCATAATTGTGCATGTTAGGCTCTACTCGCCCTTGTTTAAAAGGCTCTAAAAAAGTAGTGTAATACTCGCTTATATCCATAGAGCCTTGCGCAATACCCCGAACAGCAAGAGGCACTAACACACAAAAAGAGGCTACGAATATGGATAGAAGGTATTTTCTTACCTTGCATTTGCGCAACACCCAAAGCAAAATAAAAATAGGAATAATTTTAATAAAAGTAGCCACTACTAATACCAATATAGCCTGGTTGTTTTTATTAATTAAATGATAGTAACAACCCAAAAGACTAAGCAGCAGCACCAGCTCATTCATCTGCATAAAACTGATGTGATACAAAAAATACCGAAACGACAATATAAAAGCAATGAATAAAAACGCACGGCTTTGTTCTGCTGCAAAACCAACCAGTATCAGTATTTGTTTTGTGTAGTATATAATAAGTATCCAACACAAATGATTAAAAAAACAAAATACAGTAGCTGCCTGCTGCAAGCTAAGCCACGAAAAAGATTGAAAACACATGGCTGCAAAAGGGGGGTATATGTAGCGTTCTGCCCCACCCACACGACTGTACAAAGAAAGCCCTTCGCTAAAATTTTTTCCGGCCTGCCAAAAAACAGTAAAATCAGCATACAAGGCTACGCCTTTACCAATAAAATAAGAGCTTACAGAAAAGGCAACAAGCAGTATAAAGATAAAAACAAGGTATTTAGGTTGTCTTATTTTTTCTTTATTTAGAAAAAAATAGGGTAATAAATTCATACGCAAATATGGCATTAAATACCTGTGTAAACACATTTTATGCCGCCTATTTTTAAACAAAGTGGCTGTTTGTTATGATTAGGCTCATGTTCTTGTAAAATAAAGACAAAAAAATCTTTTTTAAAGCATAAAAAAATAGTACCTTTGTAGGGATACAAAAACAACTTTTCTATGAGTAATACACCCGAATTAGAAAAAAAATTTGATGCTCGTTTAGAGCAAAACGATTTTATTGAACCTAAAGATTGGATGCCCGAAAACTATCGCAAACATCTTATACGCCAAATATCGCAACACGCCCACAGCGAAATAGTAGGTATGCTGCCCGAAGGAAACTGGATAACTCGCGCCCCAAGCCTGCGTGCCAAAATGGTGCTTCTTGCCAAAGTGCAAGATGAGGGCGGGCACGGCTTGTATTTATACACTGCCGCAGAAACCTTAGGTACCAGTCGTGATGAACTGTTAGACGCTCTGCATACTGGCAAAGCAAAATACTCTTCTATTTTTAATTACCCTACACTTACCTGGGCCGATATAGGTGCTATTGGTTGGTTGGTTGATGGAGCCGCTATTATGAATCAGGTAATGCTGCAACGCACCTCTTATGGTCCGTATAGCCGCGCTATGGTACGCATTTGCAAAGAAGAAAGCTTTCATCAACGCCAAGGATATGAAATTATGTGTCGCCTTTCGTTTGGTACTGCCGAGCAAAAAGAGATGGCGCAAGACGCGCTAAACCGTTGGTGGTTTCCTACTATGATGATGTTTGGCCCGCCCGATAAAGACTCGCCTAATAGCGAGCAAGCCATCAAATGGCGCATTAAACGCGAAACAAACGACGAGTTGCGACAAAAATTTGTGGACAGAACCGTAGAGCAAGCCGAATACTTAGGACTAACCATTCCGGATAAAAATTTAAAGTGGAACGAAGCAAAAAAAGGCTATGATTTTACGGAGCCCGATTGGAGCGAGTTTTACAATGTGATAAAAGGGAACGGCCCGTGTAACAAAGAACGTTTAGACGCTCGTAACCAAGCACATAAAAATGGAGAATGGGTGAGGGCAGCAGCGGCAGCTTATGCTAAAAAGAAAAAAGAAGCCGTAGCAGCGTAATTTTTTTAAATCATTAGAATTATAAAAAACAACTTAAAATACTAAAAAAACATGGCAACAGATAATCAAGGCCCATTGTGGGAAGTGTTTGTACAAAAAAAATCAGGTCAACCTTTTGTTCATTGCGGCAGCTTGCATGCTTTTGATAAAGAGATGGCTTTAGGAAATGCCCGCGATTTATATACACGCAGGGGCGAGGGTTCTGCTTTATGGGTAGTGCCAGCCGCAGCCATTGTAGCCAGCAGCCCTGAGGATATAGGCCCTTTCTTTGAACCGGCTAATGATAAAGTGTATCGCCACCCCACTTTTTACCAAATTCCGGAGGGTATTAAATATATCTAAAAATAAGGTATTTGCACAAACCTTTTTAGATGCCTGCAAAACACTTATTGATAAAAAACATGGTTTGCCCGCGTTGCATAAGCTCGGTGCAGCAAACATTACACAAGCTAAACATACCTTACCAATCGGTGCGTTTAGGAGAGGTATTATTAAAAGACCCCCTTACTAAAGAACAACTAAGCGAACTACAAAAAAATATAGTTCAGCAAGGCTTTGACTTGGTTGAAACCCGAGTAGGAGCTGTAGTTGAAAAAGTGAAAAACCGCATTTTAGAATATTTAGATACTCCTAATGAAAGGAAGAAAAAACTATCGGCTTTTATTACCGAAAAAATACCTTACGAGTACAGTTATTTAAGCGATTTATTTTCGTCGATAGAGGGTATCACTATTGAAAAACACTTTATTAACCAACGGATAGAAAAGGTAAAAGAGTCGTTGGTGTATCGGCAACAAAGCCTTTCTGAAATTGCATTTCAACTAGGGTACAGCAGCAGCCAACACCTATCGGCTCAATTTAAAAAAATAACCGGACTGAGTCCTTCGCATTTTAAAGATATAGGCGAGCAGCGCCAAAAAGGACGATAATATTTCCAAAAATTATATACAAAGAAGCCTAAATGATGTACCGCCCTTGCTAGGCTAGTAGCCGTACCTTTGTAGTGTAAAAAGCATCTATTGTTTCACCTTTAAAAAACACAAAAAAACATGAAATCCATCAACAAAAAAAGCACTTGTGTAAGCCAAGCTTGCACTTGCAACAACTGCTCATGCAGCAGCGTTTGTTCTTGTGGCGGTAACTGTCCCGGCGCCTCTTGCACCTGTGGCTGTACTTGCAAGAAGTAGTTTTATGAGCAAAAAGGGGCTTTTAAGCCCCTTTTTTGTTTGCTTTAAATTGATTTCTTTGAAACTTGCGCTGAGCTTGCTGAAGCGCTAAGTTTCTTTTTTTTATACTTTCTTTAAAAGAAAGTATGCAAAGAAGCGA
>JAFDYI010000030.1 GCA_018267475.1 Bacteroidota bacterium | reverse complement strand
TCTTTACACTTGCGGGCAACGGTTCACGGCTTGGCGAAGGCAGGGCAATCGAAGCACTTCCGTTCGGCTAATGTACAAAAGTTTAATAGAAGCACAAAAGCTGAAGTTTGCACTTCAGCCCTGCTTTTGCCAAACCGATGTTGTAGGCAGTTTTTTATTGCGGAATTTCTTCCACTAAAATTTCATTTCCTGCTTTGTCGTAATAGGTGCAGGTCATTTTGTCCATACAAATTTCCCATTTTTCTACTCCTGTTTCTGCACACATTTTAATGAAAGTCAGGTAATCTGTTTTTCCTTGTTGATGAGCCAATAATTCCGCTTTGAACTCTTCTGTTTTTGGCGTGTTTGCAATTTCTAATGGTTCATACTTTGCCGGAACAGTTGCTGTATAATCGCTTCCTCCGTGATAGTCAATATGTCCGTCTGTTACATATGCTTCGTAATGAGTAACACCTAACGCCTTAATTTCTTTGATATACGAAGGAAAGTCTGCACCTGATTTTACTTTGCTGTGAGCCGTTTTGATTTGTTCTACTGTAAACATTTTTTCTTGATTTTTAATTGTTAAACGATTTTTTGAATTACATGAAATCATAATGCTTAGACCTGCGAAAATGATTGTTGATTTTAAGATTGCTTTTCTCATTTTGTCTTTTTGCGTTATGATTACGATGCAAAATTGCAATTCTTAAAATCGTTGTCATTGTAAAAAATCGTTTTTCTACAAAAATCGTTTAAAATTTTCGGGTGTGTCGCCTGTAAATTGTTTAAAGTCTTTTATGAAATGTGCTTGGTCAAAAAAATTGTTTTCGTAGCAGATTTCGGTCAGCGTTTTACTGTCGTTTAGATTGTCAAGAACTGTGTTGAAGCGAACAATAGAAGCAAATTTTTTGGCTGTCGTTCCCACCACTTTTCTAAATCGCTTTTCAAATGGACTTTGGCTGATAAATAGCTTTTCGTTCAATTCTTTTATGCGGATTGTTCCGTTGCTTTGGTAAATAAGTTTAACCGCTTCAACAATTAATTTGTCGGTTTCAATGTCTTTGAGTTGAGATAGTAAAAACTGCTCAACTATTTTTATGCGTTGTTTGTCTGTGGTGGCAATTGTTAATTTTTCTTCAACTTCGGTTACACTGTTTTTGTCAAAAATATCTTCAAGTGAAAGACTTAAATTAAAGAGTTCGTTGGCAGGATGTGAAGCAAAATGAGTAAAGCCAATTTCGGTAAAGTAAACCAAAATGGTTCCTATGTCTGCCGAATTTTTGAAGACTTTGTAACCATCAGTAATACCTGTAATTCCTGCCGTAGTTAGTTTGCTTTCGGTGTTGTCTTTCACAGCTGCAAGTTGTCCTTTATACTGAAACCCGATAACAAGTCCCGAAGACGGAAAAACTTTGTATTCATTTTCCAATTCGTTCTCCGACACTACAAAATATTTGATGTAGGATTTTAATTGTTCAGTCGGAAAATGTTTGTCAAATTTCATTGGTTTTTCTGTTGGGAACGGGTTTTGTAAAATTGCCTACAACGTTCTGCAGGTTGCCGCCGTGCCGTTAGTTGATTTTTAGTTTTTTATTGCGATAAAGGTATTGAAAAGAACGAATGCTTGGTTTACCCTCGTCGGGGCATGGCGACAACCTGCTGTTATAAGTAGTGCGTTTCTTTTTTTGTCTGCCGAAATGGTTTATGCGAAGAACAGGGGTTGATGTTTTTAGTTTTTTATTGTGGGTTGGCAAAAAGCGGTTTGCAAAACCGAACCTGCGGAAGAAAAACAAGCAAACTTATTGGCAGCCACTAAACATTAATACCTTATTAAAGCTGACAATGTGTTTGCTTGTTGTGGGTGGGGGTATTTTATAGCGGTCTGAGGATATGCGGTGTGGGTTTAGGTGTCTGCCGAGTTGAGTGTCTGCTGTACAGGTGTCTGAGGAGTTAATTTAGCGTTTAGTCTGTCGTATTTGCCGTTTGGGGTTAATTATTCATCATCGTGGCTGTCATATTTGCGATTTGAGGTGAATAATTTGTCATTTACCGGAGATAATTTGCGGATTGAGGTAAATAATTCGTCAGCGGAGGTAGATAATTTGCCATTTGATGCGAATAATTTGTCATCGTGAGTTGATAATTTATCATCGATAGGAAATAATCGAGCGATTGATGTAATAAATTTTGTGTTTTATCGTTTTAATAAGTAACTTGCTATTACTAACCTTTTAAAATCAACGATTATGAACAGACATCAGATTAACGAACTGAACATGTATGATGCGGTTGAGCAACTGTTTAACGCCAATACATCTATTTGGAGTGGCAATAGTGCCATGAGTGCTACGGTAGCAACTTTTATTAGCCATGTGAACGCCATTAATGCCAATGATACGGTGCAAAAGACGAGCAGCATTGGTACAACTGTTAGTAAACAAAATGCGCAAGAGGCTATGGCTATTGCTGCTGTAGCAGTGGCTAATGCAGGCAAGGCGTATGCAACGGCTACGAGTAATGCGGTTTTGTTTGATGCGATGAACCATACCAAGAGTGAAATTATGCAGGCAAGCGACACAGACGCTGATGATATTTGCCAAAACATACACGATAATTTAAACCCTTATATTGCCAACACAACGGCATACGGTGCAACGGCTGCAAGCCTTACTAATTTGCAGAATTTAATTAATGCTTTTAGTGCGCTGATTGGTAAACCGCAATTACAAAAAAGTATTGTAACGAATGCTACGATAACATTGGCGCAACATTTTGCGGCGGCAAATGCATTATTGAAAAATCAGTTAGATGCGCTGATGGTGCAATATCAAACGAGTAATGCGGTTTTTTACAACCAATATAAAGAGGTGCGTGTAATAAATGATATTGGGCACAGGCACACGGTAACGCTTGCGGGTTTTGTGTATGATAACCACGGACACGCCATAAGTGGGGCAACCATAGTGCTGAGTGGCGGAGCATCTCATCATAAAATTACGAATGCTACGGGTGCGTATAAATTTACTCGTTTGCATATTGGCAGTTTTACGTTAGCGGTTAGTGCCAGTGGTTTTGTTACGCAAACAAAAAACATAAGCGTGGCACAAAATGAAACGGTGCATACTGATTTTACGATGGTTGCAACAGGTGGTGGAACAAATACGAATACGCCAACTTCTGCAAATACGCAATAACAAAAAATAAATTACATAAAAAACCCGCCTCAATTTTGAAGCGGGTTTTTTGTTGATGGTTTAAAGCAAGGTTATTGCTTAATTACTTTAGTAAAACTATTACTGATTTTTATTAAGTAAAAACCTGCGGCTTGGTTGCTTAGGTCAATCTCGGCATTGTTTTCTTTAGTGGTTTGTTGTATAATTAATTGCCCGATTGTGTTGTAAACGCTTATTGTGCCTAAACTACTTGTGCCTTGTATGGTAATGGTTGAAGTAGTAGGGTTTGGAAATAAATTGTAATTACCTACTTGATATTTTTGAATACCAGACATTTGACAACTACCTAAAGTAATTGTATGCCAACAAGTACCAAGATTAGCATAATAACTTTGAATTACATTATAAGAGGCGCCACTATCAGGGGAAAAGCCTGAGATTAACTGCTTTCTATTTGTGGACGAAATATTAGTTTGTTCATCCCAGTACATCAAATCGCTTTTTATAACATTATGACATAATCCTATTGCATGACCAATTTCATGTAAACAGACTTCATAAAAATCATATTTCCCATTTGGTATGTTTTGTGTGTATGTAGAATCATAAACAAATATAGATGAGTTATTTATAAACTGCATATCTACTTCGTCCTGTCCTACTGAGCCATTAGAACAAGAAGATATGTGGCTTGAGGTTTTTGCAAGTGCTGTTGTCGAGCCCAAAGAGAAAGAAACATAGTTTACATTATCTATGGCTGTTGGGGATGGTCTAACAGTATCTGAGCCAACAATAAAATTAGCTCCCGTCATACAACGCCAATCCTTGACTGCTTTTATAAATATACCCCTTTGAACAGACCCCCCAGGAAAGTCTGTTGGATTTAAATGGAATATGTAACCGCCGTTTACATCGAGCTTAGTTAAATTTACTCTACTTTTTATTTTTGTTGTAAAGTTGCGAATGTTGGCGATATTATAAAATACGGTAAATGTATCAAGGTTTGAGTTTATTGTACTTTTTGTAGAATCTCCAGCATTATTTATTATTGTAAAATCATGTCCGCCAACAATATACTGAGTAGTATATGTCGGTGCAGATGGGACTGTATCAATAAAACTTGGCATGCGAATTTGTATTTGGTTATCGCTCCAGTTTAAATAATCATTTGCATTTGAAATTGGAATGCTTGTAGCACCTCCGTTGTCAGCGTTTCTAAATTTTACTTGACCGTTACCACGTGAGTTTCCAAAGCCATTACCTGTAATTGTAAGAATATTACCAATACCTGCACTAATCGGAGAAGTAAAATCCGTTATCTTAATTTGACAAAGGGTTTGATTTATTCCTCCTGTATAATATGTGTAATCGTAAGGAACATAATTTGTATTTGGGTTATCTGTTTGATTGATTGTATAACTTGAAAAATAATGTAAGTCTGTCGTATCACCAAATCCAATATTAGTTTGCGCCCCGCAGTTTTGTATTTTAATTTTGAAATGTAGCATTGGTTGTGGTGTAGAGTTTATTGATGTTCTTGTCCAAGAACTATTGTTTAGATTAGTGCCAAAACTCATTGTAATTGAGTCTGAGCTTATATCTTGAGACAAAACAGTATAGGTTGGAGTATTAAAAGCAGAGTATGGAGTAATCGTTATATTCCCGCTGGTAATAATATTACTCCCAAATGCTGTTATGTCGTGTGAAATATGCATTGCGGAATAATCATACCAAGTTGGAACATCCGATGAAACCATAACATCATATTCAAAATATCTGTTGCTTCCTGTACCTGTTGTTTGTCCATTAGCTAAAGTTAAAAGTAAGTTTGGGTCGGGTAAACCACCACAAACATTTTGGTGCTGCCCTAAATTTGAAATGCTATCTTTTGTAAAAATATTCCACTCGCTTTTACAGTTTATCCAACTGGTATCGCCTTGACCGATATTAAATTGTCTGCGTAAATCAGAATTATTTGTTGAGCCACTTGGTGTTAATGCCCAACCACCACTACCAATAGCAATTCCTATTTCTCCTATTTTATCGATGTGAACAGATGCTTTATTTAAAACAATACATTCGTCACCATTAAAATTTAGATTATTACTTGTTTGATTGGTGTGTGCAAGGATTGCTGAATTTGCATTTGGTTTTGAAACCACATATGCGCTTTGTGCAGAAATAGTACCTGTAAGGGTTATAGTGGTAGGCGTATAAGATGCGCCATGATAAATTAATAAGCTATAATTAGCAAGGTTTATTGCATTGTGAGTAGGATTGTAAATTTCAATAGATTTATTGTTTCCTTGCCCACAAAGATATTCTGATATAAAAAGTTCAGCACATTCTGCAACTCTTGCGTTGTTTTTTTGAATGATGGCAAGACGTTTTTCTGCACTTTCTTTATAGGCTTTAACTTTTTCGTTATAAATAGCATCATTATTAACGCTTTTTCTTTCATCACTTATTGATTGTTGTTTTACGATGGCAACGTTTAGACTTTTTTTTTCAATAACTGAATTACTAATATTCATAGCATTATTATTTTTCATAAAAGTATATAAATCAGACATTGTTTTGAAATGCGAGCCTATTCTTAAACCCTTTATTCCCTCTTGATGAATGATGTTATTTGTAAATGGAACGCCGTCAATTACAAATAATGATTTATTATTTGAATTGATAACCCCTGAAGTTGTAGTTCCTTTTTCAGTACCTGAACAGAAGTACAAAGCTGTACCATTATATACAACTTGTGATGCATCGTGAACAATAGATATGGTGTGGGATTTTACATCTGCATTGCTGTTGCCATTTTGAGAGGGGGTAACTTCTTCTTCATAATAACTATCTTCTGTTATTAGCTCTATTGTTCCCTTTTGTATATTACCCTTAATTACTTCTTGAATTTCAATTAAAGCAGATGTGTAATGATTGTTGTCTTGTCCTTTAAAGTCTTTTATTGAAATTAACTTCCCCTCAAAAATATAAGCACTTTGTTTGACTATTTCGTCGCACACAATTTTTCTTCTTTCTGTAGAATCGTTTTTTGTTTGCGCAAAGCCTGTTGCGCTGATAATAATAGCATAAATAAGTGCAATTATTTTTTTTGTAATTGTTGGTTTCATGTTTTTTGGTTTTAATTTTTTAGCACAATGAGAAACTTAGGATGTTAATTACATAGCTAATATAGCTATTAATTTTATTTTAGTTAGGAACTATCTAATTTAAAAGAGCAATTTAATGATTTGATAAATGTTTGATAATAGTATGTTGTTGTGGGTGGGGCGCAAGCTGTTTTGCCGCCACTAAAATTATTTGCCTTTGAAAACAAGCGGCAAAAGTGCTTGCGTTGAATGGCAAACACGGCTTTGCCGAAAAGAGGGAGGGAAAATAAAAAACTAAAAACATTTGCATTGTAGTCGCTAAAGTAGATGCAATAGTCGGGAATGTCTTTACGGAAAGATGAAGTTTTTGTTGTCAAAACGTTATTTTGTCTGCGGTGTTTCATACGCATTACTTATAACGGCTACGCATTTATGCAGGACTGGAATTAGAATTCCTTCTGCCCGGAACCGTTGCCAAATTTATAACTAAAAGTTCATTGTTATTACTATCGCTCAATAGAGTTTTTTCAGCCGGGACTACTGCTGAAAGATGCACCACTGCTCATTGTTAGCACATCAGCCAGGCTTGCATAAATGCGAATGTTGGCAGAAGTTAGTCCTTATTTAAATTAATCTGTTGTCTAAGAAAAGAGTTGAAATCGTCTTTCTTGATTCCAAACTCTCTCTCTATAGCTGAATCCAAACTCTGGAACGATAGTATTTTTTTCAATCCTTGAAGACCATCTTTCTTGTAAGCTAAAAAACATAAAAGACCTTTAATGGTACTGTTTGGATTTGTAAAGTTGTCCATGAAATAAAAGTCTTCAAATTTGTTGAGATTAATTTCAGGATGGTTTTCTAAATAATTGTTTAATCTTTTTAGGTGCCATTTCAAAGTATGTCCCATAGAGCCTCCATAAAAAACTGCAACACCTTCTTTAAGAGGCGAGTTGGGATATAATGGATTCAGATACAAATGCACCACTTCATGGAAGTAGTTTTCACCCAGTCCACCGCAAAAAACTAATTTATTTTGTTGGTCAGAAATTCCGCTTGGTTTTATCTGGTTACCCATTCCCGCCGCATAATCCAGTCCCCGAACATGTTGTAGCTGTTCATAAGTCTCACCAATGTAATAATTTATCGGTATTTTTTTTAAACGCCACTCTCTTGTGAGATTGTTGATTGATTGAATTAATTGAGTTGCCTTCACGCTGTTAAACCTATATGTTTGCGGATAATGAAAAGTCACGCTTTCAATTTTTTTTATCAACCAGTTATTTGTATTTTTTGAAAGCGCATTATATAATTTATAAACTCCGTTTTCTTTCTTGACATATATACTTGTGATGCTCCATACAATAGTATTTTCTAATGAATCATTGTAAGAAAAAAGAGTTTTTATGTGCATAAATTGAGAATCTGGCTTTACATAGATTATTGTAGGCCTTCCAATCTCGTAAGGTGGTGTGTCTCCTAAAGAATTATATAGTTGGTCAACAACCGGATATTTTTTCTTTTCGGACTCATCCCATAATGAACTTGTTTGCATATTTTCCGGTGTCGGCTTTGAGTTAAGGTAGTCTGTCCAAATAGCAATAGCCTTGACTATTTCCGGGTCTGTAGTGTCAACACCTGGGTTAATAAAGACTTTCTGGCCGTAACACTGTGCAGTTATAAAGATGGAAAAAAATAGGATTATTCTGTTCATCGGATATTGTCAAAATTTCTGCCAACGTTTTGCGGCTTTGCGTTCGGGCGGGATTAGAAGCACAAACTTTCAGCCTTGCACCAAAGTTAATAAAAAGCACTAATGTTCAATTTACCACGTCAGCCCGCCTGACGCAAAACCGCTGTTAGGTGCTGTGGTTTTGTCATTCTGGTTTGAAAAAATAAATATCAGCAATTTTATTTCTGTCAGCTTTAAAGTGTGCAATAAAGTCGCTCGTCAAGTCAATGAGCTTGCCTGTCTTCACGTCAAACACCCAACCGTGCATTGTCAAACTGTGGTTAAGCATTGCTTCCTGTACTTCGGGAATTTTCGCCACATTAAGACATTGTTCCGCTACGTTGAGTTCAACAAGTCGGTTGTAGCGTTCGTGAATGTCTGTAATAGCGCTTAGTTCTTCGCTGTGTAGTCTGTAAATGTCCCGAATGTTGCCCAACCAAGGATTGAGTATGCCCAAATTTTCGTTTTCCATTGCAGCTTTAACACCACCACAATTGTAATGTCCACAAACAACAATGTGTTTTACTTTGAGATGTTTTACTGCGTAATCAATAACCGATTTTGAGTTAAGGTCGGTGTTAGGAACAAGGTTGGCAATGTTGCGATGAATAAATGCTTCGCCCGGCTGTATGCCCATTAAATCTTCGGCTGTAACTCGACTGTCGGAACAACCGATGTAAAGAATATCGGGGGATTGCCCTTTTGCAAGTTCGCTGAAATAGTTACTGCTTTGTTGCAGTTTTTCTGTTATCCACTTTTCGTTATTTTCAAAAATATTTGCTATATCCATATTTCTCAGTTATAAAATGTAATCACTATCAGTATTTTTTATTGGTTCGGGTAAATTAGTTTCGCCCAACATTTCTTTAAGATTTATCTCAATATTTTTTGAAATTTGGTCAAGTGGAATACAAGTTGGCGTTGCTTCAAATGGGTTTAAAAGTGTAGTTCCTATCACGTGACTTGTGTGATAAACATAACCCACCAAAAAACCGAATAGAATAGCGTAAGCACCAATTAAGTTTGCCAAAACTATAGTAACGCTGACGATGAAATAAAAAATAAAAATTCTTGTGTAAAACGTGTAAGTGGTCGGGAAAACAGTGTTTTTTATGCGTTCTGATTTTCCCATTTCGTTGCAAAGGTTGTTTATAGTTTGGTTGATTTCCATAAACTTAAAACCGTCAATATGTCCTTTGGCGTAGCATTCTTCCAAATCGGTTGTTTGCAATGAAAGTAAAGCGTTGTATTTGTTCAGTGATTTTGTGATTTGTTCGTGTTCGTTGTCTTGCAAATAGTTTAAATAGTTGTTTTCGTCTGTATTTCGCAAATAGTTTTTCAATGCGTAAACAAAAGCGATATGTCGGTAAACGATTTTTCGTGCCGCTTGATTGTCGTCAATATAGTGAATGGATTGTCGTGCCAAACTACGTGATTCGTTTACGATAGCACCCCAAATTATTCTTGCTTCCCACCAACGACTGTATGCCTGATTATTGTTAAAACCGATAAAAAATGCAAGTGCTGTTCCTAACAAAGTGGGAATAATTGCAGGGTATTGGAAATAATTTTTGAGGATATACACATTGAAAAAATAAGATGCTGTTGTTGTAAGAGCAACGAACAAAGCACCTTTCGAAGTGCCTGAAACTATTCGTCCAAGTCTTATGTTTTCTGTTATGAGCATTTACAATTTTTATCGTTACTTCTGTTTTTGGGTGGTCGTTACCATTGCACCTAACGGATTACGTATTGGCGATGGGCGGGATTTTTAGCACTGAAGTTTAATCGAAGAACAAAAGTTGAATTTTACACTTCCGTTGATACGAAGCCGTTCAGCCCGCCTATCGCCAATACGATGTTAGCGGTTCGGGCTTTTTGTCAAGGTTGTATTCATCCTTCTATCGTGATTCTGTTTTTTAAATATGTCCAATTATACTCTGCTGCATTTCTTGCTGCCAATAACACAATATTGTCTAGTCCTGCATCACCGCTTCTAAAACATACAAGTTTTTGTCCACAATAGCTTAGAATGCTTGGCTCTTTCACAAAATAATAAACCCAGTCCTTTTCGGTAGCAGTCGTAATAAAAGAATCTATAATCTCTTTTAAAATTGTGTCTTTTGAATTGCTTGATTTTTTTGTTTTAATGTTGCCAAAATCATTAACTAAAAGTTTATAAGGCTCTGCAATTTTGCTTGAAGTCAGTTGTCGTCTCCATACTGATTCAGTATTAATGAAAGAATATCTATCACCGTCCAAAGTTGCTGTCCGTCCGTCCCAAATAGAATAATCGCCTTTGGTTAATAAAGCCCTTCTCAACAAATCATCAGGCGTGTCAAAGAGAGATTTAAAATTTGTGAAAGTAAAAGTAAAATCGTCTAATTTATGTTTGTCAAATATTATGGTTGGCTCATAATTCATACAAAACCAGATGAACCAAACTTTACCATCGCATAGTTTGTAATCCTCTACCGACCAAAATGCCGTTTCAATTCTTGTTCTTAAATCTTTCTCACTTTGCTTGTAAATAGTAAGTTTAGATATTTCTTCTTCGGTTAGAATGTTTTCGTAAGAGTTTTTCTCTCCTATTTCAACCAATTCGGTAACATCAATATAGTTTGCGTCTAAAAATAGTTTGGTTAAGTTAATTGTGCTTGCCAAAGATTCAAAAGGATTTTTTGAAAGAGATGAAAAACGGGAAATGTTTTGAAAAAACCTTGCGAACCTTTGAATATTTTTTAAATCGCATTCAGGGTATTTTTCAGCATACATTAGCATTGGCAACAATTTCATATAGTCAATCGCAGGAAATATACCTCTTGCATCGGAAGCTCCTGAAAGCCAATACTCATTCAATGCAATTTCATTCTTAAATTTAACTAGAGTAGAGAGTGCTATGAAGTAATTTTCAATTACTTGGAGTGTAAGTCCTTCAATAGATATTTTTAACCGATCTTTTATACTTCTGATGCTTGCCTCCTGAAATTGAATTGTTTTTGAACTATTTTTCTTTGTTATTTCTATAATTTTTATCCATTTCAAGAATTCTTCAAGACCTTTGTCTGCATTGCTATTATCTTTTCTATATTCCCAAAATAAGTTTTGCCATTTCTCCCATTTAGAACCCCATTCGTGTTTTTCTTGTTCGGATAAACCTTTAAGAAGCGTAGCTTTTATACTTTCACCAGCACTAACAGATTCTCCCCGACTATTCATATAAATGTAAAGTTCTTCTCCTTGTTTACTTTTGTTTGTATCAAAATACCAAAACTCAACATAATCCTCAACATATTGAAGTGTTAGGACATTAGAATTTACAAAATCATTTATGATTTTGTAATTCCTAAGAACGGATTGAATTGTTACGTCTTGTCCATATTCTGTGTAATACCAAAATTGGTCTGTAACCGTATTGAAATCTTTTTTGCTAAGTGTGTGTTCAACGAAGTTGAGAATGAAATCGTGAGAAGCTTCTCTTACTTTATAATCAAATTTGAGAATATTGTCCCTAAAATAAGCCCGTCTAAATTGGTCTTGCTTATTCTCTTTTACACTTAAACAAAGTAAAAGTAAAAACAAAGTTGTCATTCTTTGTTGTCCGTCAATTAACATAAACCTACCTGCTAAGTCAGTATCAAAATAGGCGTAAATAAATCCTACGTTGCAATAATTCTTATTCTTTTCAATTTCTCTGATTACAATTTCCCTCAAAGCTGGATTCATTGCATTAAGGTCTTCTTCACTTGTCCCTTCCGAAATCTCACTTTGTTTGTTTGAGTTTTCAAGTATAGATTGCAGTAACTTAGTTACGTTTTCATCTTGCCAAACATAATCTCGTTGGATTTCTGGAATTATTATTTGGTCAAGATTGTGGTCTGTCAAAAACGATTTGAGTGTATATCTTCCTGTGTTCATTGTATCAATTACTTTCTAATGGCTGTGACTTTTGTTTTTATCCATTGTTCGTGTGTTTGAATATCCTTTTCAGTCCAAACACTTAATTCGGGTGTCATTTGTTCAGAAATAAGTTTTGAAAAAACATCGTATGTGTGTTTGGGAACAAAACTGCCATTGCTGACTCTTTTAGCAATGTTGTAACGTTTCTTATCAAACATCCCATTCTTATTTGAGCTGTTGTCAGATTTTGTAAGTAATGACATATTTCCAATACTGTTTAGCTTTTCAGTTTTTATCAACCGATATAAAATTTTCTTCTCGTCTTCTAAAAGAAGACAGGTTTGTTTTTTGAGTTTGTTTTTGAGTTCGGTATAAACTTCCTTTGTGTTCATTGCTTCTTCAAAATCTTTCAAACGGTCTTTGATAGTTTCATAATCTTCCAATTTATCACCACCAAGAGACTTGATAAATTCTACATCTTTAATTCCTAATTCATTTGGCAATTCGTCAGGATTTTGAGGGAAAATGTGTTCTAATGACCAGTTTTCTTGTCCGTTGAATGCCGTGAAGTTAAAACGACTTCCATCACCAAAAACACTTAGTGCAAGTAAAAGGTTCTGAATATCGTTATTGTTTACACCATATTCAAGGTCTTCAATTTCAGTATTCAGAAGTTTAATTTTATCCGCTTTGAGTTTCTTCTTGATTTCTGTTTTACTTTTTTCAAGAAGTGAAAGAAATTCCTTTATAGTTGTTTTTTTATTGCCTCTTGTGAAAAATAAATAGCCTAAGGCATTGTAAATTTCATCATCAGAAAACCACTCATTTAAAACAAGTTTTAGTTTTTTGAGTTCATCAAAATAGTGTGTAGTAGTTTTCTTTCCTTTTTTTATTTGTGTTTGAATGTGATTGAAAACTTCGTTTTTGTCCGACCTGTCCACAGTTGGTTTAAAACCATCTTTCAAAGCAAGCAACATAAGCAATTCGTCTAAAACGTTATTTGAATTATAAAAGAAGAAGGATTTTATATCTTCTCTGTTAGCCCAATGGGATAGCTCATCCCACTGCCTGCCCATAACTGCTCTTATCTCAATGATTTCTTTGTAAGTAATTCGTCTATCGGTGTCGTTTCTTTCCCTTGCTGTGTTTGTTAGTATTAAACCCTTAATGAGTTCAGAACTCGTCAGTTCAACTTTATTGTCATTCAAGTTGCTGAAGATTTCTTCACAACTAACATTTCTTTCAATGTTATTAAGTATAATTTTTACATTTTCCAAAACATACTTTTCAAAATTTATGATTGTATCAATTTTCTCAAAATTCTCGTCAATAAAATCACTTATTTTATTGACTGCATTGAATAGATAAAAGATGTCTTGTTCATTATTTTCTGGAAATTCATTTATAAAATCAGTCCAAGTTTTTGATATAATACTGTCAATGTTTTGATAAATATGGTTACTAAAAAAATCAGTAACCTTTGGTCGCACTTCGTATGATAGTAAATTGTTTGAAATGGCTTGTTTATCGTTTTTTTGTTTACTTGAAAGAACCGACAATAAAATTGTGAGTGTAGTCAATCTTTGCTGTCCGTCAATGACCTCTAAAACATTAATATCGTTTACTTTAGAAAGTTTAGTAGTGATAAATTGTAGATAGTATTCTCCTGTGGGACTTTCAGCCGCATTAAGTAAATCTTTCATTAAAAGACAAACGGCATCGTTTGGATGATTAGAAGCCCATTTGTACCCTCTTTGATAAGGTGCGATGTAATAGTGCTTTGCACCGTGTTGTTGTAATGCTCCTTCGGCTGTTGTTGAATTAAATATATTTCCTATGTTGAAGATTAGTTCTTTGCTCATTTCTATTTGTAGGTTTTACTTTATTGAGGATGTTCGCTTGTTGTCTGTCCGTTTGATGTTTGTGCGCTGTCGTCATAGCCTGACCGCTAACGGGAAAAGTATTGGCGAAGTGCGGGATTTCGAAGAACTAAACGTTCAAGAATTCACAAACGTAGCGAATGCTTTTTCAATGAAACTAAATTACAAAAAAATGTGGAATTGAAAAGCATAAGCGGATTAAAATTACAACTCTTTCAACTTGCATTTAACCCCGCATTTTGCCAATACCATGTTAGCAGAAGTGTCTTCTTTAGCGCGTCCAATCCTCAAGCTTCCCATTTTTCTCTTGCCAAATTTCTATATAAATATCTTCTGAAATTGGTTTTCCTTTATCCTTCAAAATATCAAATTGTAGTCCAGTTAAAGCATTTCTCACTTTGCTGATACAATACTCATATTCATCTTCCTCATAGAACTCTTTTCGTTCTTCATTTGAATAGGTCATTCTCACATTTGATATTTTTCCATTTTCAGAAATTGTAATTAGATATTTTTCCGAACAATCATAATCACTTTTCCAATTTTTCTTTTTCAGTTTTTCAAAGATAATTTTAGAAACTTTGCTTTTATCCTTTCGATTAATTCCATTTTTGATTTTTGCATAATTTTTCACATTTCCTTGACTAATTAAATTTCCATTTTGAAAACCTAAAACAGTTTCGTATTCAAATATTTTATAAAAAACTCCGTCCCAACGGAGAATTTTATTTTTTTCTGTTTTGTCAGGAAAATTGATTAATCCAGTAAACCAATTAATAAAAACTCTGTTGTTTTCCACTTTATCGCCAAAAATTTCCTTCATCTTATTTTGAGAATTAGATAAATTTACTGATTATCCGTTTATGCACCTGT
>JAFDYI010000002.1 GCA_018267475.1 Bacteroidota bacterium | reverse complement strand
AGAATGGTTTGAAAATAGCGCAGTGTTTTTTTCTATAACACGACCTTCTTTGCTAATGTATTCTAAGGTACTGTTGTTCCCAAATTGAATTTTTTCACCTGTTTTTTTTAGAGTCATTTCGCTTGCGCCCGAAAGCAGGTTTATGTGCAAGGGCAAGTTGGAATTAAAAATACCGTACTCATTTGCTTGCGTAGAAGCGTTTTGTTGCACGCTAATCCACGCTCCTTTTTCGTTTTTATAATGGAAAATGCCGGCGGTTTGTTGCAGGCGGTACTGCCCATCAGCTCCATAAAATGTTTTTGATGTTTCGGTTCTAAGTTGCAGAACTTCTACGTTTTCAACCGGAATATTCAGCGCGTACATATTGTATTCCGGATGTGCTTTTTGCGTGGCATCTATCTTTTCCAGCAACATCGGGTTGTTGCATTTTTTTTCTATTATTTCTTGGGCTTTTGTTTGAAGTGCAAAAAAGAGCGCAATAAGTCCGAAAATAATTTTGTGTGTGGTTTTCATGTTTACAATAGTTGTGATTGTTTTTAGCATAATAAATTCCGTACGCAAAAGTACCATAAGGCTTGCTCATCTATAAAACGTATTTTTTTCTCAATAAAACATGCAAAATGCATTATTGCGCTTCAAAACACTTATTACCAACAAGTTAAAGTTTAAAATAATAATACATCAAAAATGCTTGTAAATCAGCAAATATTTTTTAGAATTTAGAGAGGAGGCTTCACTCGCGTCGTAATAACGCTACTGCTGTTTAAGCTAAGCTAAAAGCAGTTTCATCAAGCTAGTACACTACGCGAGATAACAATGCGTTGCACTTCAGAAGTGCCCTCATAAATCTGTGTGATTTTTGCATCGCGCATTAAGCGTTCTACATGATATTCTTTCACATAACCATAGCCCCCGTGTATTTGCACGGCTTCGGTAGTTACCCACATAGCTGTTTCCGAAGCAAATACTTTGGCCATAGCACCGCTTTGTGTGTAATCCTCATGCGCATCTTTTTGTGAGGCTGCTTTTAAGCACAGTAAGCGAGCCGCATCAATGCGAGTGGCCATGTCAGCTAGCTTAAATTGTATAGCTTGATGCTTAGAAATTTCTTTTCCAAAAGCTTTACGCTCTTTAGAGTAAGCTAAAGCTAACTCATAGGCGCCGCTGGCAATACCCAAGGCTTGCGAAGCGATACCTATACGGCCGCCACTTAGGGTTTGCATAGCAAACTTAAAACCAAAACCATCTTCGCCAATACGATTGGCTTTGGGTACTTTTACGTTATTAAACATAAGAGAGTGCGTATCGCTGGCGCGAATACCCATTTTATTTTCTTTTGGGCCTACTACAAAACCGTCCATTCCTTTTTCTACAATCAGACAGTTAATACCGCGATGTCCTTTTTCCGGATGGGTTTGTGCCATCACCAAATATACCGAAGCACTATTTCCGTTGGTAATCCAGTTTTTTGTACCGTTTAATAGATAATAATCGCCTTTATCTTCGGCGGTAGTACGCTGCGAAGTGGCATCGCTGCCGGCTTCAGGCTCGCTTAAGCAAAAAGCCCCTATTTTTTCACCTTTAGCTAAAGGTACTAAGTATTTTTGTTTTTGTTCTTCGTTTCCAAAATGTTCCAAACCCCAACAAACCAAAGAATTATTCACACTCATCACCACCGAGCAAGAGGCATCTACCTTAGAAATTTCTTCCATAGCCAATACGTAGGAAATGGTATCCATGCCGCCTCCGCCATATTTAGGATCTACCATCATGCCCAAGAAGCCCAGTTCTCCCATTTTTTTTATAAACTCGGTAGGAAATTTTTGATGTTCATCACGCTCAATAACGCCCGGTTTTAGCTCATTTTGCGCAAAATCTCTTGCGGCTTTTTGAATCATCAAATGTTCTTCGCTTAGTTGAAAGTTCATGGTATATTATTTTTTTATAGTTGTTTTTAGATGCGCTCAAAAGTAGTGGTTTTTTTAAGACAACAGCATTACTTTCCTCCAAATACTTTTTTTAGTATATCGCTTACGCGGGCAGCGGGGTCTTTACGAATTTTTGTTTCTTCTTTGCCTACTAAAAAAAACAATCCGTTTAGTGCTTTTGAGGTAACATAGCTTGCTAAATCGGGGTTTTCTTTTTTTACTAAGGGTATTTTATTGTATAGGGTTACTAGCTCTGTCCAGTAAGCGGTAGCATTTACTTTATCCAACGCATTTTTTACAATGGGGGTGTACTGGCCTGTTAGCGTGCCTGTTGTGTTTTGGCGCAGGTAGTGGGTAGCGGCGGTATCGGCTCCTTTCAAAATTTGCATGCCATCGGTAAGCGTCATGTTTTTTACGGCACCTAAAAAAACGGGGGCAGCGCTTTTAGCAGCTTCTTCGGCAGCACGATTCATAGAGGTTTCAAATTGATCCACCTTGTTTTTAAAACCTAAGCGAATCAATTCCTTTTTTATTTTTTGGGCATCGGGCGGAAATACGATAAAAATATCTGGGTTTTTCAAGTAACCATCTACCTTGGCTGCTGCTCCGGTAGCGTTGTGTGCTCCTGTATTTAAGGCTTCTTTTAAGCCCGCTATGACATCGTCGTTGCTTAGACCTGCGGTGCCGGGGCTTCCTTTTCCGCTTACTGCGTTCTCAATGTTTTTTAGTAATTGTGCTTGCGTCGTTGTAGCCAGCATAAGGGTAGCTACTGCCATAAAAAAAAGTTTGCTCATATTTTCTATTTTTTTAAAGTAGTTGTACAAATAACGTGCCTAAGTTAGGGTTTATTGGGTAAACGTACATAAAAAATAAACCCTCCTTTTTGGTATAACTCCTTTAGGTTGGGGTGTGCTTGCTTAATGCCTTCGGCCTCATTTATTTTAGCAGCAAAGTAGGCGGGTTTATCTATAGCCTCATTAAGCAACCAGTGCATACAGGTTGTATTAAACGAAAAATCATTGGGGTTGCTTTGTTTTTCGCGCTCTTTGATGTAATTAAGCATAGCGGGCGTGTTGCAGTCGGGTTTTTTAGCGCTGTAAAAATAGGTGGCATAACTTTTAAAACGAAGCGACTCTACATAACAATCTTTTTCTTGCAGCGATTGATAAAACGCAACAGCCGCGCCCTGAGAATAGGGCTCTACCTTAGGCGCAATAACAGCTACCAACAGCCACACACTTAGTAGGGAGGTAGCAAAAAAAGCCACTATATATTTTTTGTTTTGGTAGATGCGTGTAAAAAAGTATAACGATGCAATTAAAAAAAACACACCTATTACCCACTCAAAACCATACCAAGGCACTGGCATTTTTAATGCCTCGTTTACAGCAGCATCTTGTATAATATTCGATTTTATAATAGTTGGAATAAAGTGATTAAACAGGCCAACCAAAATAAAAGCTAAGCTCCATACAGAAATTAATACAATACCTAAGATGTATAAAATTTTAGAGAGTTTCTTTTTTGAATAAATAATATCGTGTAAAGTATAAGCTGCTAAGTATGTTACAGGAAAATAACACATGCTTGAATAATGTACGATTTTAGTGTTTACAATAGTGAAAATTAGTAATACTACCCAAAATAAAATAAGCATCCATACTTTTACATAAACCTGAAAAGGGGAGTCTGAAATGTTTTTTTTGTGCGATGCAATAAAGAAAATGCTTGCCGGAAAGCAACCCAATAATAATATTACAAAATGATAAAGTCTGAAACCTTCGTGCCCCGAATCGTGTGTGTTAAATAAACGTACTTGATAATCAATAAACTCTCTTATAATAAAAAGATTCCCATTGATAATTTCAAAAATAAACCAACTAAGTCCGCTTAATAAAAAAACAATCGTAAACAGTAATATGTTTTTCCAATTTTTAAATGGATTAAATTTTAATCGTATCCAACTTATTAAAAAAGTTAGCCCAATTATAAGGATAGCAACCGGGCCTTTTGTAAGAACAGCCAAGCCCGCAAATAAGCCTGCATATAGAGCATTTAGGTTCATTTTTCCGGTAGAGAAATTATAAAACCATTGAATTAAAAAACATATACTTAAAAAAATAAAAAAGTTGAACCAAGGATCGATAATACCTGATTTAAAATACAAAAAAGGTAAAAAAGAAGAAGCGTAGCACATTACCCACAATAAAGCGAAGGATTGGCTTATGTATTTTTTTCCGAAATAATAAAGGGTGTTTAAGGTAATGATGCCGCATAGTGCATTAGGCAAGCGGGCAGCAAACTCGTTAATGCCAAAAATTTTCATGCATAAAACCTGAAGCCAAATAAATAAGGGAGGCTTTTCCCAAAAAGGCTGAAAATTTATTTGCACACGACTGTAATCACCGGTTAAAATCATTTCACGGGCGCATTCAGCAAAATTTATTTCGTCCCAGTCAAACAAATGTACCGAGCCTAGAAAAGGGATAAACAACAAAGTTGCTACTAGGGTAATGAGGCCATACGCATTAAAGTATTTACCGTATATCTGCATTAAAAAAGAGAAAAAACCGGTTTGTTTAGAGCACTCCATTTAGACTGAAAATAGGCGCAAGTACACCAAGAAAAAAGCACTCCTATAAAACTGCCCGCAGTAATATCTTCAAAAAAGTGTTGTGATAAATATACTCTTGAAAAAGCGGTGAGTACGGCTATAAAAAAATAAAGCACTTGTATTTTTCTATTTTTAGTAAAAAAACTTAAACAAAAAAACAAACTAAAAGCGGCCGTAGCATGGCCCGACGGAAAACTACGAATAATATGCAGGGCTACATCAGGAACTCTTTTTAAAGAAACGTGCTGCTGCTCAAACACAAAAGCAGGGCGATCGTTTTGAAAAAAAAAAGAATATACCGACTTAAAAATTTGAGTAATGACAGAACTTACTATGTAAGAAATAGAAAGCAACATCGATTTTTTTATGTTATAAAAAAGCATAAAAAGAAGGCAAAAAGGAATAACAAAAATACCATCGCCCAGATAAGTAAGGTATTTAAAAAAAACATCGAAAGCCCCCCCTACATATTGATTAAAAAACAGGTGTAAAGAAAGTTTTTGAGTACAAAAAATAACAACAGAGGCGGCCAAAAAAAGAGGCACATAAAGGAGAACGAACGTTTTATTTTGTAAAAAAACCGATTTCACTCAATTAAATTAAAACTATTTGTGTTACAAACTCTTTTTTCATGTACAGGTTTACATTACGTATAATGGCCTCTTTTAAAAAGTGAAGTTCGTTTTTTAATTCAGAGGAATCTACTTCCAAAAACAAGGTGGTTTCTTTAAAAAACAAAC
The DNA here is from genome assembly GCA_018267475.1 of Bacteroidota bacterium. Classification (GTDB taxonomy): domain Bacteria; phylum Bacteroidota; class Bacteroidia; order B-17B0; family Aurantibacillaceae; genus PALSA-968. The sequence continues at coordinate 24,540 of JAFDYI010000002.1, read as the reverse complement.
GCTTGGTATGATTGGCCACAAGCTCGCCGGCAATTTGTCTCCAATCGGTTTGAACGCTCGTTACATCCATCTTGGTATCCAAACGATTTTCTTTTAAAAAACGCTGAATAACGGTAGCTATATTTTGTGTATTGTACTCGTTCATTGGGCTAAGATACAACAAAAAAGGCCGTTTCCATAAAGAAACAGCCCTCTTCTTTTTATGAAAACAAAATTATTTAATTTTTGCTACTGTTTTAGCTATTTTAGACTTTAAATTCGAAGCTTTATTTTTATGGATAACGTTGCGTTTAGCTAATTTATCTAACATAGAAGCTACTTTAGGAAGCAATGTTTCTGCTTCTTTTTTATCGGTAGTGGTGCGCAAACGTTTTAAAAAAGTACGAGCTGTTTTAGCTTGGTAGCGGTTGTGCGTTTTTTTTGTTTCGGTTTGTCTGATGCGTTTTTCAGATGATTTATGGTTTGCCATGTTCGTTCTTATTTAAAAATAGGCGACAAATATAGTACTTATATTTTAATCTTCAAAAAAAATATTTCTGCATTTTGAGGCCTTTTATCTTTTTATTTAATACCTTTACCTCTTATTAAAGTAAACAACTTTTACCTTTTAAAATAAAAAACATGAAAAAACTTATTTTATCCGTTTTAACTGTGGCCGCATTACAAACGGCACAAGCGCAAGAAAATCAAGCGAATACAAACGCTGCAAGCACCCAAAAAACAAGCATTACACCGGAACAAATGGCTACCCGAGAGGCTGCTCAAATGCAAAAAGAAGTGCAATTAACCGACGAACAACGCCAAAAAGTGTATGAAGCGGCCTTGGCCAAACAGAAAGCCTTGTTGCCCCTGCGTGAAAAATACGCTACCGAAAAAGCCGAAATGCACGCCGAAGCAAAACCGATTAAACAACAGTATAAAGACAACTTAAAAACCATTCTTACGCCGGAACAACAGCAAAAATTAGAGCAAATACGCGAGGAGCGCAGAAACCGCCAGAACAAGCAAAAAGGAAATACGGCGCCAGCCAATAAATAACTCCTTTTTTTAGGTTCTAAAACTCGTTCACTCCGTTTACGGTAGTGTATTTCATGGTATATTTCACGCCCGGGTTTATGTATTTATAGGCACTGTGGCTCATAAGAGCTGCTTCATGAAAGCCACACAAAATAAGTTTTAATTTATTGGCGTAGGTGTTGATATCGCCTATGGCATATATGCCGGGTATGTTGGTGCTGTAGTCGTCTGTATTTACCTGTATAGCGTTTTTATCTATTTGCAAATTCCATTGTTCAATAGGCCCTAATTTAGGACTTAAGCCAAATAGCGGTATTAAATGTTCGACTTCTATAACCTGCGTTTCGCCTGCTTTATTTTTTACTTCAATGCTTTGCAGATGTCCGTTTCCGTTAGCTTTGGTAAGATTGCTGTTTAGCAACAAGTTTATTTTCTTATCCTCAGATAGCTTCATTACCTTGCCTACCGAGTCGGGGGCACCTCTAAACGACTCGCTGCGGTGTACCAGCGTCAGCTCTTGAACAATAGGTTGCAGGTGAATAGCCCAATCCAAGGCGCTATCGCCACCGCCAGCCAACACTACTTTTTTATTGCGAAACATTTCGGGGTCTAACACCATGTACGACACTCCTTTTCCATTTTCAAACAACTCTATATTTTGTGTTTCGGGTTTACGAGGCTCAAAGCAACCCAGTCCTCCCGCTATGACTAACACTTTGCTGCTGATTTGCGTACCCATATTGGTGGTGAGCAAGAAATCGGCTTCGCCTTTTTTTTCTAATTTTTCTATACGTTCGCCCAGCGTAAAGGTAGGGTGAAAAGGCTCCGCTTGTTTTAGCAGATTATCTACCAACTCTTGCGCCAACACAGTAGGAAAACCAGGTATATCGTAAATAGGTTTTTTAGGATAAATTTCAGAAAGTTGTCCTCCGGGCTGCGGCAAATAATCAATTAAATGGCAGCGCATTTTCAATAAGCCACATTCAAATACAGCAAAAAGCCCAACAGGCCCCGCGCCCACTATGGCTACATCAGTAGTTATCATTTTTCATCTGTTTTTAATAGGCCGCAAAGGTACGCATTTGATACTTGAACGGATATAAGGGCTTAAAAAAAATAAAAAACTTGTTAGAATAAAAATAAGTAGTATATTCGCAGTCCCTTTTTTAGCCGCTGGTTGCACAGGGCAACGAATGCTGAGGAAGTAAATCATAAAAAAAATAAAGTATGAGTTTATTACTTGAGTTTGCAAAAAAACACTTAACCCCAGAGGTTAAACACCCCGATTTTAAAGCCGGCGATACCGTAACGGTTTATTACAAAATTAAAGAGGGCGAGAAAGAACGTACCCAGCTATTTAGCGGCGTAGTTATTCAGCGCAAAAACGAACGCGCTACAGCTAGTTTTACCGTTCGCAAAATATCTAACAGTATTGGCGTAGAGCGTATTTTCCCCGTAGTTTCTCCATATATCGAAAAAATTGAAGTAACCAAAGTAGGTAAAGTGCGCCGTGCTAAACTATTCTATTTACGCGACCTTACCGGAAAAGCAGCTCGTATTAAAGAAAAAATAGTAGCTAAAGAAGGAGCTACTGTATAAAATAATTGTTTTAAAGTTTATAAAAAAACCAAGTTGTGCTTTTTAGACAGCTTGGTTTTTTCTTTTTAAACCAAAGCATCATCGGTTTTTTAAAGCATTTTTTTTACTTTTGATAAATTTTGTTGAACTACACACGCCCCATATTCATTTTTTTTCTGGCATGCTGCTTATCGCTTCAGTATGCTGCTGCACAAAAAGTTGGTGTAGTGCTTAGCGGAGGCGGTGCGGGTGGCGCTTGCCATGTAGGGGTATTAAAAGCCTTGGAGGAAAACAACATTCCTATAAATTACATAACAGGCACCTCTATAGGAGCTTTAATAGGCGGCATGTATGCTGCAGGCTACAGCCCCGACCAAATAAAAGAAATGATTCAATCAGAAAAATTTGCCGACATAGCCAAAGGCAATAACGAAAAAAAATACCAATACTATTTTTTTAAGAAAGAAGATGATGCCAGTTGGATTACGCTAAAAGTTTCTTTAGATTCTTCTCTTATTCACAGTTTACCTACCAACCTGATCAATTCAGCTCCTATTGATTTTGAACTGCTCAGCTACTTCGTTCATGCCGAAGCAGTAGCCGGGTACAATTTTGATAGTTTATTTGTACCTTTTAGATGCGTAGCTTCCGATATAGAAACAAAAAAACAAGTGGTTTTTAAAAGCGGAAACCTAAACCAAGCCATAAGGGCTTCTATGACTTACCCCTTATACTTAAAACCCATTAAAACAAATGGAAAAATTTTATTTGACGGAGGCTTGTACAACAACTTCCCAAGCGATGTGATGAATATCAATTTTAACCCCGATTACATCATTGGCTCCATCGTTACCGACGCTAACCCTAAAGTAAGTGAAGACGATTTGTATGCACAAATACGCAGCATGCTCGTTACCAACCCCGATTTTAGTTTGCAAAACAAAAACGGCATCATCATAAAAGCGTGGAGCGACGTTAGTACCTTTAATTTTAATCAAAACGAACGCTTAATAGATAGCGGCTATGTGGCCACTCTAAGACAAATAGACTCAATAAAAAAATATGTAACTACAACCGTAAGCAAAGAAACCATTACTGAAAGAAGGAAACAATTTGTGCAGCGTTTTTCAGTCGATGATGTAGTAGAGCAAATAAGCGTTGAGGGTATAAACAAAAAACAACAAATATATGTAAAACACGTGCTGCAAAACAACCGAAAAAGACAGTACGACCTACACGGCATAAAAAAAACGTATTTCAGGTTGACTGAAAACCCTATGATAAAATCTATTTTTCCTACTATGGAACTAAACCCCGAAACAGGAAAATATAAATTAAACTTGCGGATAAAGCCACAAAAAAGCCTTTTTGTGCAATTTGGGGGCAATATCTCTACGCGGCCTATTAGTGTTGGTTTCATTTCAGCGCAGTACAACTTTTTTTCTAAGATAGGTATGTCGGCTTATGCTAATGGCTACTTTGGGCGACTTACTACCTCCGGCCTTTTTAAATTTCGTTTGGATATACCGGCTAAACTTCCTTTTTATATAGAACCTTCAGCCTGTTTTTCTCATTGGGATTATTATCGAAGCAGCACCTTGTTTTATACCTTTCAGCAACCGGCCTATCTTACTCAAAACGACCAATACGGCGAGTTAAATTTTGGAATCCCGGTAGGTAATAGGTCAAAAGCCATTATTGGAGGTGGCGTGGCGCAACTAAACAATGTGTATTACCAAACCAATACTTTTACCACCAAAGATACCGCCGACCAAACGATGTTTCAATTTTCGTATGGCAACCTAGAGTATGAATACAATACCTTAAACAGAAAACTGTATGCTTCAGAAGGCACCTATATCAATTGCAAAGTTCGTTATGTAAATGGCTTAGAAGATTTAATGCCTGGAAATACTTCGCACGAAGCCCGGCAAGATGATGTGCCCCACCAATGGGTTATGGCAAAACTAAAGTTTGACGGATACTTAAAACCATTTCATTTTTTTAAAATAGGTATTTTAGGGGAAGGGGTTTACTCCTCGCAGCAACTATTTTTAAACTATACTTCATCTGAACTTTTGGCCCCCGCCTTTATGCCCACACCTGAAAGTCGCACCTTGTTTCTTCCTAATTTTAGGTCGTATAAGTATGTAGCCGGAGGCGGAAGAATTATTTTTAACCCCATAAAAAAATTAGACATACGAGTAGAGCTATATGTTTTTCAACCGTATCAAGATATTAGAAACAATGGGCCGGGTTTGGCACCAAGCCTCAGCAAACCCTTTAGCGACCGCTATTACTTGGGTATGGCCGCTTTAGTCTATCACACTAATTTAGGGCCTCTTAGTTTTTCACTTAATTACTACCACGGCGAGTTGCAGCCTTTTACTTTCTTAGTGCATTTTGGCTACACTTTATTTAACCGAAAATCTATCGAATAAAAATTTCTAATGTGTCATCGTCTATGCGCTCCGTATAAGAGTAAGTAGCCTTGAGCGTAGGGGCTAATATCCCATTTTCAAACCATTTATTTCCAGTAAATACACGTGCCTCGTCCCAGCTGTTGTGTTCTATAAATTTCTGTAAAGTATGCGTGCCTCCTTCTACTATCAGCGAGGATATTTTTTTATGGTACAAAACAGATAGTATTTGATCTATCGCATTTTTTGAAAAATCAATCGTAAAATAGGTAATATTCCTTTCGTTTTTTTTATTTTTTTCAGTAAAAACAAAGGTGTCTGCTTTTTGATTAAATACGTTGTGTGTAAGAGGCACTTTCAATTCTTTATCTATTACAATGCGTATAGGATTTTTGCCGGGTGCAGCACGAGTCGTAAGTTCGGGATTGTCAAACAAGGCTGTACGAGTGCCCACCAAAATAGCTTGCTCTTGCGCACGCCAAGTGTGTACTATTTTTTTACTTTTTTCATTAGTAATCCAATTTTCTTCTTTCGTAAAAGGAGGGAGTTTGCTTAAAAAACCATCTTGAGTTTGCGCCCATTTTAAAATAATATACGGGCGTTTTTTTTCGTGATACGTAAAAAAGCGTTTGTTTAGTTCACGTGCTTCTTTTTGCATAATGCCGCTTTGCACCTCTATGCCGGCAGCTTGTATTTTTTTTACCCCCTCCCCTGCCACTAAGGGATTGCTATCTAAGCAAGCTACTATTACACGTTTTACCCGATGCTGTATGAGCAAGTTACAGCAAGGAGGAGTATGCCCGTAATGAGCGCAGGGTTCAAGATTTACAAACACCGTACTATCGGGCAAAAGACTAAGATTTTGCACGCTGTTTATAGCATTTACTTCGGCATGCGCCTCGCCATATTGTTCATGAAAACCTTCGCCAATAATGGTGTTGTTGTGTACAATTACACAACCCACCATAGGGTTAGGCGCTACCTTTCCTAAACCTTGTTGCGCAAGATGTAGGCAACGCTGCATATAAAAATTAAAGTCGCTCATAAAAAAACAAGTTATGCTTTTTTAGCTAAAACACTTTTTTTGTACCCGTAACTAAAATATACTATTAAGCCTAAAAACAGCCAAGTGCTAAACCAAGCCCAGTTGGAAGCCTCCATACCGGTGAGCAAATAGCAACACGATAACAAGCCCAGCACCGGGATAAGAGATAAGTTTTTAATAAAAGATAAAACAGATAGCACCACGCACAGCAGCATGAAAACAAGCATAGGAATGTTTTTTTGAGCATTAGTTCCGTTGATGCGTAGTAATTCTTGTATGTAATTAGGTTGAAAAAAATGCAACAAAGCAACAGAAAAAAACACCAAAGCAGGTATTATGTATTTAGCATTTATATAAGGTAGTTTAAATTTGTTTTTGCCGCCTTCGTGCTCTGCATCTTGCTTTTTTTCTCCTAGCATAAGCACCCCGCCGCATACCAATACAAAAGCAAATAAGGTGCCTATGCTGGTAAAATCAAGTACAAATTTTTCGTCCGTAAAAAATAAAGGCAAGCCTACTACAAAGCCCGTTACAACGGTAGAAAAGCCGGGTGTTTTGTATTTTGGGTGTATAGATGAAAATTTTTTAGGCAATAAACCATCGCGGCTCATGGCCATCCATATACGCGGTTGCCCCATCTGAAAAACCAACAACACACTGCTCATAGCTACCACCGCAGCTACAGATACAACAAACAGCATCCACTTTACTCCTTTTAATTTAAAAATTTCGGCCAAGGGATCGCTTACGCCCAGTAAAGTATAAGAAGCCATACCCGTTAGCACCAAACACAAAACAATAAACACTACAGTACAAATAATAAGAGAATACATCATGCCTTTGGGCAAATCGCGCTGTGGGTTTTCGCATTCTTCAGCTAAGGTAGAAACCGCATCAAAGCCTATGTAAGCAAAAAACACACCCGATACGGCAGCCATCACGCCTCCAAATCCATTGGGCATAAAAGGCGACCAATTATCTATGTTAATATAAAAAACACCTACTAAAATCACCAAAACAATGATAGCTAGTTTTATTACTACCATAGCATTGCTAATGTTTTTAGACTCTTTGGTACCGATATATACCAAAGCGGTAATAAGTACGTTAATAGCAACAGCCGGTAAGTCAAAAATTATTTTTAAAGAAGCCAGTTGCGGAGCCTTTGTCCAAGCCCAATACCCTTCGCTACCTATTTTATTTTCTAAAAAAGCCCGGTGTGCTTCCTTATAGTTAATGCTAAGGTATTCAGGCAGGTGCAAGCCTATCGCATCTAATAAATTGGTAAAATATCCACTCCAGGAGAACGCAATGTAGATATTGCCTATAGAGTACTCCATCAGTAAAGCCCAACCTATAATCCAAGCAAACAGTTCGCCAAATGAGACATAAGCGTAGGTATAGGCGCTTCCGCTTACGGGCACACGACTGGCAAATTCGGCATAGCACATAGCTGTAAAACCACAGGCAACAGCGCATATAATATACAAAAAAATAACAGCAGGGCCGCCATTATAGCAGGCATTTCCAATAGCGCTAAAGGTGCCGCCACCAATAATAGCCGCTATACCAAAAAAAGTAAGGTCTTTTGCACGCAGCACCTTGTTAAGGTTAGTATGTGCGCCCCCAGCCTCATTGGTAAGAAGCGTGCTGCTTATTGTTTTTTTTCGGAACAAGCTTTTTATCATACCGAACAAAGGTACACAAAGTATTAAAAAAGCATTCTTTTTGCGAAAAATGTATTGTGTTTTCTTTTTAGCTTTTAGAATGGGCTAATAAAAAAAACAAAAGGAACTTAACTTGCGTCGTAATCAAGCACTACTTTGGCTGTAATGGGGTGGGCTTGGCAAGTAAGTACATAACCTTGTGCCACTTCATTATCGGTAAGGGCAAAATTAGCGTCCATGCTTACTTCACCTTCTATCACTTTCGCGCGGCAGGTACAACACACGGCTCCTTTACAGCTAAAAGGGGCATCTACTCCGTTTTCAATAGCCGCGTCTAAAACACTATTGCCATTAGTAGCTAAGTTAAAGGTGGTTTCAACACCGTATTGCAATACGGTTACTTGGCAATCGCCACCACTCGCTGCATTAGAGCTTGTTTTTTCGGCGTTGGCTACCGCTTCTATCACCGAGGTAAAGTACTCTATATGTATTTTTTCTTTGGTTATATTTTTTTGTTCTAATACTTGTTTTACGTTTTCCATCATAGGGCCGGGGCCGCAGATAAAAAAATCAGTATGTAAGGTATGATTTACGTGCTTTTCAACAATAGCTTTGGCTTTATCGGGCGTAAGCATGCCGGTGTACAGGGCATCGCCAGCTTGCGCAGGGGTTTCGTTTATAAAAATTACTTGAACTTTATCTTTATTTGCTTCAGCTATTTTTTCTATTTCGCTTTTAAAAATAGTGCTGTCTTCATTTTTATTAGCATAAATAAGGGTAATGGTGCTTTGTTTTTCTATATACAATACACTTTTTAGAATACTCATCATAGGTGTGATGCCGCTTCCGCCGGCAAAGAGTACGTAGTTTTTTTTGTTGGAACCCGATAGCGGCGTGTGAAAATTGCCCATAGGAGTCATCACTTCCAGCACATCGCCTACTTTTAAGTGGCGGTTTAGGTACGTAGAAGCCCGCCCTCCACTCACCTCTTTTATGGCAATACGCAACTCTTTTTCTGCAAAAGGGCTGGTGCATACGCTGTACGAACGGCGAATTTCCTCTCCGTTTACTTTTAATTTTAAAGTAAGGTATTGCCCTTGCTTATACTGATAATCAGCTATTAGCTGGGTAGGTAATTCAAAAGATATGGATACCGCCTCAGCCGTTTCGCGTTTAATATCTTTTACTTTTAGAGAATGGAATTTTGCCATGTTTGTTTTTTAAAAGCGCAAAAATAATAAAAAGTTACAGATACGCTTTTTAAACTTAAAATGAACTTCTACAGCGCATTTTACCGTTCAAACCTAAATATAAGCATTTGGTATAAAAAAACAAGTTTGACCTTAAAAGCATCGTACTTTTGCAAAGAACAAATTAAATATCATAAAAAATGAAAACCTTTTTCTCAACCTTTTTTGGCGCTATTGTAGGCGTAGTAGTGGCCGGCATCGTATGTACGCTTATTTTTACCTCCATCATAGTATCCAGTTTTAAAAAACACTGGCACTTTGGCGGAGAAAAGAAAGTGCATGTAGAAGCGAACTCGGTATTAACCTTAAAATTTAAACAACCTATAAAAGAAAGGGGTTCTGAAAACCCGCTTTCGGATATTGGCTTGGGTTTTTTAGGCAACAAAAGCGGCCTTGGCTTAGACGACCTGCTTATCTCTATAAAAAAAGCAGAAACCGACACCGCCATAAAAGGCATCTATATGGATTTAACTACCGATGTAGAAGCCTCATCAGCTACGCTGCAAGAAATTCGCAACGCTTTACTGCACTTCAAAAGCAGTAAAAAATTCATCTACTCCTATTCCGAAAACTACTCTCAAAAAGGGTATTATTTAGCCTCTGTTGCCGATAAAATATACATGCACCCCGAAGGCGAATTTGTTTTCAAAGGCTTATCCGCACAAATAATGTACTACAAAACAGCTTTACAAAAAGCCAGCATCGATGTTCAAGTATTTCGTCACGGAAAATTTAAAAGCGCCGTAGAACCCTATCTTTTAGATAAAATGAGCGAACCCAACCGCATGCAATTAGAAACACTACTAAACAGCATTTGGGGTACCATGCTGCAAGATATATCGGCCTCACGCGGAATAAGCACACAAGAACTTCAACAGTTAGCCGACGAGTTAAAAATTAACTTCCCTGCCGATGCACAACAATATAAATTAGTGGACGAGCTGAAATACAAAGACGAAGTAGTTGATGCCTTGAAACAAAAATTAAATGTAAAAGAAAAAGAAAAAATAAATTTTGTTTCTATTGGAAATTACACCAAACACTTGCGTAAAAAACACCGCAAAGAGAAACACGAGGCTGAAGAAGACGAGGACGACGATATAAAAGCCGGAAAAAATAAAATTGCCGTAGTATATGCCGTAGGCGAAATAGCAAGCGGCGAAGGTAATGACGAAGCTATAGGCTCCGAAACTACCGCTAAAGCCATTCGTGATGCACGTAACGACAGTACTATAAAAGCGGTAGTACTGCGTGTTAATTCGCCTGGCGGCAGCGCTCTTGCCAGCGATGTTATTTGGCGCGAAGTAGTGCTTACCAAAAAAGTAAAACCCGTTGTCGTATCTATGGGCGATGTAGCGGCATCGGGTGGGTACTATATCTCTTGCGCAGCTAACCGTATTTTTGCACAACCCAATACCATTACCGGCTCCATAGGCGTGTTTGGTCTTATACCTAGTGTGCAACGCCTATTATCTGAAAAAATAGGAATAAACGTAGATACTGTAAACACCAATAAACACAGCGATATAGGAACCATGTACAGAACTATGAATGCGGTAGAAGGCGATTATATTCAAAAAAGTGTAGAACAAGTATATGGCACCTTTACCAAACGTGTAGCCGAAGGGCGCGGCATTCCGCAAGCGCAGGTGGATAGCATTGGACAAGGCAGGGTATGGAGTGGCAGCGATGCCTTAAAAATAAAATTAGTGGACGAATTGGGCGGCATTGAAGATGCTATTAACTACACTGCAAAAACAGTAAATTTAAAAGAAGGCGATTATGATTTGGTATCTTTCCCTAAGAAAAAAGACCCCTTGAAAGAACTTTTTAATAATAAAAAAGAAGAGGAAGAGATAAAAGCCCTACAACAAAACTTAGGTGTGTTTTATAATTACATAAAAAGTGCGCAAACCATTATTCGCGCTAAAGGAGTACAAGCACGTATGCCTTATGAAATGACCATTCAATAAATAATTGTTTTTTATTCTTTATCAAAAGCACCCAAGCCGGGTGCTTTTTTTGTATCTTCGCCACTGCAAAAAAACAAACTTGGAAAAAAACTTTATAGACTACGTAAAAATTTGTTGCCGAAGCGGAAAAGGAGGAGCCGGTTCGGTTCACTTTCATCGCGACAAGCTGACAGCCAAAGGAGGCCCCGACGGTGGCGATGGCGGCAGAGGCGGTCATATTATATTAAGAGGAAATAAACAGTTATGGACACTGCTTCATTTAAAATACCGGAAACACGTAATTGCCTCTAATGGCGAAAATGGCGGAAGCGCCCTGCGCAGCGGCAAACAAGGAAAAGACGAAATTTTGGAAGTGCCCCTTGGAACCATTGCCCGAGATGTAGAAACCGATTCAATAGAATGTGAAATTACAGAAGATGGGCAAGAAATAGTGTTGGTAAACGGAGGCAGAGGCGGGCAAGGAAACCACCATTTTAAAGGCCCCACCCAGCAAACCCCGCGCTTTGCTCAGCCCGGCGAAGAAGGTAAAGACGAATGGAAAGTTTTAGAACTAAAAGTGCTAGCCGATATAGGTTTGGTTGGATTCCCAAATGCCGGAAAATCAACCCTGCTTTCAGTCATTTCGGCCGCCAAACCAGAAATAGCCAATTACCCGTTTACTACCTTAGTGCCCAATTTAGGCATTGTAAAATACAGAGATTTTAAATCGTTTATAGTAGCCGATATACCCGGTATTATTGAAGGAGCACATGAAGGCAAAGGACTTGGGCTGCGCTTTTTGCGTCATATTGAAAGAAACTCAGCTTTGTTATTTTTAGTGCCCGCCGATGCCAAAGATATTGTAGAAGAATACCAGATATTACTAAACGAATTGAAACAATACAACCCCGAGCTGCTGCACAAACAACGTATTTTGGCTATTTCAAAAGCCGATCTGCTAGATGATGAGTTGGAAAAAGAAATGCAAGCCGACCTTAAAAAAAGATTGAAAGGAAAAAATACCGTAGAATTTTTATTTTTTTCGGCACACACGCAAAAAAACATCGTACAACTAAAAGATTTATTGTGGCGTAAAATGAACGAAATTTAAACAAAAATGTCTGATTTTAATAACATCGTCTTAGACCTAAAGCGCAAGCTGTATAAGCCTGTTTATTTTCTGCAAGGCGAAGAACCCTATTATATTGATGAAATAAGCCACTATATAGAGCATCACGTATTAGACGAGACAGAAAGAGGCTTTAATCAAACGGTATTGTATGGAAGAGACACGGATTTATATAGCATCGTAGGCTTAGCAAAAGGATTTCCGATGATAGGAGAGCGACAGGTTGTTATTATAAAAGAAGCTCAAGAAATAAAAGAACTTTCTAAATCAACAGAAGGCGGAACCGATACAAAAGATAAGAAAAAAGAATCGGGAAAAGCACTTTTGCAAGAGTATTTAGACAACCCACAGCCCTCTACCATACTGGTTTTTTGTTTTAAATATGGAAAAATAGACGCGCGTTCTTCCTTAGCAAAAGCCTTAGCAAAAAAAGCCGTACTGTTTGAATCAAAAAAAATATACGACGACAAAGTACCCAATTGGATAAGTTCTTTTTTAAAAGAAAAAAAATATACCATAAGCCCGGGAGCAGCGCTTGTTTTAGCCGAATTTTTAGGAAGTGATTTATCTAAAATAGCAAACGAATTGGGTAAACTATTTATATCGCTACCTCAAGGAAGCGAGATCAGTTTAGACCAGATAGAACAAAACATTGGAATAAGCAAAGATTTTAATGCGTTTGAGTTACAAAACGCCCTTGGAAAAAAAGAGGTACTAAAGGCCAACCGCATCATACAGCACCTTTCAGCCAACCCCAAGCAAACCCCCTTGCTGCTTATTATTCCGTTGCTTTATTCGTACTTTCAAAAAATACTGATATACCATTATTTACCTAATAAAAGCAACGCTGCAAGCGCCTTAGGCATTAATCCTTTTTTTGTATCAGGCTACGAAACGGCTTCGCGAAACTACAGCATGATAAAATTAAAAAATATATTTTCAGATTTGCGAATTGCCGATGCCCGAGCAAAAGGTATAGATAACGCAAGCATCAGCGATGAAGATATATTAAAGGAACTTGTTTACAAAATTTTACATTAACTATGAATTATTGGCTCATAAAATCAGAACCTCATAAATACAGTTGGGAACAATTTGTAAAAGATAAACAAACCTTTTGGGACGGCGTGCGCAACTATGCGGCACGAAACAACCTAAAAGCAATGAAAAAAGGAGATTTAGCTTTTTTTTACCATAGCAACGAGGGGCTTTGTATTGTGGGTATTGCCAAGGTAGTAAAAGAACATACACCCGATAAAACAGCAAAAGAAGGCGAGTGGTACGGAGTAGATTTTGCCCCTTACAAAACATTAAAAAAAGCAGTAAGTTTACAACAAATAAAACAAGAACCTTTTTTGAAAAACATGGAGTTGATACGACTTTCAAGACTTTCCGTATCAAAAGTTACCGATAATGAATTTAATAAAATTGTGTTGATGGGCGAAGACAATAAAAGCACTTTGTGAAAAATGGAAGAGCTTTTGTTTTGTACCGACATACAGTTACACCACCTTAATAAAATAGCGCAAGATATTGCAAGCAACATACAGCCTCCCTGTGTCGTGTTATTTAAAGGAGAAATGGGTAGCGGAAAAACCACCTTCATAAAAGAACTGTGCAAACAATTAGGCGTAAAAGAAACGATGAGCAGTCCCAGCTTCTCAATAGTAAATGAATACCAAAGTGGAAGTAAGGAAAAAATATATCACATTGATTTATACCGGCTAACAAGCATAGAAGAGTGCTTGGATATAGGAATAGAAGAATATCTGTACAGTCGCAATTATTGTTTTATAGAATGGCCTCAACTCATAGAACCCATACTCCCTACTGTTTTTTTTACTGTTTCTATAAAAAAAGAACAAGACCATACACGCACCCTGCTTTTTTCTAAAAGCAGTTAATACTATATTCCCTATCTTTGCGGCATGCTTACTAAGCAAGATATACGCAGTCTTTCTGCCGAAGAAATACAATCTTTTTTAAAAGAAAAAGGGCAGCCCGCTTTTCGGGCTAAACAAATTTGGCAATGGCTGTGGCAAAAAAGCGCTCATCATTTTGAGGATATGAGCAACCTTTCAAAAGAATTGCGACTGTTGCTATCCGAACATTTCACCATTCAGGCCGTGCAGATAAGCGATATGCAAATAAGTGCCGACCGCACTATAAAGTGCGCTATGAAATTATTTGACGGCAACGTGGTAGAAAGCGTGCTCATACCCACCGCAACACGTATGACCGCTTGCATATCTTCACAAGTAGGCTGCAGCCTTACTTGCAAATTTTGTGCTACCGGGCGCTTAGAACGCCTTCGTAATTTAAATGCAGACGAAATATACGACCAAGTAGTTTTGGTAAACAATTTGGCAAAAGAAAAATACAAACAACACCTATCCAATATTGTGTATATGGGCATGGGCGAACCCTTGCTTAACTATGCGCAAACATTAAAATCGGTAGATAGGATTACCGCCCCTGATGGCTTAGGAATGAGTGCGCAACGCATTACCATTTCTACGGCGGGTATTGCCAAGATGATAAAAAAAATGGGCGATGATAAAGTACGATTTAATGTAGCTTTATCTCTGCATGCTGCCAATGACGAAAAACGCAACCACATCATGCCCATAAACGAAAGCAACTCTTTAGAAAACTTAGCCGAAGCATTAAATTATTTTTACGATAAAACAGGCACGCGGGTAACTTTTGAATACATTGTTTTTAAAGATTTTAACGATAGCCTTATAGATGCCAAAGAACTTGTAACCTTCTGTAAAAAAGTGCCTGCCAAAGTAAATATTATTGAGTATAACCCCATTGATAACGGTGAGTTTAAACAAACAACGAATGAAAGACTGAATGCCTTTAAAACCCATTTAGAAAATAAAGGCGTAATAGTAAACCTGCGCCGCAGCCGAGGAAAAGACATTGATGCCGCCTGCGGACAACTTGCTAATAAAAATAAAACAGCACAAAACAAATGACACGGATTATTTTTCTTCTTTTACTCCTCCTTTCGTTATCAACCCAAGCTCAAATAGAATGGGGACCGCTACAATATAATCAACAAAGTGAATCTAAACATATAGGTGTTGTTGCTGAAGATGAAAAGAATATTTATGTATTGAAACTTGATTACGGGTTTAAAGCGGTAAGAATTTGGGTTTTAGAATGTGTTGACAAAGTAACTAAAGGTGTGCTTTTTTCAAAAGCACTCCCTACGCCACATGCCAGTAGTAATGAATATGATGGCTTCGATGAAATTATTATGGTTGATACATCATTGTATATGTTCAAATCGGTGATTAATTCAACCAATAAAACGATTTCTTGTTATGCCCTAAAAATTAACAAACAAACCGGTTCTCATTTAGAAACTAAAGAAATATATAGAACCGAAGTTGAAGAAGCAAACTCAAATTTAAGATATAGTATAACTCCAAATGGTAAAAATCTTCTAATTACCTCTGCTCCATTTAATTCTGAAAAAAATAAAATGAAAATTGTTGATGGCGAATTAAATGAAGTTAGAGAAGTTGATTTTTCAACTTCTAATAACAAGCTAAAAATGAAAACATTTCAAGTTATTATCGATGATAATAACAATGTTTGTGTTTATGCTTATCATCAAGATGAACTTTACGAAGAAAATGGATATTTAATTTTGAACAAAACAAACGATAGGCAGCCCTTGTTTTTTAAATTGAGAGGGCACGACCGTATTAATTCCAAAACATTAAGCTATATATATGATTCAAAATTTATCAGCATTAACAATAAATTTTATTTATTTTCATTGTTTTATTATGCCGACCCATTGCAAATAGATAAATATAAATCAAATGGGGGGGATGCCTATATTTCAATGCGTACTAGAGGTTTATCAAGTATTACTTTAAACCCAGAGAATGAAGGAATAATTAATTATAAAACAAATCATTTTACAAAAGAGCAGAACATAGAAGTTCAAGGTATAAAACCTAATTGGACAGACAGCGCTAATGTGTATCTTGCAGACAAAGCTTTTGCAGATAAAGAGGGAAATATTTTTTTAGTTGCCGAAGCGAGGTATTCAGGGTTATCATATTTTTATTCGTATCAAACATCTTCATACGGCTACTATGGCGCTGGAAGTAACACCAGTTATTACGCTCCCGGACAATCTGCCAATCTGTATAAAAGCGATTATCTTTCAGTATTCAAATTTGACACAAGCGGCAAGATAAATTGGTGCAGATTAATTCCCAAGCACCAAGAACACGTAGTTGGGCAATATTTATCTTATTCATTTGTAGAAAAAAACAAATCGCTTTATTTTATTTATAATGATAACCCAAGAAATAGAGATGATAATACGCAAACCTATTATGGTCCCAGAACAATGGAAAGCCATAAAAACGCAATTGGAAAAATCACTAAAATAAGTTTTAATGGTGATATGCAAACAAAGGTTTTTTATTACCCTACTAAATCAAATCAAAAAATTATTTTAAAACCATTGGTTTCAGCACACGCAAACCAAAACAACATCCTAATCTTTGGTATGAGAAAAAACAAATTCAAATGGGCAGAAATAAACCCTGAAACATTTTTTGATAAATAGTGTCAAATGAAGCGCCTTTTCAACTTGGCACTAATACTGTAAAAAATTTCACCTATTGGAATGAATTTTGTAAATTTGTAAGAACACAAAAACCAAATACAATGAAAAAAATAATTATTTCTTTTTTACTAATGCTTCACATTACTATTAGTGCGCAGCAACATACGTATGCGGGAGTTATATACGACTCAACCTATCAAATAAATTTACAGGCAAGCGATTTAGCTCAATCCCCCACTAATGGGTATGCTATTATTGGCGGCAATGTCGTTTTACATGTGGACTCTCTTGGAATGCCTATTTTTTCAAAAAAAATAACATACCTTAATCACGATGCTACTTTCTACAGAATAATTCCTACTGTGGACTCCAACTATATTGTGTGCGGCAGCGTGTATGATTATATCAATGCAACTACCGATGGGATTATTTTAAAAATAAATAACACGGGTACTATTTTATGGAGTAAATTATATAATACCCCGGCCACCTCATATACATTAACTTCTATATGCCAAACAAATGATTCAGGTTTTGTGGCTTCCGGCATACAATCCGTATCAAGCTCCACTAATAAAGCCTTTATTTTGAAAATAAATGCATACGGTGTGTCGCAATGGGCAAAAGGAGTTAGTGTGTCTCCTTTTAATCATACAGCCCGTGCAGTAGTGCAATTACCCGATAGTTCGTATGCTTTAGCTGGTATTGTGGCTGATGTAAACTTTAACATTCATACAACTTTCATAACACGATTAGACAAAACAGGAGGATTGATGTTCTCAAAAGAGTACGCATCTACTTCAAACCTTATGTCTAATTGCGATGTATTGATAAAAAATAATGCCTTATATATAATGGTGGTTGATAACTTCGCTTCTATTATAAAAACAGATTTTTTAGGCACCATTATTTGGAAGAAAACTATCACAGAATTCGGGACATACAGCTCAAATATGTCGTATTATTCTTTTTATACCCGCTTTCATTCTTCAAAAGATGGGGGATTTTATGCTAATGATTATCATAGTTCCTTCGGATTGGTTTGGAAAACGGATTCAGTGGGTACCTTAAAGACATCAATATCCGGAAATGGTGCCCCTGGAATAGGAGTCTTACAAACTAAAGATTTAGGTTTTTTTATTATAGGCAACGGGCCATTTATAGGAGCGAGGATGCAAAATGGGCCTAACACTATTCCACAAATAGGAATGATAAAAACAGATAGTAACTTAATACCCCCTGCCGCTGGCTGTCTATATAATCCTGGTTTATATACGGGATTAGACTCTATCATATCCAGTAACATCATAACAAATACTATTACAAAAGATTCAATAGTACAGATAATCCCCTCTTTGCAAGTAACATCTATTGTGTTAGCCCACACTACTGGCTGCATCGGTGCTTCTGGAAGCATTAGTAGAAATAATTTTAACAATACAATTACACTATACCCCAACCCTGCCAATACCTTCTTAAATGTAGAATTAGAAAAGCAAAATAAAAGCGAAATAAAAATTTATGATGTGCTTGGCAACCTTGTGCTAACAAGCGGTGCAACACAAATAGATGTAAGCAGCTTAGTCAATGGAGTTTATTTTGTTAAAGTAGCTAACAGCGCACAAAAATTTATTAAACAATAATGCGATAAAATAATTTTTATCAAAATGCAGCAAACAAATACGGCCTCCTTCTTAAAAAACAGATAAATAAAATAAAACAGCGCAAAAAACCTAATGAGTTCTTTTAAAGAGATATTTAATTCTCATACTTGGAGCGAGGTGCAACAAAGCATTTCAAGCAAAACAGTTAAAGATGTTGAGCATGCTTTGCAAAAAGAAAAAAGGGATATAGAAGATTTTAAAGCGCTTATCTCCCCCGCAGCAGAGGCTTATTTAGAACAAATGGCGCAGCTTAGTCACCTACTTACGCAAAAGCGTTTTGGCAAAACCATGCAAATGTATGCGCCTATGTATTTAAGTAACGAGTGCCAGAATATCTGTACTTATTGCGCTTTTAGCTTAGATAATAAAATAAAACGAAAAACACTAAGCGATGCTGAAATAATACAAGAAGCAGAAGCTATAAAAGCAATGGGCTACGACCACATACTATTAGTTACCGGCGAGGCCAATCAAAGTGTGGGAGTTCCGTATTTGAAACACGCCATACAATTGCTGCGCCCTTATTTTTCAAACATATCTATAGAGGTGCAGCCGCTTGAACAAGCCGAATACGAAGTGTTGCGGCAAGAAGGCTTGCACACCGTGTTGGTATATCAAGAGACCTATCATCAAGAAAATTATAAAACACACCACCCTAAAGGAAAAAAATCTAATTTTTACTACCGCTTAGAAACGCCGGACAGACTTGGAAAAGCCGCTATTTACAAAATTGGTTTAGGAATTTTAATAGGTTTAGAAGATTGGCGTACCGATAGTTTTTTTACCGCATTGCATTTAAACTACTTAGAAAAAACTTATTGGCAAACCAAATACAGCATTTCTTTTCCAAGATTAAGGCCTATTGAACTGGCTAAAGAAGACGGCCAACATATACAACCTGCCAGTCAGTATATAAGCGATAAACAACTGGTTCAGCTGATATGCGCCTATCGTATTTTTAATGAAGAGGTAGAATTATCGCTCTCTACCCGCGAAAGTGAAACATTTAGAAATCACTCCTTAAAGTTAGGCATTACCAGCATGAGTGCCGGAAGCAAAACCAACCCGGGAGGCTACTCGGTAGAACCTCAATCGTTAGAACAGTTTGAAATTTCAGACGAACGCTCTCCTAAAGAAATAGCCCACATCATCAAGCAACAAGGCTACGAACCCGTTTGGAAAGATTGGGACAAAATTCTAAGTTAAAATTATTTCAAGCCCGCCGGATAATAGCTGTGCAAGCAGGCATACAACACGTAGCCGGCTACTAAACCAATACCTCCACCAATTAAAGATTGTATTCTTCGGCGTTTACGCGCCACACGCTCATAGCCCAACAAATAAGCATCGTGCTCTAAATAATCGGGATTAGAAACCGTGTTGTGTTTTATTTTTATCTTGGGTAAGCCTACTAAACCAAAATACAGCATGGGCAATAAAGGTCCAAAAAAAGTACCGCTTAAACCGCCCACCAAACCGCAAGCCATAGTACCGTACCTAGACCCCGGTGCTCTAAAGCCTTTACGCGCATCGCGCTCGCCCTGCATGTACAAATACATCTCATCGCGGGTAAACCAATTGGATAGGGTATCTTGCTTGTAGTAATAAACCATCTCGCCGGTATGGTAGCGAATGGCAAAAATGTTGAAAAACTCCAAGTGTTGTTTTTTCAGACTGTCTTTAGGATCCACAAAAGTAGCGGCAAACAAGGTAGTATCCAGCACCGGCGACACCACTATGTTGCCGTTCATAAGCATCAGCGTATCAGCAGGCTTTTTTTGGGCAAACAAACTATATGATAGTACAAAAAAGAGCGAATAGAAAACAAATGATTTCATAATAAAAACTTGTTCAAAGATACAACAAAAAAAACAGTTAAAAACCTGCTTTTTTGTATAAATTTGCACACCAAAATTGTATATATCATGGCAGATAAATTTGTAAGCCGACACAACGGCCCTCGTATAAGCGAAGTTTCAGAAATGCTGGAGAAAATAGGCGTTTCAAGTGTAGATGAATTGATTAGTCAAACCGTTCCTGAAAAAATACGCCTAAAAAAGCCTTTGAAAACAGGCGCTGCTATGAGCGAGTTTCAATATACCAAGCACTTACGCAGCTTAGCTAAAAAAAACAAAGTGTTTCGCAGCTATATGGGTTTGGGTTATTACGGCACCATCATTCCGGCTGTAATACAACGAAATGTGTTAGAAAACCCGGGCTGGTACACCGCCTACACGCCTTACCAAGCCGAAATTGCGCAAGGCCGATTAGAAGCTTTGCTCAACTTTCAAACTATGGTGATGGATTTAACCGCTATGCCCATAGCCAATGCTTCTTTGCTTGATGAGGCCACCGCAGCAGCCGAGGCTATGTTTATGTTCCATCATAATGTAAGTAAAAACAAACAGCAAGCGCATCAATTTTTTGTAAGCAACACTTGTTTCCCACAAACTATTGACGTAATAAAAACACGCGCTGTACCCATTGGTATTGAAGTAGTAGTGGGCGATATAGCTTCTTTTTCTTTTAACGAAAACTTTTTTGGTGTGCTTATTCAATACCCCGACATGAAGGGTGAAGTATGCGAGTATAAGAAATTTGTATCGCAGTGCAAACAAAAAGAAATACAGGTTTGTGTAGCTTCTGATTTATTGGCTTTGGCTCTTATTGCCCCCCCGGGCGAGTGGGGTGCTGACTGTGTAGTGGGCAACTCACAACGATTTGGCGTTCCTTTAGGATACGGGGGGCCTCATGCCGCCTTCTTCGCTTGCCGCGAAGAGTACAAACGCTTTATACCCGGTCGTATTATTGGCGCAAGCATAGATGCCGAAGGCAACCGAGCACTTCGTATGGCCTTGCAAACACGCGAACAACACATCAAACGCGAAAAAGCTACTTCTAACATCTGTACTGCGCAAGCCTTATTAGCTATCATGGCCAGCATGTACGCAGTGTATCATGGCGAAGAAGGCATTAAATCGATTGCCTCTGAAACACATTCAAACGCTGTTTTTATAGCTGAAGCGCTGAAAAAAATGGGCTACACCATTAAAACGACACTCTTTTTCGACAGCTTTGTAGTAGAAGCAGATACACAAAAAATAAAAGCAGCAGCCGAAAAAAAAGAAATAAACTTTTATTATATCGACGGCAAACAAATCCTCCTATCCTTAGACCAAACGGTGCAAACAGAAGACGTGGAAGATATTCTTACCATTTTTGCTACGGCAAAAGGCCTTTCGCTGGCCGAGTTAAAAATAGAACATGCCGACTTAAAAATACAAAACACCATTGAATCTTCTTTCGCTAAAAGAACATCGCGCTATTTAACGCACCCTGTGTTTAACTCCTACCACAGTGAAACCGAAATGATGCGCTACATCAAACGCTTAGAGAATAAAGACCTATCTTTAGTACACAGCATGATTTCATTGGGTTCTTGTACGATGAAGTTGAATGCCGCGTCGGAATTGTTGCCCATTACCTGGGCTGAGTTTGCCAACATACACCCCTTTGCTCCTATAGAACAAACCAAAGGCTACCAACATATTATTAAAGAACTAAATAAAGATTTAAGCGATATTACCGGCTTTGCTGCCATGAGTTTTCAGCCCAACAGCGGAGCACAAGGAGAATATGCCGGACTTATGGTTATTCGCGCATACCACATAGCCAATGGCAATGCACATCGCAACGTAGTGCTTATTCCCACCTCGGCACACGGCACCAATCCTGCCTCGGCAGCCTTGGCAGGTATGCAAATAGTGTTGGTAAAATGCGATGAAAAAGGCAATATAGATGTACAAGACTTACAAGAAAAAGCACAGCAACATAAAGATACGCTTAGCTGCTTAATGGTTACATACCCCTCTACCCACGGAGTGTACGAAGAAAGCATAAAAAAAATAACCAAAATAATTCATGAAAACGGCGGGCAAGTATATATGGATGGAGCCAACATGAATGCACAGGTAGGCTTAACCTCACCCGGAAATATAGGAGCTGATGTGTGCCACCTAAACTTGCACAAAACCTTTGCCATACCACATGGCGGTGGCGGCCCCGGCATGGGACCTATTGGGGTAGCCCGACACTTGGTCGATTTTTTGCCCTCTCATAGCCTTGTAACAACAGGTGGAAACAAAGGAATATCGGCTGTTTCAGCAGCCCCTTACGGCAGCGCACTCATACTCCTTATATCATACGGATACATTAAAATGTTGGGAGCCGATGGCTTAACCAAAGCCACAAAAACAGCCATTCTTAATGCTAACTATATGAAAGAAGTGCTGAAAGGACACTACAAAATTCTTTATACCGGGAAAAACGGACGTTGCGCACACGAGATGATTTTGGACTGCAACGAGTTTAAAACAAGTAGCGGAGTAGAAGTAGCCGACATTGCCAAACGCCTGATGGATTACGGCTTTCACGCGCCAACCGTAGCCTTTCCGGTGGTAAATACTTTAATGGTAGAGCCCACCGAAAGTGAAAACAAAGCCGAGTTAGACCGTTTTTGTGAAGCTATGATTGCCATAAAAAAAGAAATACAAGAAATAGCAGAAGGTACTTTTGATAAAGCAAACAACGTTATTAAAAACGCCCCTCATACTGCCAAACTGCTTGTAAGTGATGCGTGGAACAAACCTTACTCGCGCGAAAAAGCAGCCTATCCTTTAGCTTGGGTTAAAGCCAATAAATTTTGGCCTAGCGTAGCGCGCGTAGATAACGCCTATGGCGATAGAAACTTGGTATGCTCGTGCCTGCCCTTAGAAGCTTATGCGGAAGATGAAATAACCGCCTAAGATGCTTTAGTTTTTACACAGCTGCAACAACCACTCATCTTCATAGGTGTTGTGCGTCAGTTTGTTCCACTGTTTTTTTAAACCCACCTCTACAAAGCCTATTTTTTTAAACAAATGCAGGCTCTTGGTATTACTTGCCGATATGTTGCAATATACTTGCTTCAGCATCAGTATTTCAAAGCAATAGTGGCACAATAACGACAGTGCCTGCGTGGCATGACCTTTTTCTTGAAAAGCAGCATCTATCATAATACCCACTCCTGCGCGGGCGTTTTGAGCGTCAAAATCAAACAACTCTATAGTGCCTATGGGTTTGTGATTATTTAAGCAAATAAGCAAGCGGATTTGCTTGGCTGTAAAAACATCTTGATGGGCGTTTACTAAGTATTGCTCCAAGACAAATTTAGAAAAAGGCATTAACGTATTGCTTACGCGCCAAATAGCCGGATTGTTTTCCCATTCGTATAATAGGTTTATATCATTGGGTTCAAGGGCACGCAGATATAGGTTTTCGTTTTTTAGGTGCATCGTTTCAAATAAAGGGCTTTATTAAAAAACACAAGAAGCACTTGTATCATTTTGTTTTAAAGTTATACAAATATACTTTTTTTATTTCGTAGTGTGCGCTTTTAAAAACTTTGAGAAGAAAATCACGACACTTTTATCCCTACAAGCAATACATCATCTACTTGTTCCAACAAGCCTTTCCATGAATTGAATGCAGACTCTATAGCTTGCTTTTGCTCCTGCATATTTTTAAAATTAGATGATAACAAAAGATCTTCCAACTGTTTGTATTTGAATTTCTTTCCTTTCGGACCGCCAAATTGGTCGGCATATCCATCGGTAAAAAAATAAAGGACGTCGTTTTTTTGCAAAACTATTTCGTTGTAAGTAAACGGGATATTATCGTTAGGCGATTTTCCAACGGGCATTTTATCGGCTTTACAAATAATAAATTCGTTATTTCTTACAATATAAAAACTGTTGTTGGCACCGGCGTATTGCAGTTTCATGTTTTCAAAATCAAAGCAAGCTACAACGGCATCCATACCATCTTTACTTTCTTCGCTTCCAATTGGGTTTAGCGATTTAATAATGTGTTCGCGCGCGTTATTCAAAATTAAATCAGGTTGTGTAATTTTTTTCTCTATAAGTGTTTCGTTAAGGATAGAGATGTTTAGCAAACTCATAAAAGCTCCTGGAACGCCATGCCCCGTACAATCGGCAACTACTAAATAAAATTTATTGTTTGTATGCAAGGCCCAATAAAAATCGCCGCTTACAATATCTTTTGGTTGGTAAAAAATAAAAAAATCATGTAAGTGTTGTGAAATATAGGCATCAGAGGTTATCATAGCCCGCTGAATACGCTTGGCATAGTGTATGGGCAGTGTTTCATAAAGTGTG
>JAFDYI010000029.1:59283-71353 GCA_018267475.1 Bacteroidota bacterium | reverse complement strand
CAGAAAAAAGTATAAAAGAAAAAATCTTTTATTTTCTTCTAAAGAAAGTATAAAAAAAAGAAACTGGGCGCTCCGGAAAGCTCAGCGCCCGTTGTAAAAAACAATCCTTATTTATCTTACCAGAGTAACCGTACCCTGCAAGGTGTGATTTTGATTTGTAATAACATCTGTAGCATCTATTTTCCACACATACACATCTTCCTGTAAAATCTGTGTGTTTTTTTCACCATACGTCCCGTCCCACCCTTTTGTTATATCGTTAGAATGGTAAATAAGCAAGCCCCATCGGTCAAAAACATCAAGGCTAAAAGTATTAATTCCTTCGCCTACGGCGGTAAATATATCATTCAACCCGTCTCCGTTGGGCGTAAAAGCATTTGGTACATATAAAGTATAAACGTCTTGAACGATAAGAGGTTTTGTTATTTGCGCATAGCAACCTTGAGGGGTTTTAACCATTAGTGTAACATTATAGCTCCCTATATTAAGATAATTATGCGACGGATTGGGCTCAGCACTTGAGTCGTTTGCAAGATTATATATATCACCAAAAGTCCAATTGTATTGATTAATGTTGCCTGTTGATTGATTATGGAAAAGCACGTTAGGATCTAAAACAGATACACTGTTAGGGGAATAAACAAAATCGGCTATAGGTAAAGGATTCACAAGCACCACCGCCGTGGTATAATTTACACATCCGTTCATATCCACTCCTATAACGCTATAGGTAGTGCTGCTGTTGGGGCTTGCGCTTACTGATGCGCTATTCGCATCGCTTAGCCCGGTGGTGGGCTTCCAAGTATATGTGTTAGCTCCGCTGGCGCTTAAAGTAGCGGTTTGTTGTCCTAAACAAATAGAGGAACTGTTTACTGCTAACACCGGTAATGGATTTACCAACACAGAAATTGTTTGCGTACCAACACATCCGTTATCATCTGTTCCGGTAGCTGTATAAGAGAACGTTCCGGTAATAGTAGGATTGGCTATTACTTGATTTCCGGAAGGGTGATTGAGATATGTACCAGGAACCCATGTATAGGTGGTACCGCTATTAGATGAGGTAGCTGTTAAGGTGGCTGTTTGTTCGCCCACGCATATCGAACCGCTGCTTGCGATATTTATTATGGGTAAAGTATTAACCTGAACTTGCACGGCCTCGCTGCTATAGCAACCATTAACATCCGTTCCAATTACATTGTACATTCCGTTCATGGCTGTTGTGCCGTTTGTAAGTATGGGGTTTTGCAGAGCCGAGTTAAATCCTGCCGTTCCATTCCATGAATAACTTCCTCCTGCTCCTGCCCCTGATGAACTTAAATTTATTTGTGCGCCCGCGCATACTGTAGCACCTGATGCTGTAATTACCGGCTTGGGGTTAATGGTAACGGTAACCATAGTTTGCGCATAACATCCGTTTATATCGGTTACGGTAACAGAGTAAATACCCGAAGCCGACATGGTAACCTGGTTTAAATTGGTTATAGAAGGGCTCTGAACAGATGACGTAAATGTATTGGGGCCACTCCATGAATAGGTATAAGTACCAACAGGCGTACAGGTTAGGGTAAGAGCTTGTTCTGTCTCACAAGGAGTGTTAGCACTAGCGGTTGGGGTAGGTAATGAATTTACTGTAATGCTTGTTGTAGCCGTATTGATGCAACCATGAGCATCGGTACCAGTTACGGTATAGTTTGTTGTTGCGTTAGGAGTTCCCGTTATCAGGCTTCCTGTAAGAGCGCTTAAGCCTGTTGAAGGGCTCCAAGCGTAGGTTGATGCTCCATTTGCCGTTAAGGTGGCTGTTTGTTCGCTTACACAAATGGTAGCGCTGTTTGCAAGTACCGTTGGCAAAGCATAAACCATTACTTGTGTAGTAGCGGTATTGATACAGCCGCTCGCATCAGATCCGGTTACGGTGTAATTTGTTGTTACAGTAGGAGTGCCGGTAACCGGGGAACCGGTGGAACTACTAAGAGACACCGATGGGCTCCATGTATAAGTGTTCACACCGCTTGCGGTTAAAGTAGCGGTTTGTTGTCCTAAGCAAATTGTGGAGCTGGTGGCGGTTACAATTGGCTTAGCAGGCTGTGTAAGCGTGGTAGAAAAGGTGGCCGTGCAACCTAAACTATCTATGATAGAGCCTGCATAGCTGCCTGCTCCTATACCGTGAACGCTTACACCCGTGCCGGAAGGGCTTGTCCATGTTACTGTTTTTATACCTGTACCTCCGGATATGGCAATGCTGGCAGAGGTAGTGTCTCCGTAACAAACCAAGGTGCCATGCGTTACGGTATAAGTTAAAGCAGGAGCTGATACTACCGTCATAACACTATCAAGCGTACAGCCCGCGCTTGATTGTATAGCAAAGGTATAAGTACCCGCTGCTAAGCCGGTTGCCTTAATAGTGCTGTCATTAAGCAAACTGCTGCTGGAAGTAGGGCTGACGCTGTATGATAAGATATGCTGCCCACCGGATATGTTTACCTGCAAGCTGCCCGTTGCCCCTCCAAAACAAGAAGGTTTTTTTATAGCCACCATAGCAGAACTCGTGTTGGCAGCTATTTTAATGGTATCAATGGTGAATTCAGGTACGCAACCTCCTCCGCTTTTTACTACTACCACATGTTTGCCCGGACTTAGGTTGGTGCGGGTAGAATCTGTATTGCCATCGTCCCACAAAAAAGTAAAAGGAGGAATGCTGCTGTTGGACACCACAGGGTGAATAGCTACCGAGTTGATGCCAGGGTTGCAAGGGTTTATATTTAAAACGGTTTGTAAAGTACCGCAGCTTAATCTTCCGAAAGGGATATCCGCAGCGAAATTGCTTCCGCAAGCAATAATATCTGCGCTTGTAGGGGAAAAAGCAATATCATATACAGCGGCGCTGGTAGCGTGAAACTCTTGTATGTTTAAATTAGAATCGTAACGATAAATACCGGTTGTTGAGCCCACAAAAACGTTACCGCAAACATCGGCTAAAATTCCTCCGGCCATGTGTTGCGAACCGCCCGGTATAGCAGCACTTCCCAACAGCGCATAGGTATTTCTATCCCATTTTTTTAATGTAGCTCCATCGCTGGTAAATAAAAAAGTAGTACCTCCCAAAGCCATCATGTTATAGCCGTTTCCTAAAGCTTCTCCAAAACTATCCATCGAATAATAAGTGGGCACTGAGGTAGGAACAATACTTAATTCGGCAAAATTATATCCACTCGGTACCGTGCCTACCGGGTTATTGGTATTGTTTGTAAAATACAAAGTATTGCTGTTAGCTCCATGCGTATATGATTTTCCTAAAGCATCTACACACAACCCCGATTGGTCATCTCGGCTTGCACTAAAAGAAATGATATTAGATAAAACACCGGTGCTTATATTTACTTGAGCGATATTACTTGTAGGAGAAGTTGTTCCTCCTCCGGCCACAATTACTTCATTTGTTATGCAATTTATAGCCATTCTCCAATGCTCTTGATAGGTGGAACTGTTTGTGCTTTGCCATGTTAAACCTGAATTGGTATTAAATTTAAAAACACTGGCTCCGGAAGAACTGGCGCTACTCAAATAAAAATCTCCGGTGGCTTGCACCAACAAATCGCCATAATAATATCCTCCCCATGTATCGGTTTCTCCGTTCGTTAAAGTCCATAACAGGGGGGTGCCCGCTGGCGCATATTTTTCACAAACGTTACCCGAAGCTGAATTAGCGCCGTATAAATAAACGCTGCCCGACCCATCAACCCCATTATCATAAGCCGGGTTTCCGCCTAAGCCGGGAGTGATAACCCAAGGATCTATTGTAATAGCTTTGTTTTCGGGGTTGTTTAGTACAAATGAAACAAGATTGTTTTTTAAACTAAAAGAAGACGTTATGGGCTCCGATGTGTTTTCTGTCAAATAACTAACCGGCTGGTGGTCTATAAGCTCTCCCTTTAAAGTTTTCACAATAATGTCTCCTCCTTGTAAAACTACTTTGGCATCTTTATCATACTGCATTTGCACCTTACTCATATCGGCGCCGGCGCTCACAATCAAGTTGTATTTAAAGCCCTCTTTTTCGGTAAAAAAATACTCTACATCTATGCCGGGGTACAAATTTTTGTACGTTAGCTTAGAAAAGCCTTTGCACATTTCTGTAAAAGGTTTTCCTCCTTTTGGAAACATCAAATAATTGTAACTGGTAACTTGCTGTTGGCTTACTTCCATTTCTGCATTGGGGTTTGCGTTGAGCCATTTCATATTAATATACTGAATTTCTAAACCCGCTTGACGCTCCAATTTTTCTCGCTTTTCCTCACTCATAAAAATAGCCAAGGGTCCTAATTTTTTATGATGAATTTTTTTAACAACAAAAGTTAAGCCGCTTTGACTAAATAAAACTCGGGAATTATTGTCTATACAATATGTAAAATCTTGGTACTCTTGAGGCAGGTTGGCATTAAACTGTCCCTTGTTTTCAATAAAAGCCTTTCGTTGAAATGGTGTAATACGCCAGTCGTTTCCGGCTCTGGTTCTAAGAGAAAAGGTTGTTAAACATGTTAGCAAGATAGAGGTAAATAGTATTTTTTTCATGGTATATAAAATTGAAGTTATACCAAATATATAATGATTTTTCACACATATATCTTGATTTAACTATTTTTAACCATTATTAAGTATTATTTAACGCTCCTATTTGATAAAATGTAGAACTTGTTTACCTTTTTACTTTGTCTATTTACTTTTTTTTCGAAGTTTTTTTAGAAACTCTTTTTTTGTAGCAGGTAATTTTTCTACGGCTGCCGAAAAAGCAATGCTGCTGATATCCGCATAATGCTCTTGTAAAAAAATCCATGTTTCGTTGGGATATACATTACCTACCTCGCGCAGCGTCCAACCTACCCCCTTTTGCACGTAGTATTCATGGTCGTGCAGTAGTTTTTTTATTAAGAAGAACAGGCTATTAGCGGGCAGTACTTTTTTTCTTTTTCTACTGTACTCCAGCAAGCTGACTAACGACTGACGGCGCTCCCACAAATTTTTTGATTGATTCCATATTTTTAGCTGTGGATACACAAGCTCCGCGTTTTTTTCCAGCAAAGAAGCATACAAATCGGATAACGCATCGGAGTGTGCCCAGTTATCTATACGGCTCACCCATTTTTTAGTTTGGGTAAACAATTCTTCTGCATCAAAACATTCTCTGTTTTCTAACACAAAAAACAAGGCTTGTGCCAGGGCTTCGTAGCAAGAACTGTGTTGCCAAATTTCTTGCCAAATACGCATTTGTTTGGGTAAAGACAACGCTTGTATTGTTTCGTTTGTTCGGTACAATTCGCGTTGCTTGGGTACCGATAAACCTATAAAATCGTACTGCGTACCGATGTATTTTTTTAAATCTTTAAACCCTGTTTTTTTATCAGAAACTTTTGCCGCTTGCAGTTTTTTTACAAGAGTGGGGTGGTATTTTTGGTAGTGTTGCATTTATTTTTTACCTGCTTTTCTAACCAAAAAAAATTTTTATACAAAGGCATTAAAGCCGGTAACATCTTGCCCTGTAATTAAAAGATGAATATCGTGTGTACCTTCGTAGGTAATAACGCTTTCTAGGTTCATCATGTGTCGCATAATCGGGTACTCGCCCGTAATGCCCATACCACCGTGTATTTGACGCGCCTCACGAGCAATTTGCAGAGCCATATTAACATTGTTGCGCTTAGCCATAGATATTTGCTGCGGTGTGGCACGATGTTCGTTTTTTAGCACACCCAAACGCCACATCATAAGCTGTGCCTTGGTTATTTCAGTAATCATTTCGGCTAATTTTTTTTGTGTAAGCTGAAAGCCCCCTATGGGTTTACCAAACTGAATACGCTCTTTACTGTAACGCAAGGCGCTGTCGTAGCAATCCAGGGCGGCACCTATTACGCCCCAGGCAATGCCATAGCGGGCTGAGTTGAGGCAACCCAAAGGGCCTTTTAAACCTTTTATAGTGGGGAAGATATTTTCTTTTGGTACTAATACATTATCAAAAACCAATTCGCCGGTGGCACTGGCGCGCAGGCTCCATTTTCCATGCGTTTCGGGGGTGGTAAAGCCTTTCATGCCGCGTTCTACTACAAGGCCTCGTATATCTCCTTTTTCATCTTTAGCCCATACTACGGCAATATCGGCAAAGGGTGCGTTACTAATCCACATTTTAGCCCCATTAAGCACTACATGCTTCCCATCGCCGGCATCTTTAAAATGGGTAATCATGCCGTTGGGATTAGAGCCGTGGTCGGGCTCGGTTAATCCAAAGCAACCCATCATGTCGCCGGAAGCCAGCTTCGGTAAGTATTTGCGTTTTTGCTCCTCTGTTCCATAAGTAAAAATAGGATACATCACCAAAGAGCTTTGTACGGAAGCCGTAGAGCGCAAACCGCTATCGCCTCGTTCAATTTCTTGCATTAAAATGCCGTAGGATATTTGGTCTAAGCCAGGCCCTCCATATTCAGTAGGTATGTATGGACCAAAGGCACCTATCTCGGCTAAGCCTTTTATCCAGGGTTTATGAAAGGTTGTTTTTTGACAGGCATCTTCAATAATAGGGCTTACTTCTTTTTTTACCCAGGCGCGGGCTGTTTCGCGTATCAGTTTGTGCTCATCGCTTAATAGTTCATCTACTAAATAATAATCGTGAAATTGAAAGTTATCTGATGCCATAATGTTTTTTTTGTGTGGCAAATATAATAGATTTAATCGTGCTAACGATATTAAAAAATACAGATTGAGGTGCGTGTGTCATAAAATAAGTACATTTGCACACCTATGGCATTACTAGTAAAAAAATCGCAGATACCCAATTCAGGAAAAGGGTTGTACACCAACAAAGAATTAAAAAAAGGCAGTAAAATTATTGAATACAAAGGCGAGATAATTGGCTGGAAAGATTACAGAGCCCGCGTAGATAAAGATGAAGACGGGTACCTGTTTTATTTTAACAAAAACCGCTGTGTAGATGCGTTTCACACACCGCAATACAAAGCACGCTACGCTAATGATGCTAATGGTTTTACACGGGTAAAAGGTCTAAAAAACAATTCGCAGTATGAGATACACGACGAAAAATGTTTTATTGTAGCCACCCGAGACATTAAAAAAAACGAAGAAATTTTTTGTGATTATACCAAGGAATATTGGGATAGCATGCGCTATAATTACAACTTGAAAAAAAAGAAAGAGACCGCTAAAAAAAATACAACTGCAAAAAAATTAAAATAAAAAAACATGGAACACCAACAAATTAAAGAATACATAGAAGCCAACAAACAACGTTTTTTAGACGAATTAATAGCCTTATTGCGCATTCCCTCTATAAGCGCTAAACCCGAGCATGCCCCCGATATGCAGCGTATGGCCGAAGCCGTAAAAGAAAAACTGATAGCAGCCGGCGCCGATAAGGCCGAAGTGTGCCCCACAAAAGGCTATCCGGTGGTATATGCCGAAAAAATAATAGATGCCAAGCTACCCACCGTTTTAGTGTATGGACATTATGATGTGCAACCTGCCGACCCGCTAAATCTATGGGACTCGCCCCCCTTTGAGCCGGTTATTAAAAAAACAGCACTGCACCCCGACGGCGCTATCTTTGCCCGCGGCAGCTGCGATGATAAGGGTCAAGCCTATATGCACATCAAAGCATTTGAGTTGATGATGAAAACCAACACCTTGCCTTGCAATGTAAAATTTATGATAGAGGGCGAAGAAGAGGTAGGCTCGGCCAACTTAGGAGCTTGGGTAGTAGAAAACAAACAACGCCTAAAAGCCGATATTATTTTAATATCCGATACCTCTATCATTGCCAACAATACCCCTTCTATTGATGTGGGTTTGCGTGGCTTGGCTTATATGGAGGTAGAAGTTACAGGCCCCAACCGCGACTTGCACAGCGGCGTGTACGGAGGAGCCGTAGCCAACCCTATCAACGTGTTGTGTAAGATGATTGCCTCTATGCACGACGAAAACAACCACATTACCATTCCGGGGTTTTACGACGAAGTGCTTGCCCTAAATCAAGCTGAACGCGCCGATTTAAACAAAGCCCCTTTTGACATGGAAGCCTATAAAAAAGATTTGAATATAGGTGATGTACAAGGAGAAACAAGCTACACCACGCTGGAGCGCACCGGCATTCGCCCTACCTTAGATGTGAATGGTATATGGGGAGGCTACACCGGCGATGGTGCTAAAACGGTACTTCCCTCAAAAGCTTTTGCTAAAATATCCATGCGTTTGGTGCCCAACCAAAACTCACATAAAATAAGCGATTTATTTACGGCTCACTTCAAAAACATAGCTCCTAAAAGCGTGCAGGTAAAAGTAACACCGCATCATGGCGGAGAGCCCGTAGTAGTAGCCACCACCTCTACTGCATACCAAGCAGCAGCCCAAGCTATGCAAACTACCTATGGCAAAAACCCCATTCCTACCCGAGGCGGCGGAAGCATACCCATTGTAGCCTTGTTTAAAAAAGAACTGGGTTTAGACTCTATTTTATTCGGCTTTGGTTTAGATAGCGATGCCTTGCACTCTCCTAACGAACACTACGGCGTGTTCAATTACTTAAAAGGCATAGAAACCATACCGCTGTTTTACAAAAATTACGCAGCTAAGCACTAGTTTTTTTGTTGAGATATTGATTCCAACACTATTCCAAAAAAAACAGACACGAGCGCTTTGTCTAATGGGCTGTATTTCATACCAATAGGCAGTCGCATTAAAAAATTATGGTGCCGCATTCGTACGTCTAAAGTTCTACGCAGCTATACCGTATTCTTTTGTACTTTTGGCTTGCCTTGAAACAAGTCTTTTTAAAATATAGCGCTTTAGCAAGCTGTCTGTACTTCTTGCTTTTTGTTTCTGTAAGCAAAGGGCAAGACACCATTCGTGCCCCCAAAGCAGATACCTTAGCTTTGGCAACAGATACATTAAAAAAAGACACGCTGACATTAGCTCAAAAAAACTTTATGTTTCAAGATACGATGAAGCAACCCAAG
The DNA here is from genome assembly GCA_018267475.1 of Bacteroidota bacterium. Lineage (GTDB taxonomy): Bacteria > Bacteroidota > Bacteroidia > B-17B0 > Aurantibacillaceae > PALSA-968. The sequence goes on along the minus strand of JAFDYI010000029.1, from coordinate 62,336 downwards.
CTCAGCAACCGCTGGCGCAAGGTTCTTTTAGCAAGTTCCATAGGAGCTTATACGGTGGGCTCGCTCACCCTCTTAAATGTGCTGTGGTACCAACACTATCCCAGGTCGGCTTTTCACTTTTTTAATGATAATGCCCAATGGTGCCAGATGGATAAGATGGGGCACGCCTGGACTACCTACAACAGCGGCCGCGTAATTATGCAGGCCATGAAGTGGGCGGGCTTTTCTACCTCACCCTTTCAAGTGGATATGGGCAGCTTGGTGCAAGAATCTATGAAATGGGCAGGCTTTACCCGCACTCAAAGCCTGATTATAGGCGAAACATTCGGAATTTTATATATGAGCTCTATAGAAATTATGGACGGTTTCTCACAAAAATGGGGATTCTCCTGGGGCGATGAATTAGCCAATGTAGGCGGAGGTGCGCTTTTTAGTTTGCAACAACATTTTTGGCACGAGCAGCGTTTCCAACTCAAAATGTCGTACCACCCTACTTCCTTTCCAAAACTCAGACCCAATGAACTGGGGAGTAACTTTGCGGAACAAATTTTAAAAGATTACAACGGCCAAACCTACTGGATGTCTATCAATATCGCTTCCTTCTTAAAAAAAACGACCAAATTCCCCAAGTGGATCAACGTATCGTTTGGCTATGGCGCCACCAATATGATATGCGGAAAACCCAATGATGTAATAAACATTGACAAAAGCGTAGGCTCTTACGCCGGCGATGGACAAACCAGCGAACTTATTACCGCCAACGGCGACAGGTACTATTTTACCCGATACCGAAAATTTTATGTTTCCTTGGATCTTGATTTTACAAAAATTAAAACCAAATCTAAATTTTTGCGTGGTTTATTTTGTGTACTCAACGGCTTTAAACTGCCTTTCCCTGCTGTAGAATTTAGCTCACACGGAACTAAGTTTCAACCTTTTTATTTTTAAAAAAGAAAAAAGTGAAATACAAATACATACTTTTTAGTTTTTCCATACTGCTGGTACGTACCGTATTTTCGCAAGAAGACAGCACTCAATCGCCCTTAAAACTGAGTGCGTACATAGAAACTTACTATCTCTATAACTTTTCTAAACCCAGTAACCATACCATGCCTGCTTTTATGTACTCATACAACAGACACAACGAAATAAATTTGAATTTGGGTTTTGTAAAAGCCGCCTATCAAACAAAAAAAATACGCGCTAACCTGGCTTTGGCTGCCGGCACTTACGTAAATGCCAATTACGCATCAGAGCCCGGTGTACTAAAAAATATATACGAAGCCAACGTAGGAGTGAAAATTTCTAAAAAACACAATCTGTGGGTTGATGCCGGTATCTTTGCCTCGCACATTGGTTTTGAAGATGCTGTAGGTAAAGATAATTGGACGCTAACCCGAAGCATCTTAGCCGACAACTCGCCTTACTACGAAAGTGGAGTAAAAATTTCTTATACCTCGGCAAACGGCAAGTGGTTTGCCAGCGCTTTGTTACTAAATGGCTGGCAGCATATACAGCGCATAAACGGAAACAACAGCCCCGCCTTTGGTCATCAACTTACTTATACACCCAGCGAAAAATGTACGATTAACAGCAGCTCTTTCATAGGAAACACCAAACCCGATTCGGCTATGCAAATGCGCTATTTTCACAACCTGTATGGCATTTTTCAACTTACCAAACATTGGGGGCTTACGCTGGGTTTTGACGTAGGTGCTGAGCAAAAAAATACAGCAAGCAGCAGCTATAACACATGGTACGCCCCGGTGCTTATAGCTAAATTTAATATAACCGAAAAACACGCTTTAACCTTACGAGGCGAATACTACAACGATGCGCACAATGTTATCGTAAAAACGGCGGGGTTAAACGGATTTAAGACGTGGGGTTACTCGCTCAACTATGATTATATTATTAACCACCATATAATGTGGCGCATAGAGGGGCGGGCTTTCTCCAGTACAGACCCACTTTTTATACTCAACAACAAACCCAGCTTTAATACCTTTTTCGTAACCAGTTCTCTGGCTGTTTCCTTTTAAATTAAACAACAAGTTGCGGAAAATGCTAGTTTTTTTTAAAGAATATTGTACGTTAGTCCACTATAACTAAACCTAATTACTCCTATCCCTTTAACATAATAAATATTTGTTATTATAAAAGAAGATGAACCTATATAGGTTAAAATATTATAATACGTTTTTCCATTAACTAAAATAGAATCCAAGTCATTTTTCTTTGTTGCAAAATTATCCACTATAAATGTCAACCCACCTCCTGCAGTATCACCATATGCCTGATGTAGTACATTGTTTGTATCTGCCATATATATTCCAAAAACTTTATCTAAATAAAGATTAGTAGAAACATGATATTGCATGGCTAAATTTTTATTTTCGAAAATATACTGGCTAATTAGATTTTGACATTTTACATTAGTAACCGAATCAGCACAAGAGCAATTGCCCGTAATATTTTCATAATAAGTATATGTTGTTCTGCTTGTAAGTTTTATAGTATCATTAGCAGAACTTACAAATTTATATGTAGTATCTTTTATTATTATATAAGTAGATATCGTTAAATTTTCTGTTCGTGTGCCCAAGCAACCATTAGGCGAACCTTCGCAAGTCGTGCTTTTCTTTTTCCCACAACTTAAAAGCAATAAAAATCCTACAATAAATACTATTACTATGTGTTTTCGTTTTACCACTTTATTAATTTAAAACAATTTATTTTTTAATTTGTTTTTTCAATTCAATGTTTTCTTTTTTCAGAGTTTCTACTTTTTTGTTTAGCTCTATCAAGTAGAGGGTAAGCTCTTTTGTTTTTCCGATCTTCAATAAAATAGCAGACACTCATAAGTGCGAATATACTACAATATTTTGGTAAAAGCAACTTTTTTTAGAAAATATTTTGAAAAATTATTTTCGCCGGGTTATTTTTTAAAGGCGTTTTTTAGTGCAAAAAAAGCAATAACGGTGTGGTAGGTATAGATGGAAAATTTTGATTTGTGAGAGGAGGTTTTCAGCAGCGATAGCCGCATGCGAGCA
>JAFDYI010000029.1:0-59238 GCA_018267475.1 Bacteroidota bacterium | reverse complement strand
TTTTAAAGAAAGTATAAAGAAAAAAAATTGGGCGCTTCGGCTCCGCTCAGCGTCCTTTGTAAAAGGATAATCGTTGTTTTTCGTGGTGGCTTTTTGCATACTTTTTTGCGGCAGAAAAAAGTATGAAAGAGAAAATCTCCTTGCCAGCCTACTGCGCATAAGGTTCGCTGCACAGGCTTAAAAAAAAGCAAGTAGTATCAACAATACCTATATCCTAATAAAACGTTTAAGACAGGATTGGTTTTTTTAAGTTCAAATCCAGTATATTTGTAGTCGATTAACAACAAACAAGTTGCCTTTATAGCTTGAACACACCCCTAATGAAATAACCCATACACGGCTTTACCCCTCATGTTTTTATTGCAGACAATAAACCCCAGTATTTTCAGAGAAAACGAACTAAATTCTCGTTTTTTTGAAGCGGGAGCCGTAATGCGCACCGTGCAATACAACCTTCCTGTTTTTATACTTCTTTTTGTTTGCTGTACTTTAGCTGTACGGATTTACTTGCTGTATCCTAAAAAAAACATTCAGTTGTGGAGTGTAGTACTAAGCTACGGCACTTTGCAGCAAGCCAAGCGCGATGGGCATACGCTCTTTAGGTCGTTTTCTATCACTCTGTTTTTAATTTATATGATTTGTGGCGGTATTTTTTTTAGTCAAGTTGCCGTGCATCAAGGTTGGTTTAAAAAAATACCAAGCAACTTGCTCATGCCTCTTTGTATCAGCAGCATAGGTATTCTTATTTTACTGCGCACCTTTTTTACCCGTGTGTTGGGGTTGTTATTAAAAGAAAAAACAGCCTCAGAAGATGGTATTTTTCAATTTGCTTTTAATACGTACGCCGGTGCTTTTTTTTTACTTGTGGTTTGTTTGCTCTTGCACTACACTCGCATTCCAAGCGAATATCTTTTTTATAGCGCATTCGTGTTTTTTTCTTTTTTATACGTGCTGCGCATGGCAAAAATAGTGGGGCATGGCTACCTGCGGTATCAATTTTCTATATTCCATTTAATTTTGTACCTTTGCGCTTTTGAAATTATACCCTTGGCTATTTTTATTAAAGTATTGACACATAACTAAAACGTAATTTGTATGGCAACAAAGAAGAAAGCACATAAAGCAAAAAAAGGCATTCTTAAAAAGGGGAAGAAAGTTGCACCCAGACCATCTAAAAAAAACAGCACTAAAAAAGCAGCCAAAAAGGTTGTAAAAAAGGCAAAGCCGGTTGTAAAAAAAACAACCACTAAAAAAGCACCCGTAAAAAAAGCGGCAACAAAAAAAACCGCGACAAAAAAATACATAAAAAAAAGTACTAAAATAAAAAAGGCGGATATACCGGCCGGCTCTACCGTTATTCGTGTAAAAAAAGAACCCGCCATTATTATTCCTCCAAGCCCACCGCAAACTGCTTTTCCCGATGCGCAAGTAGTGAAACAAAAAGTGAAAACACTTTTAATTTCGCAACCCAAGCCCGTTGATGATAAAAACCCATACGTAGAGTTATCGCGCAAACACAATATAAAAGTAGATTTTAGGCATTTTATAAAAGTAGAAGGCGTTACCTCGCGCGAATTTAGAGAACAACGAATAAACTTAACCGACCATCGTGCTGTAATTTTAACCAGCCGCAACGCAGTAGATCATTATTTTAGGGTATGCAAAGAGATGCGCTACAAAGTGCCGGAGATGATTAAATACTTTTGTCTAAACGATTCTATAGCGTACTACTTGCAACGATACATTCAGTATCGCAAGCGTAAGATTTTTTTTGGAAACGGAACGATAACCGATTTAGCCGAGTCGTTGCGTAAAAATAAAAACGAACACTTTTTGCTTCCGGTAGCCGATGTGCATCGCGGAGAAAAAATAATTGATGTGCTTGACTTGCTAAAACTGCAATATAAAAAAGCTATTATATACCGAACCGTAAGCGCTGATTTAAGCGATTATAAAGGCGTTTTACCTTATGATGTGTTGGTGTTTTTTACCCCTGCCGGTATAGATTCCTTACTTAAAAATTTTCCTAATTTTAAACAAGGCAATACCCGTATTGCTGTTTTTGGCGCTTCGGTAGCGAAGAGAGCGCGCGAACATAATTTGCGAATTGATATTGCAGCGCCCAATCCACAAAACCTTAACATGGCCATTGCTTTAGACGGTTATATAAAAGAGGCTAACAAACGCTAAGAGCATGCGTTTTACGCTAAAAAAAGAAGAGCGCTTGTGGGGGCACTCAGCACTTGAATTTTTATATAAACACGGAAAACAAACCCATTATTCTTGTTTAAAATTTATTTACACATGGGTACAAAACCCAAACGAACCTCCTTGTCGTGTAGTGTTTTCGGTTCCTAAAAAACGGTGCAAAAAAGCAGTAGATAGAAACAAATTGAAAAGGCAGATGCGTGAGGCATACCGCTTGTATAAGCCTGCGTGGTACCAACAGTTGGAACAAAAAAACAAGCAATTGCACCTGTATATTGTGTATGTAGGGGCGCAGCCTGCTCTATACAAAAACATACAAGAATCGTTAGAGAAAGGCCTTGCCTCTACTCTTAATAAAATGTAAAACGAATTTAATTTTTAGAGAAAAAATGGTCGGCCCCGCTATCGGTGCTGCGTTCAAGGGGTTTAAACTCGGCAGAGTAGCTGAGTTTATACACCATATTGTTGTTGCGCAGGTAATACAGGTCGTCTTTTTTTACTAAAGCTAAGTCGGGTTTTTCTAAATAGCCATATATCAGTAAGCGGCTGCGCGTCATTTTATAGCCTTTTGAGTTAAGTGGCGTTTTCCAAAATTCTATCATAAAAAAATCGTCTGCTTCGGGTGTTTTTACTTCGGCTAAAGAGGCTGCTAAGGAATCGGCTTCGCTTGTTTTAGGGTTGGGAACCAGTGTTTTTACATATAAATTTTTTACGCTTATCAGTTCTTCTTTTAGTACTTCGTATTTTTCGCTTCCAGTATAGGCGCTGTCGTTTATATTATTAAAAGAAAAAACAGAATTGCTTTTAATTTCTTTTTTATCGGGGGCTGCCTTAGGTATTTTTTTTTCTGGTGTTTGCAGTGATTCTTTTTCGGCAGCATGTTCTATTACTTGCTCTGTTATTTTTGTTTTTTGACTTAATAAATTAATGTCCAACCTGCGCACAAAAGAATCTAACTTAAAAATAAAAAACAAACAGCCGGCCAATAAACCAACCGATAAGCCAAAAATAAAAATCTGTATTTTTTCTTTAAAATGCAAAGGAACAACAAAGATAGACAAACTTCTGCAACAAAAAAGCCCTTTAACATTTCGGTTAAAGAGCTTTGTGTAAAAAGGAGGCGTTTTTAATCTCTTTTTCCGGCTCCAAACAAGCGTAATAAAAACAAAAATAAGTTGATGAAATCTAAATATAAAGTAAGGGCGCCCATCAAACCCATTTTGGCTCTTGATTCGCCTTCAAATTCATGTTCTAAATTTTTTATTTTTTGCACATCATAAGCGGTTAATCCGGTAAATACAATAACACCGATAATGCTGATGATATAATCCATAGCGGGGCTTTTGGTAAACATATTTATCAGCGAAGCTATAATCATGCCCAACAAAGCCATCATTAAAAACGAACCCATTTTAGTTAAGTCGGTTTTGGTGGTGGCACCTAAAAAAGCCATAAAACCAAACAACAAAGAGGTAGATATAAACACTTTGTAAATAGTGCCTAAGCTGTATGCCAAGAAAATAAAGCTTAAGCTAATGCCGTTTACCGCACTATAGGCTACAAACAAGGTGAGCAATACCGGCATTGAAAATTTTTGCCAGCCCAAACCCATAGCCAATACAAAGCCAATAGGCGCCAACATAACTACCCAGCCCAACACAGAAAGACTAGCGCGGTTGGTTTCGGGGTTTACGCTGTATAAATTAGCCAGCAGCGATTCGTTAAAGCCGAACAATACAGCAAATACGGCCGAGATGCCCAAGGCAGCAAACATCCAACCAAAAGCAGCGTTTATAAGCGTTCTGGACTTTGTTTGATTGGTTGCATCAATAAAATCATTTACATCGGTTTTTCTGAAATTTTCCATTTTTTATTTTGTTTTTTAGTGAGTACAAAGATACTTTTTTTTAACTACTTTTAAATATATCAAACAATATGCCAATTGAAGCAAAGCTATTTTTACTTTTTTTGTACTCTTTTATGACATAAAAAACTGAATAAATCAGCCCTTATGTCAGTATAAAAAATAGTTTTTTATTTCCTAGGTAAACACACCTGCCGTACCAGCTTATTTTTTTACCATAAAGGTTTACCCTCTAATAAAGGCATTTCACCTGCTGTTAAGGGGCCGCTTACCTAACTGTATTTGGCTATGTAAGATACGTAGCCTACTTTCGTGCTCATGAAATCAAATGTACCAAAAGAAACGTTTAGCCGCTACCAAGTTTTTATTATTGCCCTATTGGCTTTTTTGCAGTTTACCATTATTTTAGATTTTATGGTACTCTCTCCCTTAGGAGTTATTTTGTTGGATACCTTACATATAAATACCCAGCAGTTTGGCTTAGTTGTTTCGGCGTATGCTTTTAGTGCCGGCCTATCGGGGATATTGGCGGCGGGTTTCGCCGATAAGTTTGACAGAAAAAAATTGTTGCTGTTTTTTTATACCGGTTTTTTAATAGGCACGTTGTTTTGCGGTTTGGCTCCTAATTATCATTTACTGCTTGTGGCACGCATTGTTACCGGTATTTTTGGTGGCGTTATTGGCTCTATTACCATGGCCATTGTTACCGATTTGTTTTCGTTAAGCATGCGTGGACGGGTTATGGGTTTTGTGCAAATGGCTTTTGCTGCCAGTCAAATTTTGGGTATTCCTATCGGCCTTTATTTAGCCAATCATTATGGCTGGCATTCGCCTTTTATGCTTATAGTAGGTGTTAGCTTGGTAGTGGGTGTTTTTATTGTACTGTATATGAAACCCGTAAACGAACATTTAAAAATAAAAAGCGATACAAGTGCTTTTCGGCATTTAACCCAAACCATATCCAAGCCGGTGTATATAAAAGGATTTTTGGCTACGGTTTTTTTAGCTACCGGAGGCTTTATGTTGATGCCTTTTGCCAGTGCTTTTAGTACACACAATTTGGGCATCAGTTTAGAACAGCTGCCTATGTTGTATTTAATTACCGGTATTTTTTCGATGATATTTGGCCCCATTACCGGAAAGCTGAGTGATACTTTTGGGAAATACAAAATGTTTGTAATAGGCTCGGTGCTGGCTTCTGCTATGATACTTATTTACACTCAACTTTCTATCACGCCGCTTTGGTTGGTTATCTTGTTAAATGTGATTTTATTTATTGGCATTTCTTCTCGTATGATTTCGGCTCAAGCACTCATGTCGGCCGTGCCCGATCAGCAAGATAGAGGCGCTTTTATGAGCATTACCTCATCGGTTCAACAAATATCGGGAGGAGTGGCAGCTTATGTAGCCGGACTTATTGTACTGCAACGCCCCGATGGTTTTTTAGAACGGTACCCTGTAGTGGGATACGTAGTGGTGGGTTCGGTTTTGGTTACGGTTGTTTTAATGTATCTTATCAATCAATACGTAGCTAAAAAGGGACCAAACCAACACAACATAGCGCCCTCGGCTGTTGCTAAAACAACCGATGTGGAAGAGTTGGTTTAAACTTTGTTTAATGCTTCCTTTTTTTTAGTAAATACTTTTATAGGATAAAAAGCGGCTATAAACCCAATAAGCAATACGGTCGTTATAATTAAGGCAAAATCGCTTGCATACATTTTTATAGGATAAGAGCTTACGGCAAAACCTTCTTCAAAAGTAACAAAGCCATATTGTTGCTGCAATAAGCATAATAGGTACCCTAAAAAAAGGCCGATGGCGGCTCCTATAAAAATAATCATCAGGCCCTCGGCCATAAATATCTTCCGTATCAGCATCGTATCGGCCCCTAAAGCCGACAAGGTTTGTATATCGTTTTTCTTTTCTAAAATAAGCATGGTAAGGGCTCCTATGATATTAAAAGTAGCAATAAGCAATACAAAAGCTAAGATGATGAACGTCCATAATTTTTCGGTTTGTAAAGTTTTAAATAGCACATCGTTTTGCTGGTATTTATTTTTTATGACAAACTTGTTTTGCGTGTTTTCTTTTATTTTTTGCATTACAAAAGCCGCATCTGTTCCGGGTTTCAAAGAAACCTCTAAGGCCGAAACGCTGCCATCGGGGTATTCTAATAAGCTGAGGGCTGTTTGATAACTGGTAAGCACATACGAAAAATCAAAATCATCGTTGATAGAAAAAAAACCGCTGGGATAGCATTTCTCTTCATTAAAAGCATCTTCGGGGTTTATGCTTGAGTTTGCGCCTCGCTTGGGGCAATATACGCTAATGGGTGTAAACATATCTTCCAACGCCACGCCCAGTCTGTACGCCACGCCACGCCCCATAAGCAATTGATTGTTTTTTTCTAAAAAATAGCTTCCGTTTGTAATAAGCGTATCAAAATGGGTAGCGGCTTTAAAGTGGGTATCTACTCCTTTTACTTTTGTAATTTGTAATTGGTCGCGGTATTTTAACAGCATATTGTCTTCTACCGTTTTGCACACAAAAGTTACGCCGTTTATATGCTGTAGTTGCGACAATAATTTTTCATCGGCTAAAAAAATCTTCCCGGTAGTGGCTGTTATTTTTATATCCGGGTTAAAAGAGTTGTATAGTGTTTTTACCAAAGAGGTAAGTCCATTCATACCCGAAAGGATAATAACTAAAGCAGCAGTGCCCACGGCAATGGATAGTACCGAAATCCAACTAATAATGGTGATGGCTTGCGTAGATTTTTTAGCTACAAAGTACCTCTTAGCTATGTATAAAGCAACGTTCAAAACAAAAAGCCAACGTTATTTTAGCAATTCGTTAATGCGCATGGCATAATCCAACGAATCGTCTATAAAAAAAGCCAAATCAGGAACAATACGTAGTTGCTTACCTACTTGCAAGCCTAGCCGCTTCCTAATTTCTTTTGTTTGCAGGGTTATTTTTTGCAAAATACCCTCTCTTTCTTTGTTCATGATGCTTAGATATACTCGAGCAAAACTCATATCAGGCGCTAAGCGTACTACCGTAACCGTAATAAAAGCGCCGCCAAACAAGTTGCGTGCTTCGCTCCTAAAAATTTCGGCCAGCTCTTTCTGAATCAGTTTGCCTACTTTATTTTGCCTAATGCTTTCCATAATATGATGTAAAAAGAAATGTTTTTAAAAAATCAAAAGTAGTACAATTTTATCGTTCACGAAAAAGAAGGAGAATGAGAAGCGAAACAAGCTCTATCAAAAATCGTTCCTTTCAATAAAATTTCAAAAAACCTGAATTTTTAGTTAAAAATCAAAGCTATTCGCCTCATTTTATTAAAAAAAATTGGTTCTGAAAAAAAAATACTCTAAAATTGCCCCAACTAATATATGTAAACATAAAATAATCACCGTTCTTACACTGTAAAGCAAGGAAGAATCGTAAGATTATGGAATGTATAACGAAACAAAAACAAATAAATACAAATGAAAAAAACAGTACTCGCCGCCGCCGTTCTTGCCTTATTAGGTACAAGTGCCGTGGCTCAAAGCAATCTTGGTTTGGCAACCCCTACCAAGGCAACACTAAACAAAGTAAAACCGGCAAACCCGGCGCCTGCCATTAAAAGAACCTCTCAAAAACGCACTTGCGGTACCCCCGTACCGTCAAAAGAATGGAACGAAGCCTTTAATAAAATGGTGGCACAGCACAAAGCCGATATGCTTATGAGCAGAACCACGGCTACCAGCTATACCATACCTATTATCTTTCACATCATAAACGAAGGGGAAGCCGTAGGAGTAGGTCATAACCTTTCTCAAGCTCAGGTAAACTCGCAAATTACGGTATTAAACCAAGATTACCAAGGTGTAGGATATAACTATACCCTGTATGCCGGCATGACATCAGGCGGGCAACCGGCCTTTTATCAGTTTGCTCATGCAGGCGGCACTAATGCAGTAGAAGCAGCCAGCTTGGCTTCTAATGGAAGCATTGCTATTGCTAACTGCGGTATCTATTTTTGCTTGGCCGGCAAAGACCCCAGTGGGGCTACCTTGGCTGAACCCGGCATAGACCGCCAGCCATATACGGTAGGAGGCAATACCACCAAACCATCTGCTTCATCAAACGTACAAGGTTTGATGGACGGTACCATAAAACCAGCCACTATTTGGGATCCTACCAAATACTTTAATGTATGGGTAAGCGATGGCGGCTCTTCAGGTTTGCTAGGTTACGCAACCTTTCCACCTGCCGCTACCAGTGGCACAGGCGCTGTAATAAGCAGCCAAGATGGGGGTACCAGCAATGGTGATTTTGGAGAAAACGTAAGCAACGTAACCAGTACCGATGGGGTGTGGGTATCTTATACTTCTTTGGGTAATACAGGAAACGTGGCTGCTCCATATCAGTATGGAAGAACCCTAACTCACGAGTCAGGACACTATTTTGGCTTGCGCCATATATGGGGTGATGGCAATTGCCTTGACGACTATTGCAACGATACCCCTCCTGCGGCTCAAGCTAATTACGTGGACATATCTACAACAAGCTACCCTTATAATGTAGGTACTTGTACCGGCAACTCTCCCAGCAACTCAACCAACGGCGAGATGTTTATGGATTTTATGGATTATAGTAACGACGATGCTTTGTGGATGTTTACCACCGACCAAAAAAACCGCATGCTGGCTTCCTTAGCCTCTTCTCCATACCGAAGCGGCCCTGCGGCCAATGCTGCCAACGTATGTTCGGGCGTAACAGCCTCTACACCTACCGCTGCTTTCAGCTACCCCTCTACTATCTGCGCCAATCAAGCAACTGCCTTTACAGACCATTCGCAAGGAGGGCCTGCCTCTTGGGCATGGAGCACCGCGCCGGCAACCTCAACCATTACCACCGCTTCTACTCAAAACCCCAGCATTAAATTTCCTAGCGCCGGCACCTATACGGTATCTTTAACCGTTACTAACAGCGCCGGCAACAGCTCTATTTCGCACGTAGTAACAGTAGGCTCTTGTACCTCATCAGCCGGCTGCGATACCCTTTCTAACATAAATCCTGCCGATACTTTAACGTATTATACCGTAAATCACGGGTATTTATCGGGTAGTGGAGTTATTACCACCACTACTTCTACCACATACACCAATAAAATGATTGGCGAGGTATATAAATCATCTAGTTTCCCTGTTAATATCACACAAGTAAAAGGAGTCATGCTGATATGCTACCGCGAATCAGCTAATAATGTGGGCACCAAGGGTACCAGCAATTTAACGGTAAGTATGACCAACACCGGTACCGATGCCGGAAGTAATACCATACCCGGCACTACCGTGTTAGGTTCTGCTCCGGTAAGCCTTTCTTCTATCGTAGCGGCGCCAAACGTAGCCGGAGTAGATTACGCCGGAAACAACGTGTACAACTTCAACGGCTATATGAAAGCCTATCCTGTTATGTTCCCCACTCCTATCACCATGCCTACTAAGTTCGGCTTAACCGTATCGTTACCAACCAACGGCGACACCTTAGCTATTTGGTCTAATAGCGAATATACCTCCAACTCACCAGCGGTAGGTACCGGCTGCGTGCAACTAAAACCAAGCACCGGCGCTCTTACCTGGTATAACGTACAAACTGCGTTTAATATCCCTATTAGCTTTGGTATTGTGCCTATTGCTTGCAGCGCTTCTACCGGCATTGAGCATAATGAGTTGGGTAATAACATCAACTTATTCCCTAACCCCAATAGCGGTGTGTTTAGCATTGCCGTAACCTTGCCTGAGGCTACCAACCTAAACCTTATCATCATCAATACACTTGGACAAACCGTTTATACCCGTAGCGAAAACAACATAAGCAACGCCGTACTAAATTGCGACCTAAGCAGCTTAGCCCGTGGTGTGTATTATGCCAACATTACCGATGGGAACGGAACGCGCACCGTTAAAAAAATAGTGATAGAATAGCACTTAATACGTTCATATTCCAAAACCCACCCTAATTAGGGTGGGTTTTTTGCTTTTCACAATTCTTCACAAAATAAATTTAGAATAAAAAATACAGCGTAAACAAAAACCCACTACCTTTGGTCGCCTTTTAAATGGCATTACGATGGATAAATTAAAAGAAAAATTTCAAGAAAAAGCCACCCCATTGGCGGCAGAAATTAAAGAACTTATAAAAGCCCATGGCGATTTAGTGTTGGGCGAATATACCGTAGCACAGGTATATCAAGGTATGAAGGGTATGAAGGGTATGGTTACCGAAACCTCTAAACTAGACCCCGAAGAAGGCATTCGTTTTAGAGGCTATTCAATACCTGAGTTGCGTAAAGAATTGCCCAAAGCACCCGGTGGCACCGAACCCCTTCCGGAAGGTATTTTTCACTTGATGTTAGTAGGCGAACTGCCCACCAACGAAGAGGTTACTTTTATCACCAACGAATGGCAAAAACGCAGCGTAGTGCCCAAGCACGTATTTGATGTTATTGACTCATTGCCCGTTGATACACACCCTATGACTCAGTTTTGCTCGGCTATTTTAGCCCTGCAAACCGAATCGGTTTTTACTAAGGCATACGCAAAAGGCATCAATAAAAAAGAGTACTGGAATTATGTGTACGAAGATGCCATGAACCTTATTGCGCGTCTCCCTCGTATTGCAGCTTATATCTACCGCCGTAAATATAAAAACAACGTACATATAGAGCCCGACCACAAGCTAGATTGGGCTGCTAACTTAGCACACATGATGGGCTTTGAAGATTTTGATGTAAAACGCTTGTTCCGTTTATACATGACTATTCATGCCGACCACGAAGGCGGAAACGTATCGGCACACGCTACACACTTAGTAGGCAGCGCCTTAAGCGACCCTTATTTATCTTTCTGCTCCGGTATGACGGGCTTAGCAGGCCCTCTGCACGGCTTAGCCAATCAAGAAGTACTAAATTGGATTATGGAACTGAAAGAAAACTTGGGCGGCGGCCTACCCACCGAAACACAAATTTCAGATTACATTAAAAAAACCTTAGCCGAAGGGAAAGTAGTACCCGGTTATGGGCACGCCGTGCTGCGCAAAACCGATCCACGCTTTATTGCACAGCAAGATTTTTACAAAAACCACATTAAGCATGACGACATTTGTGAAATCGTACAAATGATCTACAAAGTGGCTCCTCCTATTTTAGAATCAACAGGTAAAATAAAAAACCCTTGGCCTAATGTAGATGCACACTCCGGCGCACTTTTAGCACACTACGGCATACACGAATACGATTTTTATACTGTTTTGTTTGGCGTATCGCGTGCTTTAGGAGTAATGGCCAGCTTGGTTTGGGATCGCGCATTAGGGCATCCCATTGAGCGCCCCGATTCGCTCACTACCGAAAATGTAAAAGCAAAAATAGCAGCTGCTTCTAAAAAAGCATAAGGTGTTTTTCTTACACAAAAAAAGACTAAACATTGCGCTATGCCAAATGTAAGAGGTCGTATTAAAGCTAATGATTCCGATAGCATTGTAAAAGCAAAGCTTAACTGGACGAACATAAAAAAAACGTTTCGGCTTTTTAATTACGTTGGGAAACACAAGTGGAAATTTTTCTTGGGCTTGCTTTTTCTGGCAGGCACCGCTTATACAGCGCTTACCTTTCCCAAACTAATTGGTGATTTAATGGGCTTAATCGGGAGCAATGGCGAAAACATACATCAAACAGAAAAGCTAAACACAGCCTATCACATAGGGGTAGAGTTATTGATTTTATTTGCCTTTCAGGCTATCTTTTCTTTTTTTAGAGTAATTACCTTTACCAGCTTTACCGAAAACATGTTGGTTTCTATCAGGCAAGCTGCATACAGCAAGTTAATACAAATGCCTATGCGTTTTTTTTCGGAAAGACAAGTGGCCGAACTTAATTCGCGTTTAGCATCAGACATTACTCAAATATCCGAATCGTTTACGACCAACATTGCAGAATTTTTTAGGCAATCGGCTGTCATTATAGGCGGCACTATTATTATTTGTCTAATGAGTTGGAAAATGGCTTTGGTTATGCTTTCGGTTATTCCGGTTATAGCGATTCTTACTTTGTTTTTTGCTCGTTACATACGTAACATATCCAAGCAGGTGCAAGATAAAATAGCAGAAAGCAACATTGTTACCGGCGAAGGCCTGCAGGGCATAAGCAATGTAAAAACCTTTACCAACGAGTACTTCGAGATAAGCCGTTACAATAAAATCACGCAAGATATTATGCGCTTAGCTATGAAAGGCGGTTTGGCGCGCGGTGCCTTTTTTTCTTTTATTATTTTTTGCTTGTTAGGTGCCATTATTTTTATCGTGTATATAGGCATTACAATGACCTTGCAAGGCGAACTTCCTGCTGCCAAAATGATGTCGTTTTTGTTTTACACGGTATTTGTAGCCGCTTCTATCGGAGGTATTGCCGAACAGGTAGCCGCCATACAGCGTGCCATTGGTGCTACCGAGCGTGTTATGGATATTATTGACGGAGAGGCAGAAAAAATAAACTTATTGCCGCAACCATCTGAACGCTTAAAAGGAAAAATAGAGTTTTGCGAGGTAGGTTTTTCATACCCCTCTCGCGCCGACTTTACCGTACTAAAAAAGGTAACCTTTAATATAGAAAGCGGGAACATGTTGGCCTTGGTAGGCCCCAGCGGCTCCGGAAAATCAACTATAGCCTCTTTACTACTGCGTTTTTATGAACCACAAAACGGTACTATTTTAATTGATGGAAAAGATATTCGTTCCTACGACTTAACAGACTACCGCAGTAATATAGCGGTAGTGCCGCAAGATGTGCTTTTGTTTGGCGGAACCATTAAAGAAAACATCGCTTACGGCAAGGCTCATGCTACGGATAACGAAATTGCAGAGGCCGCTAAGCAAGCCAATGCTTGGGATTTTATACAAAGTTTTCCGGATAAGTTTGAAACTAAAGTAGGCGAGCGCGGTGTGCAGCTTTCGGGTGGACAAAGACAGCGGATAGCTATTGCCCGTGCTATCTTAAAAAACCCTTCTATCCTTATTTTAGACGAGGCCACCAGCAGCTTAGACAGCGAAAGCGAACGCTTGGTGCAAGAAGCACTAGATAAACTTATGAAAGGCCGCACCAGCATTGTGATAGCACATCGCTTGGCAACCATACGCAATGCCGATAAAATTATTGTACTGGAGCAAGGCTTGGTAAAAGAAAGCGGTACGCACGCCGAGTTAAGCGCCCTTACAGATGGCTTATACAAAAGCCTATCGCGCCTGCAATTTGAGTTTGCCAGTTAAATTAAATTCACATTGAAAAGCACAGCGTAGTAAGGTTGCTACGGGCGTTTATCGATATTCATAAAGCCTAATGCTTTTTGGCGTTTTAAGGTATCTACCTTCAATGCGTTTAAATGCTCGTAATGGTTTTGAGATATTACCGAGTGATGCGAAATAGGTGTAGGTCCTTCTATTACCCAGTCGGCGGTTTTTTTATGGTCAAAACGGCAAGCATTGCAGATAAATTCTTCCGATTCGTCCCACTTATTTTTGCGAGCGGTAACGCGCAGCACTTCTTCTCCTTTGTACCAAAGGCGTACTTTACCGCAGCATTTGTCGCAATTGCGATGGGCATCCATGGGTTTGGTAAACCATACCCGTTGTTTAAAACGGAATGTTTTATCCGTAAGAGCCCCTACGGGGCATACATCAATCATATTACCCGAAAAATCGTTATCCACCGCTTGTGTGATGTAAGTAGATATTTCTGCTACATCGCCACGATTGATCACGCCGTGCACCCTTCCGTTGGTTAATTGTTCGGCTACTTTTACACAGCGGTAGCATAAGATACAACGCGTCATGTGTAGTTTTATTTTATCGCCAATATCAATCATTTCAAACTCGCGGCGTTTAAACTCGTAGCGTGTTTTTTCGGTGCCGTTATTGTAGCTGAGGTCTTGCAAAAAACACTCACCGGCTTGGTCGCATATAGGGCAATCAAGCGGGTGATTTATCAGTAAAAACTCTACTACGCCTCTGCGGGCCTCCAACAAATCAGGAGAGGTATAGTTTTGTACTTCCATACCGTCCATTACTTCGGTGCGACACGAGACTACCGGCTTGGGCATGGGGTTTGGGTTTTGCGCAGAGCCTTTTGTTACTTTTACAATGCAGGTACGGCAGTAGCCGCCACTGGTTTTTAAGTTTGAATAGTAGCACATAGTAGGAGGGGCTACTTCGGGGCCAATCATGCGGGCGGCCTCTAATATAGTAGTACCTTTGGGTACCTCTATCTCTTTTCCGTCAATCGTTACTTTCATGTGAGTGTGTGCTTAGTATTACCTAAATTAAGCTTCCGTTAAATTATTTAAGCGGTAATAGTGTTTTACATCGTTAAACTTTTTTTGTTTAGCAATATCTATAAATTCTTGTTTAAAGTGCCTGATAGCAGCTGCTACCGGCCAAGCGGCTGCATCGCCTAACGGACAAATGGTTTTTCCTTCTATTTTTCCTTGAATATCCCATAGCAAATCAATATCGCTTTCGTTGGCGGTACCATCTATAAATTTTTGCATTACTTTTTCCATCCAGCCGGTTCCTTCACGGCAAGGCGAACATTGTCCGCAGCTTTCGTGATGATAAAAACGAGTAAAGGTGAAGAGGTTTTTTACTACACTGGTATCTTCGTCCATCACAATAAAACCTCCTGATCCTAACATGGTTCCGGTTTGAAATCCGCCATCGGCAAGGCTTTCGTAGGTCATAAGGCGGGGTTCTCCTTTTGCTGTTTTCAAAATAAGTTCAGTAGGCAGGATAGGCACTGAAGATCCGCCTGCTACCACGGCTTTCATTTTTTTTCCATTGCGAATGCCGCCGCAATAGGCTTCGCTGTATATAAATTCTTCTACGGGTACTCCTAATTCTATTTCATATACGCCCGGCTTGTTGATATGACCTGAAGCCGAAATGAGTTTGGTTCCGGTAGATTTCCCAATTCCAATTTTGGCATATTCTTCGCCACCCATATTAACAATAGGGGCTACCGCTGCAATGGTTTCTACGTTGTTAACTACGGTAGGGCAACCGTATAAACCGGCTACTGCCGGAAACGGGGGTTTGATGCGTGGGTTGCCGCGCTTTCCTTCTAAAGATTCTAGAAGGGCGGTTTCTTCGCCGCAGATGTAAGCACCGCCGCCTACTTGTACGTATAAATCCAGTGAGTAATTAGTGCCTAAAATATTTTTGCCCAACATACCCGCAGCATAAGCTTCGCGTATGGCCTGTTCTAAAATGCGGGCCACATAAAAGTATTCGCCGCGTATGTATATATAACTGGTGTGTGCACCCAAGGCGTAAGAAGACGTAATCATACCTTCTACTAAAGCGTGCGGGTGGCGCTCCATCAAATAACGGTCTTTAAAAGTACCCGGCTCCGATTCGTCGGCGTTGCATACCAAGTAGCGGGGTACGCCTTCGGGCTTTGCCAAAAAACTCCACTTTAAACCGGTAGGGAAACCAGCGCCTCCTCTGCCGCGCAAACCCGATTTTTTTACCTCGTCGGTAACTTGGTCGGGGGTCATTGTTTTTAATGCTTTTTCAACCGATGCGTATCCGCCGTGCGCCCTATATACCTCGTAGGTATGAATATTGGGGACGTGATCGTTATGTAATAAAAGTTTTTTGCCCATACTGATTGCTCTCTTTTTTAAAGGACTTTTTAGCGGTTGCTAAGGAACAGTTTTTTTTGAAAATACGCAACAAAAAACGCTAAAATCAACGCATTTTTTAAGGTAGCTACAAGAGATTTATTTACAAGTGTTTAGTTGTAAAAGGATATTCCGTTTTTTTCTAACAAGAGTAAGAAGCGTGCTGTGGCGCAACCATCATAAGTACTGTAAAGACAATACTTATTTTTTAGCACTAAATGACTATTTAGAAGAGGAACGTTCGTACTGGCAGCATTCGGGTAATTGGCTGTATGCTTTTTCTCCTGAAAGATACCCGTCATTATCATAGCCGGCATCGGCAATGGCTTTTTGAATAGCGCCTACATTGGTTGCACGCGAATCGAAGGTAACGATACAAAGTTTAGAGAGGGTATCCCAAGCGCAAAAAGTAACTCCTTTAAATTTCGCAGCTTGTTCTATTGTTTTTTTGCAGGTGCCGCAGTTACCCCGCACCTTAAAACTAGCCTGTGTAATGGCTCCGTGCACCGCATGCGACTCAATTACAGCGCCCTCCTGAGCTAAAGCTTTGCTTTCGTTGTTTTGGTTGCACGAAGCGCACGCAATAACCAAACTTATAAAAATTATTTTTTTCATTTTTTATTCTAATTTACGTATGTAACAAAGGTAAAAAAATATTTTGATAGTACTTGTGTGCGTATTTTAATTAAAGCGTATGCAGCACTTGTTCCAACGCAATACCGCGCGATCCTTTTATTAAAATGGTTTTATTTTTTATTTCTTGTTGTTGTAAAAACGAGGCAGCTTCTTTTGCATTTAAAAAACTTTTTTCTTTTTCTATTTCCGAAAAAATAGGGCCAACCAAAATATAGTCGTGTAGTTTTTTTTGATGTAACAAGCTCACAACCTGTTGATGCTCTTGCACCGAGGTTTCTCCCAGCTCTAACATATCGCCTAATATCAGCATTTTGTGTTGCGCATTCATAGCACTAAAATTTTCAATAGCGGCTTGCATGCTGCTGGGATTGGCGTTGTAATAATCCAAAATTAAACTATTATGCGTTGTTTTTTTTAATTGCGACCTATTATTAGTGGGTTCGTATTGCGCTATGGCTTCGTCGATGAGATTGTTTTCTATTTTAAAATAAGCGCCTACACAAGCAGCACACAAAGCATTGTGATAGTTGTACAAACCTACCAAATGAGTTTGTATAAAAGGGGCTTTTTTTATTTCAGAGGCCGTATAGCGGGTACGCCATGCAAAGGCTACGAACAAACTATTGGTATCGCATAGGCCTACTATATCGTATAGTTTGCGGGTGCCGTAGGTTATTTTTTTGTTTTTTTGAGCCAGTTCGGCAAGGGTGTCATCATCTCCATGCAAAAAAACAATCCCATGGGTTTCTTGTAGGTATTGATACATTTCGCCTTTGCCTTTTTTTACTCCCTCTATACCGCCAAATCCTTCTAAGTGGGCTTTTCCTATGTTGGTAATAATACCGAAATTGGGTTCGGCTATGCGGCATAAAAAATCAATTTCTTTTTGGTGATTGGCTCCCATTTCTACCACAGCCATTTGGTGTTTCGTAGTAATAGACAAAAGAGTAAGGGGCACGCCTATGTGGTTGTTTAAGTTTCCTTGTGTATATTGGGTATGGTATTTTTTAGCCAATACGGCATGTATCAATTCTTTGGTGGTTGTTTTGCCGTTGCTTCCGGTGATGCCAATAATGGGTGTGTTTAACCTTCTGCGATGGTATCTTGCCAATTGTTGTAGTGCTGCCAGCCCATCTTCTACTAAAATAAAAGAGGGGTTTGGCGCTAAGGAAGCATCATCTATCACCGCATAAGAAGCGCCCTGTTCTATCGCTTGTTGAGCGAAATGGTTCCCATCAAAGTTATCTCCCTTTAAAGCAAAGAACATACAGCCTTGTGTTATTTTTCGGGTATCGGTGCTTACGTTTTGTTTACACTCGATAAATTTTTGATACAGTGTTTCCATGCTACGAAAATAAAAAGCCCTAAGTGTGATTACTTAGGGCTTTGTGCTTTTTTATTAACAAAAAGAATTTATTTTCCTAAACCGGTAGGACTTCCCACACGCGTCATAGCGCAGCGGAATCCAATGGTGGCGGTAGCTTGTTTTTCATCTAAGAAACGACGGCTGCCGGGGTTCATCCAGTAGGCACGGTCGCGCCAGCTGCCTCCTTTATATACGCGGCTCCAATTATTTACTAACGATGTTCTTCCGTACTCATACATCATGGTGTTGGATCGGTTTCCATAGGCGTCTTCGCCTTCGCTGTAAAACACGCTGGAATTTACATCGCCATCTAAGTAGTTACGGTAGTCTGAAGTTTTGTAGTTTCTTCTTTCATCTAAGCGGTCTTCGGGTTTTCCAATGGTAACATCGCGCCATAGTACTTGGCCGGGTATAGAGGCCAACACAGAAGAGTCTTGCGAGTCGGTGTTTTCGCCACCGCTTACCCCGTGTGCTGTGGGTATGGTTACTAATTTTTGTTTGTGATCCACCGAATCGCGGTAAGCAGCATCTGTATTGGTAGCAATCGTATTATCGGTAGAGTCTTTTACTTGTGTTTTAAATACATTACCACGGAATGGGCGAAACTCATCGGCATCGGTTGAGGTAAGCGGGCGGTAGATATCCATTACCCACTCCGATACGTTTCCGGCCATATTATATAAGCCGTAATCATTAGGCCAATATGAATATACAGGGGCGGTTACATCGGCGTTATCGTTTAACCAACCTGCTGTACCCATATAATCTCCGGCACCACGCACAAAGTTGCCCATCATTTGTCCTATGTATTTTTCGTCGGGGTTGCGCACACCGTGTCCGTTCCATGGGTAAACGCGGCGGTCGGTGATACGTTCTCCTATTGTATTTCCTATTAAGCCATAAGCTGCGTATTCCCACTCTGCCTCTGTTGGAAGGCGGTAATTGGGTAAAAAGATACCATCTTCCATACGCACATCGCGCTCAGGCTGTTGGTCGTCAAAAGAGGGTAATTTTTGTTTTAGCTGCCCTTGCCATTTGCCGGCCATGTAGGCTTGTGTGCTAAAATAGTCTTGGTCGGTAGGGGTTGGTGTATGTTCCAACAAACCTTCGCGAATTAAAATAAACTCGTTGGTACGGTCGGTTCTCCAAGTGCAAAAGTCATTGGCTTGCAACCAGTTTACGCCCACCACCGGGTAGTCGCGGAATGAGGGGTGGCGTAGGTAGTACTCCACATAAGGTTCGTTATAGGCTAATTTTTCGCGCCACACCAAGGTATCGGGTAGGGCTTTTACAAATACTTCGGGGTAGCTGGGGCCAAACACGCGGTTAGTCCAATACAAGTATTCTAAGTAGCTAAAGTTGGTTACTTCCGTTTCGTCCATATAAAAAGAAGACACGGTTACGCGGCGTGGGGTATTGTTCCAATCGTATAGCACGTCGTTTTCGGTACGCCCCATAGTAAAGGTACCTCCTTCTATCAATACCAAACCCGGTCCGGTTTCTTGCTCTTCATAGGGTACTTTTTCAAAGCCTCCGTTTTCGGGGGTGTTGTATGCCCAACCTGTTATAGGTGAGCGCTCCTGGCTGCAAGAGTAAATCAGCAATCCTCCTACGGTATAAACCGCTAAAGTTTTTAATATTTTGCTTGTTTTTGCCATGTTATTTGTGATGTATAATTCCTTTATTACGTAAAAACGTTGCCAAAGTTACATTTTTTTTTGTTTTTATGCTTTTTTATTAGAAAGAAGGGCAGCTTATAGTACGGAATTTGCGTTTTTTGGGTTTGCAAGCCAATTGAAACTGCAGGGATATTTCATGCGATCCGGCTGATACGCTGGCTAATTTAGATACCGTTACGTCGTAACTATATCCCACCTTAAAGTAAGGCGTTTGAAAGCCTACCAATACAATCATAGCATCTTGGTTGCGGTACCACAAGCCGGCCACAATTTTTCCTTTTACAAAATACATACCTATATTAAGTTGTTGAAACTGCCCTTGGTATTGATATAATATATTAGGACTGATATACGTTTCTCCATCTTTTGATAAGGGGATAGTAGCTCCGGCATGCACCGTAAGTTTAAAAGGCAGTGGACTGTGTATTCCAATAAAGTGTTCGTCGGGTTGGTTGATGTGGTTTACAGCTACACCAAAAAAGTAACGTTTGGTATAACCCAACATACCGGCCGAAACATCTACGTTGCGCGAGGTTTGGTTAGGAAAGCTACCGGGGTTTTCGTTGGTATTCCATACAAAGCCGCGGCGGCGGTCAATCATATCGCCAAAAGTTAGTTTAGTCCAGTCTAATGTTTTTTGATGATACCCTGCCTGCAAGCCAAAGCGCAGCGAAAATTCACGCGTTACTTTTAATAGGTAGGAATACATAAAACTGGCGTTTAATGTGCTGAGCGTTCCGTTACCGGCAATATCATCGGTAAACAACAGGCCAATACCACCCGATATGGCATCGATGTGTTGATCGTACGACGCACTATAAGTAATGTACGTTTTATTTAAACCCGGCCATTCGTTTCGGTAATTAAAACAAAAACGAGGGCACCGTGCAGAGCCTGCAAAAGCCGGATTGAGATACAAGGGGTTGGCATAGAACTGCGTAAACTGCGGATCCTGCGCAAACATTTTTTCGCTAAACATGGTGCTAAAAAGCAACAACGCAACTAGTATATTTTTCTTCATACTTAAAATTCCTGTTCAAGTTTCATCTACAAATATAGAATTATTTTTTTGAAACACAAAAAAAAATAAAAAAACAATAATGTTTAAGTTTGTGCGTTGATAGGCCTATAAAAGAATTTATTTTTTTAGCATGAAGTATATAAAACCGGTTTTTTTGTTGATTTTAGGGCTTTCAGGAGCTTTTTCTGCTTTTTCGCAAGTGTTAAAAAAAGTGCAAAACACCGCCTTATCCATTCCGAACCTCAAAACCATTGCTTGGGCCAAACCCCTTTCTTTTGTAAAACAGGGGCAAACCCTAAACGTTCTTAATTTTGGAGGAGTATCTTATATAGAAAGCAAAGGCTACTTGCCTACCCTGCCGCTGCAAGAGCCCAGCAAACAAAACACAATGCTAAAGCCGGTGCTCACCGTTATTAGTACCCAAAGCCTTACACCCGACGAGGCCGTGGCGGTAAACAAACAGTATCTTACTCAAAATTTTGACATTATAGAAACTTCGGCCGGTATTGCCCAAAAACAAACCTACATCAGTTGTAAAGTAGTACCGCTGCGCCTCAATGCCGAAGGGCAGGTAGAAAAGCTGGTATCTTACACTTTGCAGTGGCAAAATACCAACCAAATAGCTATTCCTACTGCTAAAAATAGTACCCATCGTGTGCAATCGTATGCCTCTTCTTCCGTATTGGCTAATGGCACCTGGTACAAAATAGGCGTGCAATACAACGGAGTGTATAAGATAGACCGCAACATGATGCAGCAATTGGTAGGAAACACCAACATAAGCTCTATAGACCCTCGCTATATAAAAATATACGGCAACGGAGGCGAAATGCTTTCGGAAAGCAACGCCGCTTTTCATTACGACGACCTAAACGAAAATGCTATTTTTGTACAAGGCGGCGCCGACGGCTCTTTTGATAACGGAGATTATATTTTGTTTTACGGGCAATCGCCCCATAAATGGAATTACACGCCGGGCTCCACGGCCGTTACCCGCTATTTTTACAATAGAAACTATTACTCCGACTCTACCTTTTATTTTTTAACGATTGACAACTCCTCTTTCGGCAAACGCATTAACCCTATGGCAAACTCGGCCAATCCGGTTACTAATGTAGTAAACACCTTTGATGACTTTTTTTGTCATGAAATAGACTTAACCAACCCCGTTACCTCAGGTAGAGAGTTATACGGCGAAAGTTTTGAAAACACCGCTTCTTACTCGTTTAACTTTCCGTTTCCGTATTCGCAGCAAGACAGCGTGTGGCTAAAAGTAGATGCCATTGGGCGCAGCACATCGGGCGGAGGCAGTTTTTCTATCGGGTACCCCGGCAGCAATTATCAAGTTACTTTTAATGCCACCTGCGCAGATTACGATTGTGATGTAGCCCAACCTATAAATCAAACAGGGGGCGCCTTTTTTATAAACAGCACGGCCGACCCCAACAACTCGGCCGGCTTGTTGCCGCTTAGCGTTACCCTTAACAATGCTTCCAGTCAATCGGGATGGCTTAACTACTTATACGCCAATGCCCGCAGGGCGCTTACTATGGTAGGCAGCCAGATGACGTTTAGAGATTATCGTTGCATGGGGGCCGGGCATGTGGCTCAATACAATATACAAAGCACCAACCCCATACGCGTATGGAATGTTACCACCCCTCTTTCTATTAGCGAGCAGCAACCCACCGCTACCAGCACCGGCACCTACACCTTTAGCGCCGCCACCGATAGCTTGCAGCAGTTTATTGCTTTTGACGGAACGCAATACCTAACTCCTAATTTTGTAGGAGTAGTACCCAACCAAAATTTGCATGCTTTGCAAAATGTAGAATTTGTTATTGTAGCCCCTCCTATTTTTACTCAGGCAGCGCAAGTGGTGGGTAACTTGCACGCCCAAGCCAAATACGAAAATTTAAACTACAAAATTGTTACCCCCGACCAAATATACAACGAGTTTTCATCAGGTGTGCAAGATATAACCGCCATACGGCAATTTATGCGTATGTTGTATAAAAACTCAGCCGTACCACCTCGCTACTTGCTGTTGTATGGCACCGGCTCCTATCGGTTAAAAGACCGCTACAATCCCACCAATACCGTTTTTGTTCCGGCTTTTGAAACCTATAATTCATGGAGCTACACCAACTCCAAAACAGGAGATGATTTTTACGGATTTTTAGATGACAACGAAGGAATTATTGATTTAAACGGAAACACCACCGGGGGCGAATTAGTAGATATAGGCATCGGGCGTATTACCGTAAAAAACCTGCAAGAAGCCAATGCGGTATCCAACAAAATTGTGCAATACTACAACCGCGTAGAGCCCCTTTCTACCTGCTGCGATCAATCTTCGCAAAACACCCCCGACTGGCGCAACTGGATATGTGCCATTGCAGACAACCCTACTCCAGCCTCATCAGGAGAAACCGCTTTTTTACAACAACAAGAAACCAATATGGCCTTTGTGCAATCCTACGACCCGCGCTATAATATCGATAAAATATATATAGATGCCTACCCGGGGCAAACCATGCCGGGCGGCTTGCGCTTTCCTACCGCTGTTGCCGCCATCAACAACCGCATGGCAAAAGGCGCTTTGGTAGTAGGCTATTCGGGGCACGGCGGGGTACTCAACCTTTCGCACAGCGATATTATTGATATAAACCAAATTTTTAGCTGGACCAACATCACCAACATGCCCTTGTTTTTTACAGCCACCTGCGAGTTTAGCCGCTTTGACGACCCCACTTTGGAATCGGCCGGAGAAGATGTTCTGCTGAACCCCAATGGAGCCGGCATAGCCTTACTGAGCACTACCCGCCTGGCTTTTATTCTTGATGGAAGTACCTTAGGGGTTCCTTTTTACTCGGCAGTAGTAAAAACACTTCCCGGCAACAAACGCCCTACCTTAGGCGATATTACCCGCACCATTAAGCAAGGCTTCCCCAATTACTTGCATTTTGCTTTATTAGGAGACCCGGCTCTTACCCTATCGTACCCCAAACACTACACCACTAATTACAAAATAAACAGCCACCTTTATACGCCTCCCTCCAGCGATACCTTGAGCGCCCTAGGAAAATATACCGTATATGGTTACGTGTCCGATTCTTTAGGAAACAAACTCAGTAACCTAAACGGCACCATGTATATGAGCGTGTACGACAAGCCTTCGGTACTTACTACCTTAAACAACGGGCAAAATCAAAGCCCCAGCCCTGCTGCGTACATCATCAATTTTAATCAACAACAAAATACCTTGTACCGAGGAAAATCAACCGTAACTAATGGTGATTTTAATTTTACTTTTATTGTACCAAAAGACATTATGTACAACTACGGCAAAGGAAAAATAAGCTATTACTTTCAAAACGATACCACCGATGCCGCCGGCTACGATACCAGTTTGATAGTAGGTGGTACCTCAAACCACCCGGTAATAGATACACAAGGCCCTACCATCAACTTATACATGAACGACAATCATTTTGTAATGGGAGGCACCACCAACCAAAACCCTTTTATATATGCTTTAATGGCCGACTCTTCGGGTATCAATACCAGCGGGAGCGGAATTGGACACAACATTACCGCTATTTTAGATGCCAACACCCAGCAAGAAATTATTTTAAACGATTACTACCAGGCCGACCTTAACAAATATCAAACCGGTAAGATATTATACCAAATGCAAAACTTATCCAACGGCTTTCACACCTTAACCCTAAAAGCTTGGGACGTGCTAGATAATGCCAGCACCGCCACCACCGATTTTGTGGTAGCCCAAAACGCGCAGGTAGCCCTTACACACGTGCTTAATTACCCCAACCCTTTTACCACTTCTACCAACTTTTTTATAGAACACAACCAAGCCTGCAGCAATTTGAATGTAGAAATACAGATATATACCATTAGCGGAAAAGTAGTAAAAACCATTTTACAAAATGTAGAAAACGAAGGTTTTAGAACAGCCGGTATTCACTGGGATGGGCGCGATGATTTTGGCGATAAGCTAGCCCGAGGCGTATATATTTACAAGGTAATTGTTAAAAATAGTGAAGGAAACCAAGCTTATCAGATAGAAAAGTTGGTGATATTAAATTAAATACTCTAAATTCGCATTCTTTTAAAAAAATGAACGGTAAAAAAATAACGCTTGCTCTAGGAGGAATAACCTTTTTAGCTTCGATTATGCAGGCGCAACAAAGCATTAACTATAATAAAAGCGGCATTACTACCGTAACCACCGCGGTACCTTTTTTATTAATCACCCCCGATGCGCGCACAGGAGGTATGGGCGAAGCCGGCGCCGCTTCTACACCCGATGCCAACTCCATGTATTGGAATCCCTCTAAATTTGCTTTTTCTGATAAAAAATACGGCTTTTCTATGTCCTACACTCCTTGGCTGCGCCAGTTAGTACCCGATATTAGTCTTATGTCGCTGGCCGGCTATGGCAAAGTAGGAAAAATGGGCGCGGTAGCAGGCTCTTTGCGCTACTTTACCTTAGGAACGGTAAATTTTACCGACAACAGCGGCAATGCCATAGGCACTTTTAAACCCAGCGAATTTGCTTTTGATGTGGGTTATAGCTTAAAATTAGGTCCTCGCTTTTCGGTGGGATTGGCTGCCCGCTACATCAACTCTAATCTTACCGGCAGCATGCCCCTTACCAACGGCATATACACCCACGCCGGCAGAGCATTGGGCGTAGATATAGCTTGCTATTACCACGGAAAAAAACACGATATAGGAGATAAAAAAGGCGAGTTTAGTTTTGGGGTGGATATATCCAATATAGGCACTAAAATTGCCTATACCGATAATGCCGACCCCTCGTCAAAAAACTTCATACCTACCCAGTTGCGCATCGGTTTCGGTTACAAAATTACTATGGACGAATACAACACCATTACTTTTTTAACTGATGCTACTAAGTTGATGGTGCCTACCCCGCCCCAATGGGCTTTAGATGCGCAAGGAAACCGCATACCCGATGGCAACGGAAGCTATGTTATAGCGAACGGAAAAGACCCATACAGAAGCACTATATCAGGTATGTTTGGTTCTTTTACCGATGCCCCCGGCGGTGCTACCGAAGAGTTGCAACTAATACGTGTAGGAAGTGGTATGGAATACTGGTATAATAAATTATTAGCCGTACGTATGGGCTACTACTACGAAAATAAAAACCAAGGAAATCGTCAGTACTTTACAGTAGGTATAGGAGTGCGCTACAGCGTGTTTGGTATTGATGTAAGCTATTTGGCGCCTACCACACAACGCAACCCTTTGCAAAACACACTGCGCTTTACCCTGTTGTTTGATTTTGATGCTTTCAAAAAACAAAACACCCCAACCGACGCTTCTTCCGGTACTACTACCAACTAATTTATCCCAAAAGCATTTACTTGCTTATTACCCCGGCGGCTATCGTATTTTTAGTGTTTTCATCTATTAAAATAAAAGCCCCTGTGCTTTTATTGTCTGTATAGGCATCGTAACTTAACGATTGGCTGGTGCTAATGCGCACGCTGCACATCTCATTCATATCTATAATGCCTTTGCTTTTTATATCCGTTAATTTATACCAATCTATTTTAGCCAGTACTTTATCTATACGGGCTTTTGTACTAAAACTTCCTTGGCGCAATACTAATTGTTGCTCGTAGGTAAAAGAATGTTCGCTAAACCAACAAATAGTAGCTGTAAATTCTTTTTTGATAATGGGTTGGTGCTCTATGGGCACGATCATGCTTCCTCTATCCATGTTTGATGTGTCTTTTACATAAAAAACAGCCGGCATGTTGATAGAAACTTCTTCTACCTCTTGTTGGTGCGTTTCTATCTTTGTAATTTGTGTTTCTTTTCCATCCGGAAGCACCACTACTTTTTGGTTTTTTTTGTACACCCCGCTCAGTATTTTGCCGGCAAAACCTTTTAGGCCTTGGGCATCTGATAATAGGCACTGTATCTGAAAACGAGGTACTGTGCTTTGTTCTTTTTTTACATCTACTTGTTCTAAAAAAGGCAATAAGGGTAGGCCTTGGTACCAGTGCATTTTTTCTGAGGGCGTAATAATATTTTCTCCCATAAGGGCCGATACCGGAAGAAAATGAAGGTTTTTTAACGGCAAAGACTGTGTAAAGGCGGTATATGCCTTTTTTAATTGATTAAATTTTTCTTCGGCATAATCAACCAAATCCATTTTATTAACGCATACTAATACATGAGGTGTTTGCAATATCGATAAAATAACGGAATGCCTTCGGGTTTGTTCGGTAATGCCGCGCTGCACGTCAATTAAAACAATAGCTACATGCGCTGTAGAAGCGCCCGTAAACATATTGCGTGTATAGCGAGCGTGTCCGGGTGTATCGGCAATAATAAATTTTCTTTTTGGGGTACTAAAAAATTTATAGGCCACATCAATTGTGATGCCTTGCTTGCGCTCGGCGCGTAAGCCATCTGTTATTAAGGCTAGATTTATTTCGCCGCTTGCACCCTCTGTTTTACTTTGTTGGGTAAGTGCTTCTACAATATCGGTAGAGATAGAATGGCTATCGTACAGCAAGCGACCTATAAGGGTGCTTTTACCATCATCTATTTCGCCGGCTGTAAAAAAACGCAGTAATTCCATTTTAAAAATATCCTCTTTTTTTTCTGTCTTCCATCGCGGCTTCGCTTATGCGGTCGTCCATGCGGGTGGCTCCGCGTTCGCTTATTTTGGTGCAGCTAAGCTCGCTAATAATAGCATCTACCGTAGTGGCAGTGCTCTCTATGGCGGCGGTACAAGTCATATCACCAATAGTACGATAGCGTACGTTTTTAGTTATTATTTTATCCTTTTCATCTAACTGCAAGAAAGGCGATTGTGCCATTAGTTGTCCGGTTTCTGTAACGACGCAACTTCGTGTATGCGAAAAATATAGAGAAGGTAGTGTTATTTTTTCTCTTTGTATATAATGCCAAACGTCTAATTCAGTCCAATTGCTAATAGGAAATACGCGCATATTTTCTCCTTTATTGAGCAAGCCGTTGTATATATCCCAAATTTCGGGGTGCTGCGCTTCCGGGTCCCATTGCCCAAAAACATCGCGTATAGAAAAGATGCGTTCTTTGGCACGTGCTTTTTCTTCATCGCGTCGCGCACCTCCTATACAGGCATCAAAGTTAAATTCTTTTATAGTATCTAATAAGGTATATGTTTGTAGTGCATTACGACTGGGAAATTTACCTTGTGCGTCGGATATGTTTTTTGCTTTTATAGTATCTTCTACTTTTCTTACAACCAGTTTTTCGTTGATAGAGGCTACTAACTTATCTCTATATTCAAGTGTTTCAATAAAATTATGTCCGGTATCAATGTGCACCAAAGGAAAGGGAAAGGCACCCGGTCTAAATGCTTTTAATGCCAAGTGTACTAAGCAAATGCTGTCTTTACCGCCGCTAAACAAAAGGGCGGGGCGTTTAAACTGTCCGGCTACCTCACGTAAAATATGTATAGCCTCCGATTCCAGGTAATCTAAATAATCTTGCGAATGTACACTCATATACAAGTTCGAAACTTTTGTAAAGATACCCTTTTTTAACACAAAATACGTATCTTTATACGGTCTTATTTTGAACTCTTGAACCAACCAATCTGATGTTTATATTTGCCCTCTCATTTACTACAAACACCTATGAAAAAAGTACAAATTTTAACTCCCGATCAAATTAAGCAGAAACTAAACCGGCTGGCTTACGAAATATACGAACACAGCGCTTCCGAAAAAGAAATTGTATTAGCCGGCATTGAAGGAAATGGGTTTTTTGTGGCAAAAAAATTGGCTGCTATTTTAAAAAAGATAGCTCCTTATTCTATTATTTTAGGGGAAATAACCATAGATAAACAGTCGCCGCTAACAAAAAAAACTTCAGTAAATATAGCGGAACAAGACTATAAAAATAAAGCCATATTTGTAGTAGATGACGTGCTTAATAGCGGAAAAACACTTATTTATGCCGTACAGCTGTTTTTAAACCAGCCGGTAAAAAAACTGCATACCGTAGTACTGGTTGATAGAAGCCATACGCACTACCCGGTAAAAGCCGATTTTGTAGGCCTTTCTTTATCTACTACCTTACAAGAACATATTATAGCCGATTTTTCCATTCAAGGAAAAGAAACCGTTTGTATAGAATAAAAATATAGTTTTGCTCAATATGACTACTACCTTTTCACTAAAAAACATGTCTTCCGATGATAAAAAAGCATGGGCTCTTACCTTTGTAGCGTTTTTATTTTACGTGTTGTATTCTTTTTTTTCCACCGGATTTTATCAACACGATGAAATTGCGCACTACTTTAATATGCGCGAATTTTGGAGTAATCCCAATGCTATTTTAGGCAACTCCCCTAAAACGGGGTACAAACTAATCTATGTCGTTCCGGCTCTTTTTGGGAATACCTTTTTAGTCTATTTTAATGCGGCCTTGGCTGCTGTTGCCTGCTTTATTACCTACAAAACAGCCCAAAAGTGGGGAAGCAAATTTGCGTGGCTGGCTTTTTTTATGTTAGCTCTGCAACCCTACTGGATACAGCTTTCGTTTCGCAACTACGCAGATACCTTTAGCGGCTTTGTACTGCTTGTTGCTTTGTACGTTCACACCGAAAAAAAATACGTGGCATCGTCTCTTATTTTATCTTTTGCCGGTATTATTCGTCAGGAATTTTTATTGCTCATTCCGCTGTACGGTATTTGGCACGCCCTCAACAAGCGCTGGTTGTGCTTTTTTTTACTGGGTATTTTTCCTTTGCTAAATGATGTGTGGGGCTTTTTAGTTACCGGTGAGCCTTTGTATTTACTTACCTCAAGTGCTAAAACAGCCGCTAAATATGCCGATGAATGGCCCCGCCAAGGCTTCGACCATTACTTTAAAATGAGCCTTACCATTTGGGGCTCCACACAAATGTTTTTATTAGTGATGTTCCTGGGCAGCGCGTTGGCAAAACGATTAAAATTATTTCAGCAGGAAGCTTACAACAAGGAGTATCCTCAACAAAAAGAAGCAAATGGCGCCGTTTGGTTTATCTCGCTGCCCGTGTTGATATACTTTTTTATTCATTGTTTATTTAATTGGGAAAGCGTAAAAATTGGCGCCGCCACCGGAGGCAACTTGCGCTACATGACGGCGGTAGCTCCTCTGGTATCCTTACTGGCTGCTTTTGCTTGCGATAGATATAAATACCTTTCTAAAAAAACGATTTTGTATGTTTTGGGTATTTTATATGTAATATGGGTTGCTGTATTTTTATCGTATCCCAACAACAACGTGCGCTTATTAGACGAAATAAACGAACAAGGAGAAAAGCCCATTCATAATTACGCTCCTCTTTTGTTCACTCTAATACCGCTTGTATGTTTCTTTATGGTATCTAAACAAAAGCAGCTAAGCGCCCTGCTAAGTCTTTCTGCTGTGTTGTTTGTACTATTTAGTGTGCGCCCCTTTAAACAAACACCCGAAGATGTGGTGATGGAACGCGCATCTGATTTAGTGCTAACAAAAGGCTATACCGATAGAGGAGCGCCTATCTACGTAAACCACGTATTGTTTAAATACTTTTATGATAAGAAGAAAAACGGAGTGTATAAAAATCAGTTTTTTATTGATAGTTTAACGATGGAAAAAGCCCCCGTAGGCTCTGTCGTTATTTGGGAAAGCCATTATGGATACCGCCCAAAATTAAATAAAAACGCTATCAACACCGATTATTTCGAGCGCCGACCTCAGCAATACTCCTTGCTTCAAAGCCGCATCTCTACCGATAATCGTTTTCAGGTAGTAGTGCTTGAAAAAATGAATCCATAAACTAACTTCTTATCAGCGCTTGCAGTTTTTCCTCAAACACGCGGGTAAGTTTATTCATCGTATTGGTAATTTGTTGGTCGGTTAGGGTAGCTTGTGCGTTTTGTAAGGTAAAACTAAGCGCATACGATTTTTTATTATTCGGAATTTTGTCTCCTTCATATACATCAAAAAGAGATACTTCTTGCAAGAGGTTTCGTTCCGCCTCAAAAGCTATTTTTTCTAATTCAGCATAGGTAATGTGCTTGTCTAACAACAGAGCTAAATCGCGCTTTACGGAAGGAAATTTAGAAGGCTCTTTATACACAATGGGCTTAAAAGCTAAAGAGTATAAAGGCTCTGCATATAATTCTGCATAAAAAACGGGCTGTTGTATGTCCATTTTTTTTAGCAACTCTTTATTTACCTGCCCGATGGTAGCCAGCACTTTTTTACCTGATAGATATTGATAGGAATCCGTAAGATGCTCATGCGAGGCGTTTTGTGTTTTGTAAGCAATGCCTAATCGTAAAAAAACAGTTTCTACATAGGCTTTTAGTGTATAAAAATCCACCAACGGGGGTTTGGGTTGATGGTAGTTGGCTGCTTGCTGTTTGCCGCTTATAACAAGAGCTACTTGTTTTTCTTCTTCATAAGGAAAATCACCGGTTTCTTTTTTGCGGTATATTTTTCCAAGCTCAAACAATTTAATATCCACCGTTTTGTGATTGAGGTTGTGCGCTACCGCTTCTAATAAGCCATACAACATGGTAGGGCGCAAGGCCGACAAATCATTGCTAAGTGGATTGAGCATAGGCACTGCATGGGTGTAGTTTTGCACATAACTACTTTTGGTAAGAGAGGTGCTCATGGCTTCGTAAAAACCTTGTGTTACCAGTGCGCGGGCTATTTCTCCATCTACTTTAAAACGAACCTCTGTTTTTAAATTGATGGAAGAAAAACTAATTTTTCCACTCATCTCTATATTGTTCATACCGTATATACGAAGTATTTCTTCTATCACATCGGCTTCGCGTGTAACGTCGTACTTGTAACGTGGTACATGCAGCAGCAAGCCGTCGGCCCCTTCGGTAATAATGCCTATGCCTAACGATTGCAAGATGTTTTTAATAAGCGCTCTATCTATCGCCTTCCCTATTAGCGCATCGCAATTAGCATACGAAAAAGCTACTTTGTACGGTTCTATTTTTTCGGGATAAATATCAACCAAAGGAGACGATACTTGTCCGCCTGCTAACTCTAAAATGAGGTGAGCAGCACGGGTTAAAGCTACCACAGTTATTTCCGGGTCGGTGCCGCGCTCGTATCTAAACGAAGAATCGGTTTTTAAACTTAGGTGCTTCGCTGTTTTTCTGATAGCAGCCGCATCAAAATAAGCCGACTCTAAAAATACGGCGGTTGTTTTTTCGGTAACGCCGCTATGCAACCCGCCGAATACACCGGCAATGCACATAGGCTCTTGCGCATGAGCGATAACTAAATCGCTGTTTTTTAAGGTACGCGCTGTTCCATCAAGTGTGGTTATTTTTTCTCCCTCTTTAGCACTGCGAATTTTTATTTGTTTGCCTTCTATGGCAAAAGCATCAAAAGCGTGCAGCGGCTGCCCTAACTCGTGCAGCACAAAATTGGTACAATCTACAATGTTGTTAATGGGGCGTATGCCTATGGCACTCAAGTAGTTTTTGAGCCATTGGGGCGAGGGCGCTACAGTAAGCCCGCTAAGGGTAATGCCGCTATATCTTTTGCAGTGCTGGGTGTTTTCAAGCTGTACCTCTATAGATAAAATACCCGAAGCCGGAGGCAATTCTTGTATTCCTTTTAAAGCTACTTGATATGTTTGTGTTTTATTTTTTGTGTTTAGCGCCGCAGCCAAGTCGCGCGCTACCCCTAGGTGTGAAGCGGCATCGCCCCTGTTTGGAGTAAGGCCTATTTCAAAAACGGTATCGGTATATAAATTTAGGTAGGTAGCCGCAGGGGTTCCTACCATGCTATCGGCAGGCAGTACCATAATGCCGGCGTGGCTGTTTCCTAAGCCCAGTTCGTCTTCGGCGCATATCATGCCTTCGCTGGCTTCGCCTCGTATTTTTGATTTTTTTATTTCAATAACTTCGCCTGATGTAGTGTGCAATACCGAACCCACTGTGGCAACCAACACTTTTTGCCCTGCTTCTACATTAGGTGCGCCGCATACAATACTTAAAACCGTATGATTGCCTATATCTACTTTGGTAAGGCTTAGCTTATCGGCATTAGGATGTTTTTGTTTTTCCAATACATGCCCTATTACTACTCCTTTCAACATGCCTTTTATACTTTCAAAGGTTTCGCTGCTTTCTACTTCCAAGCCGCAATCGGTAAGGTGCTGTGCTATTTCTTGAGGGCTTACGTCTTTTACATCAATAAGGGTTTTCAACCAGTTGTAGGATATTTTCATATTGTTTTATTTTTTGAAAAAAATAAGAAGCGCAAAGATAGCAATTAGCCTTTAGTTATGGAAAGTAGGTTTTTTGCTCAAATCCATTAGTTCATCGCCGGGCTGATATAGTAAATAGGTAAAAATAAACTGAAACATCTCTTCGGTAGTGCCCATACTCATAAAGTCGTCTCGTTCTTTGCAGTCGCGCGGAGGGTGATAGGGGTTGTACGGGTTTTTCTCTGTATTATCATACACGCCATAAGCATACACCGTAGAGCCGGCCGGTATTTTTAGCGGATGTATAAAGGTGTAGTAGTACTGCCATTTAAAATCCCATTTGTTTATTTTTATAAGGCGAATGGTATCTCCTTGTGGGGTAAGTGCATAAGCCCAAAACGATTTTCCTAACAGGTGCATGTGTGGGTTTACGGATATGATGGACAAATCGGTAGGTGTTACCCAATGACTTCTAAATGTTTTTACGGTATTAGCCGGAATATCTAATTTAGGCTCGGTGGGGGCGATGCCAAAAGTACCCAACTGCGTTTCTTGTATGGGGCGTGTGGGTTTAGGCCCGTAAAAAATGTTGATAGCCGATATATCTTCGCAGTCGGATTTGGAGGGGCCGTAGTGCATATTTTTTAAGAAAAAAGCGCCTTTTTTATTTATCTTATACCCTCCGATGTGTTGAGGATATACCGGCGGAGCGTATCCGGGTAAATAATATACGGTATTGGGGGTAAGTATGGGGTAAGAACCATCGTCGTTAAGCAAACCCATTTGTGTATATACGTTTCCATCTCCCTTTGGAATATCTAATGAATAGGTTTTTCCTTTAAAAACATCTGCTTTTTTTTCGTCTTCGTAATTTATT
Organism: Bacteroidota bacterium; assembly: GCA_018267475.1. Classification (GTDB taxonomy): domain Bacteria; phylum Bacteroidota; class Bacteroidia; order B-17B0; family Aurantibacillaceae; genus PALSA-968. The sequence continues at coordinate 25,590 of JAFDYI010000029.1, read as the reverse complement.
AAATGCCCATTGACATGATGCGCCAGTTTGCGCTGGTTGGGTACAAATTCAAAAAAACGGGCAAAGGTATCGTGTGGCAGTTGATACGGAATTTTTATCATAAAAAAATGGTCGCTTCCGTTTCCTTTTATAGGAATGGCTTCTTGCATTTTTACCACTACGTCGGGTTTTCCAAACAAGGAGCCTTCATAAAAAACAGGTGCTTTTATTTTGCTGGTATCGCCCGGTGGGCAGCCTTTTTCTACCCACGTTTTTATCATTTCTATTTGGGTAGGACTTAGCACTTTTTCATCTACATAATGCGCATAGCTTACATCAGCCGGAAAGGGGGGCATGTAACGTGTTTGGGTAACAAACTTTATTTTATTTGCATTTTTTTTAGCATCGGCGTAAGTGAGTAAATTAAAAGGACCTGCTTGGCCGGGGCGGTGGCACGGACTGCAATTTTTGAATAAAATACCCGAAATGGTATCGGCATAGGTAAGTGCTTTTGTGGGTGTTAGGTCTTCTTTTTTTGTTGCAGGAGAAGAGGGGTTGCATGAACTTAGCAGCAAACAAATAAAAAAAATAAGGGCGCTATAAAAACTGTTTTTCACGTGCTAAAGGTAGCGAATAAAAAAACACAAGCACGCAGGGTTTTGTTTTGCTGAGATGCTGCGTTAAAAATCCAACTCGGCTTGCCCGCCTTTATTTCCTTTCATAAAATCTTGGGCGGCTTTACGGCTTATTTTTTCCATAGCGCGGCGGTGCAATTCCATAGGTGATAAGCCTTGTTCTCCTTCGTTGTTTGACGCGTCATCTTCCACACTGCTTTCTTCGGCTTCGCGCAAGCTTATTTCTTTTATTTTTTTAGGAGATAGTTTTTTTCCCTTTGCTTTCATGTTGGTTAGCGGGGCAAAATCAACTAAGTTTAAGGATTCGGGTTCGGGCTGTTTGTCTTTTTCTTTACTAAAGCTAATATCTATTATTGGAATAGGAAGACTGGTAACGAGTTCTATGCGCGAGTTGGGGTGTTCGGTAATCAGGTTGGTTTTTACCGATATGTTTTCTGGGGCAAAGCGTTTTGCCATGTACATTTTGCTTTCGCCATCAAAATAAACCAGCGTGATAATTTGTTTAGGGTAAAACTTATCAATCAGCACCAAATCTTCATCAAAGTGGTTGAGCAAATCGTAGTTGTACAATTTATACTCGCCGTTTGAGGCAATGGTTACAATTTTATCTTCGCCGCTAAATTTACCTAAGTAGGTACCGCGCTCTTCTTTGTTTAGGCGGTGTACGCTATCGTCAAACCAGTAATCTTCGGCGCCCAAGGTAGAGGCTCCTTTTGCCCTAAACACTACTTTATTTATAGCGTATTTGGTAACAATGTTTCCTACCGATGCGCGGCCTTTTACCTGCACTTCGGCAAAATCAATATCCATTTCAAATTTTCGCAAGCCGGCTACCTTGCGCAGGTTTACGGTTACTTTTTCAGCTTCGCCATGTGGGTTTATGGTAAACCACAGCACCTCGCTGCCGGGGGTTCCCTTGCTTAGGTTGTATTCTTTATCGCGTGTAACGCCGCTTACATTAAAACGTTTGATGAAGGTAATGCCTTTGGGGCCGTCGCGGTATATCATGTTGTAGGTGGTGCGCTCGTCGTTCTTTTTAAATACAGCTACATGAATAATATCTTTTCCTACAAATACTTTATCGGCTGCTTTAAATACTTTCATTTTCCCTTCTTTGGTAAAGGCAATAATATCATCTATATCCGAACAATCGCATACAAACTCATCTTTTTTTAAGCCGATGCCTACAAAGCCTTCTGCTTTGTTTACATACAGTTTTTCGTTGGCCATCACAACCTGTTTGGCTTCTATGATTTCCAGTTGTTTTATTTCGGTTTTGCGCTCGCGGCCTTCCCCGTATTTTTTCTTTAAATTTTTAAAATACTCAATGGTATAATCGGTAAGGTTGGCTAAGTAATTTTTTGTCTGAGCTATTTTATCGTCCAGTTCTTTCATGTGCTCTTCGGCTTTGATGCTGTCAAAGCGTGTGATGCGTATCATGGGTATTTGAGTAAGCCTTTGCAGGTCTTCGTCGCTTATTTCGCGAATTAGTTTTTTCTTATGCGGAGCAAAACATCCATATAAGTATTTGTATAAAGTTTCCTTATCCGAATATTTTTTAAAATCGATGTACATTTCTTCTTTTATGAAGATTTTTTCTAAGGAGGCAAAGTGCCATTTTTCTTCCAACTCCAGTTTTTCCAGCTCCAATTCTTTACGAAGCTGTTCTTGGGTTTGCAGGGTGGTTATTTTTAGCATTTCGCTTACTCCAATAAAGCGCGGCTTATCGTTTTCAATAACGCATACGTTGGGCGATATGCTTATTTCGCAATTGGTAAAAGCGTACAAGGCATCAATGATTTTATCGGGCGAGATGCCGGGTTGCAGGTGTATGAGTATCTCTACGGCTTCGGCGGTGTTGTCTTCTACTTTTTTTATTTTTATTTTTCCTTTGTCGTTGGCGGCCAGTATAGAATCTATGAGCGAGCCGGTGGTGGTGCCAAAGGGTATTTCGGTAATGACTAAGGTTTTATTATTAAGCTCTTTTATGCGGGCGCGTACTTTTATTTTTCCGCCGCGCAAGCCGTCGTTATAGTCGTTGCAATCGGCTATACCTCCGGTAGCAAAATCGGGGTATATAGCTGTTTTTCTTCCGCGCAAAATTTGTACGGAGGCATCTATCAGCTCGTTAAAGTTATGAGGCAGTATTTTGCAGGCCAAACCTACGGCAATTCCTTCTACGCCTTGTGCCAACAGCAGTGGAAATTTTACCGGCAGGGTAATGGGTTCTTTATTGCGACCGTCGTAGCTGAGTTGCCAGTTGGTTGTTTTGGGGTTGTAAAGTACCTCTAAGGCAAATTTAGAAAGTCGTGCCTCTATGTAACGAGGGGCGGCGGCGCTATCTCCCGTTAATATGTTGCCCCAGTTTCCTTGAGTATCTATCAATAAATCTTTTTGGCCTATGGCTACCAAGGCATCGCCAATACTGGCATCGCCATGTGGGTGGTATTTCATGGTATTGCCTATTAGGTTGGCTACTTTGTTATAGCGCCCGTCTTCTAACTCCCACATACTGTGTAAGATGCGTCGTTGTACGGGTTTTAAACCATCTTCCATGGCGGGCACGGCACGTTCTAAAATTACATAGGAGGCATAATCAATAAACCAGTTTTTGAACATACCCGATACGTGGGTAATGTTGTCTAAATTATCGTGATTTTCCGTATTTTCGGTCATATTTTCTTAAAATTGCAAGGTGCAAAGCTATGAAAACCATTAAAAAGAGGCTCAAAAATTTATTCACAGGCCCAAACAGAGCCCTTAGAGCGTAATAAACCAACAAAAAAACTTCGTTTATATTACAAAGAGACAACCAATAAAGAGCGTATTTTTTTAAAAAAAACGCTTTTGGGGCATAAACAGCTCTAATTTCTTGCTTTTTTATTAAAAACTCATAAAAATGGGTTACTTTTGCCTTTAAGTAGTATTAAAGAGGAAGCGTTTATGGCTACGCTTGTATTGACAGATAACGAGTATATAGAAGGGTTACGCATTAGCAATGATGCTGTTATCCGATTGATATACAAAAAGTTCTATCCGCAAACCCTGCGAATGGTGCTTAACAACAGCGGTACCGAGCAAGAAGCCAAAGACGTTTTTCAAGAGAGTGTATTGGTTCTTTATCATCGTGTGCAAAAACAACATTTTGTATTAAGCTGCGCGCTGCAAACCTATTTATACAGTGTATCCAAGCGTTTATGGCTCAAACAACTTCGCAAAAAAGAAGGAATACAAACTTTAGACGAGCGTTTTTATGAAGGCGATGCTTTAGTAGAAACACAGGCCGAAGTAAATACCTACGAAGAACGAGAGCAAAACCTTGAAAAAATGCAAGAAAGCATGAACGAGTTGGGCGAACCCTGCAAAACCTTACTGACCGATTTTTATATGCTACGCATGGGTATGGATGAAATTGCCGAAAAATTTGGCTACACCAATGCAGACAATGCCAAAAACCAAAAATACAAATGCTTGCAACGATTAAAGAGATTATTTTTTATGGATAAAGAGGGTAAAACCTCATAAACAAAAAAGGAACATGAGAAACATAGATTTATTTGACGATTACCTACATCAACGCCTGCCAACTGCCGATAAAAAACTATTTGAACACCGCTTAGAAACCGACACGGAATTTAAAACTCAATTTGAAGAACATAAAAATTTTATTACCTTGCTAAAAGAGCTTGAAAAGCAAGAACGTTTAAAAAACACCTTACAAACCATCTATAAAGAAGAGTACGGAGAATATAACACCCGCAACCTAAACACAAAAAACAATTTTTACGAAAAATACGGACGAACCATAGGTATAGCCGCCTCCGTAGCCCTGTTTGCAGTAATAGCTACCATAGCTATGTTAAGCTCCGGCGGGTACCTTATTAAACAACATCAAGAATCTATTACCAACTTATCTAAAGAAATAACCCACCTCAAATCTGTGCAAGAAGGAATTATTGACGGCATTAAAACCATTAGCGAAAAGCGAACTTTTGAAACCGCCAATATAGAAGGTACCGGTTTTGCCCTTAATAACAACGGTTATTTTTTAACCAGCCTGCACATGGTAGGTAAAGCCGACTCGGTTTTTGTAATTGATGAACAAAAAAACTCCTACAAAGCCGGCATTGTATTTAGCGATACCCGCTTGGACATAGCCGTATTAAAATTAGAAAACGACAGCAACATCAAATCGTTTGCGGTGCCTTACAGCTTTAAAAACGCCCCGGCAGATATAGGCGAAAAAGTGTACACCATGGGGTTCCCGGCCGAAGATATGGTGTATGGAGAAGGCAGCATATCTTCCCTAAAAGGAAGTTCGGATACGGCCATGTACCAAATAAGCGTACCCATAAACCCCGGAAATAGCGGCGGTCCTTTGTTTGATGAGCAAGGCAACGTAATAGGGCTTATTAAAAGTAAAAACAGCAATGCCGAAGGAACAGGCTTTGCTATAAAATCTAACTACATAATACAGCTTTTAAACTCTATAGAAAACGACTCGCTAAAAACAAGATTGCAGGCAAACAAAAAAAACAACCTGAAAACAAGCGCTCGCAGCCAACAACTAAAACGCATATCATCGTATGTGTATAATGTAAAAGTTTTTAAAGGAAACTAAGGAACTTTTTTTAAGTTATTAAAAAAGACCTACTTCTTTTCCTGCACACAACTATCATTCAGGGCGATACCTCTTTTTAGATTACCGGTGCACTACCGCTCTATCATTACTTTTTGCAGGTAGGTACTGCCGCCCGCAGGCGTTATTTTTACAAGGTACAAGCCCGATGGCAGGGCGGCGTTTATTTTTACGGTATGGTTTACAGGACTGAAATTACCCTGCATAACTAAACTGCCATTAGTGCTTAGCACCTCTATGATATGCCTCTTTTCTAAAATTCTCTTTTTTTAAGAGATTAACACAAAGCTGTAAATAACTTATGGAATGGCTATGTACAAGGCTTTTAAATTAGCCTCAACTTAGCTATGTTTAATTTTTTAAAAAATAGGCATGAAAAAAAGTATTTTTATACTCATCTGCACCCTTTTGTTTTCGGTAATTACAAAAGCCCAAACAAAAAAAGAAAGTACCGACAAACTGAACGATGCAGCGGAGTTCTATATGTCTGACGATATAAAAGATTATGTGCGTGCCTATGAAGCCTACGATAAACTGGAAAAAAGAGATCCCTCTAACGCGTATTACAAATTTCAAAAAGGCCTGTGCACCTTTCATCTTCCCGACAAAAAGCAAGAGTCTATAACCTTGTTTGAAACCGTACGCCAAATGGAACCTAAAGAAACGCAGGTATTGCTCAATTTAGGAAAAGCGTACCATATCAACTACCGTTTTGATGACGCCATAAAAACATTTAAAGAATTTTTAGCCACCAATCCCTCACAAATAGATAAAGAGGAAGCGGAAAAGTTGATAAAAAATTCGGAATACGGAAAAAACGTTACGGAAACCATGTTGCAATCGGATATTAGAAACATCGGCCCTCCGGTAAATACCGAAGCACAAGAATACTCACCCGTTATTTCTACCGACGAATCGGTGTTGATATATACCTACCGTGGGCCCAAAAGTACCGGCGGTTTAATGAACGGAAATTTTAAACCCGATGCACAAAACGGAACCTACTACGAAGACGTGTTTATGTCGCGCCGTAATGCCGATTCTACCTGGAGCGAACCTCAAGGCATTGCCTCTATAAACACCAAACAAAACGATGCTTCCTTAGCTCTTTCGCCCGATGGACAAACGTTGTACGTATATCGCGCCAGCGAAAAAGACAGCGGCGATATTTACGAAAGCCACTTGAACGGTGAAGAATGGACTAGCGCCGAAAAAATGAAAGGCAACATCAACACCAACTATTACGAAGGGGCTTGCTCCATCACGGCCGATGGCAAATACTTTTACTTTAGCAGCGAACGCCCCGGAGGCTTTGGTGGGCGCGATTTGTACATAGCCGAAAAAGCCGAAGACGGAACCTGGAAAAACGTAAAAAATATGGGCAGCGCCATCAACACCAGTCAAGATGAAGACTCGCCTTTTATACACCCCGATGGCATCACCTTGTTTTTTAGCTCTAAAGGCCACAACAGCATTGGCGACTACGATATTTTTTATACCATAAAAAAAGATAACGACTGGATAGACCCCATCAACATGGGCTACCCCCTTAATACTACCGATGACGACCGCTACTACGTAATAAACGCCAGCGGGCAAAAGGGCTATTTCTCGTCAAACCGTATGAGCAACGGCGGCAACGGCAGCGCCGAAATACTAACGGTATCTCCGGGTATCATCAGCGAGAAACCGGTGCTGGCTATGGTGCTGGGCTACATATATGGAAACGACCAACCCTTAACCGCACAAATAGAAATTGTGAAAAAAAGCAATGGAGAAAAAATCGGGCCTTTTACCTCGAATGGAAAAACAGGAAAATACTTAGTAGCTCTTAGCCCGGGCGAAGAATATATTTTTCATGTGCGTACCAAAGATTTTGGCGAAGCTACCGATGTGCTAAACGTAGCCAAGCTAACTAAGTTTGTAGAGCTTCGCAAAGACTTTCACCTCACAAAAGATGGTTACATAGACCCACACAACATCAAAAGTTTAAACGAGTTACTGGCGCAACTGGATACGATGGCCGTAGCGCCCGATTCGGCTACGATGAACCGCATCATGAAAGCCTATAAAGATTTAGAAGCGGCACAAAACCCAACAACAACACCTACGGCAACTGTAGCAAGTGCTAAATCGCCTTGCGATGACTTTAAAACCTTGGATTTTTCAGCCTTAAAAGGAAAAAGTTTGAACGACATCAACGTGTATAGAAAGCTGTTAGCCATAGGCGAAAAAATATGCGCCGATAAAATGATTTTTAAAGTGCAAATAGCCGCGTACCGCCATCCGGAAAATTATAAATACGACCATTTAAAAGAATTTGGTGCGCCCGAAATAGTAGATTATCCCGACAAAATAACACGTTTTACACAGGGCAACTTTAACGGAATAAAAGAAGCCGAAGTACAACGCCAAAAAGCCATTGCCAAAGGACAAAAAGATGCCTGGATTGTAGGCTTTATTGATGGCAAACGATACACACTGGAGGAATTGATTATGGTTGATTTTTACAATAAAAACATATCGCAATTCAATCAAAATTTACAAGAATTAAAAGAATATATTTCGTATAAATAATCATGGAAGAAACAAACTCTTTTGAACAAGAAACTCAGCCGCAACAGCTAAAAACATTATGCGTACTTACCTTTATTTACTCAGGCATGGTTATCTTTTTTGCGTTGATGGGTATGCTTTTTGCACGCAATATATTTTCGGCCTTAGAAGAAAACTACGACACCATTACCGCCAACTTTAGCGAGAAACAACTAGAACAGGTAAAAAAATTTATGGAAATGGGTAGCGGCAAATTTATTATTATTTGCGGTGTGTATTTGCTTATAGTAGGCTTGTCGGCCTTTGGTGCAGGGCAAATGTGGCAAAAAAAATACAACGGCTTTGTAATGTATGTAGCGGCTAACGCTTGCTTTCTTATTTCCAACCTTATCTCGTTCAATATCTTTATGGCGGTGATAGATGGTTTGTTTATTTATCTCTACTACAAAAATACGCGAGCGCTAAAACGAGGATAACATTATGTCCTCACAAAAAAAACACCGCAACGCCTTAGCTTCCGAAAAAAGCCCTTACCTGCTGCAACACGCCCACAACCCGGTGCAATGGCAAGCATGGAGCGAGGCAGCCTTTGCCCAGGCAAAAAAAGAAAACAAATTAGTATTGATAAGCGTAGGCTACTCGGCTTGTCATTGGTGCCATGTAATGGAGCGCGAATGTTTTGAAGCGGAAGATGTGGCCGCCCTCATGAACAAATACTTTATCAATATAAAAGTAGATAGAGAAGAACGCCCCGATGTGGACCATCTATACATGACCGCCGTACAACTTATGACGCAACAAGGAGGCTGGCCTCTTAACTGCTTTACCTTACCCGATGGGCGCCCTATATACGGAGGCACTTACTTTCCTAAACAACAATGGCTGCAACTGTTGCAAACCCTGGCCGAAGTACACCAAAACGATTTTGCTAAGGTAGAAAGCTATGCAAACAAGCTGGCACAAGGCATTAAGCAAGCCGAATCATTTATTCCTGCCGAAAAAAAAGACGAAACGCCGAATAAAGAAATACTGCAACAGTATGCTGAAAACTTCAGCAAACGGTTTGATACTAAAAACGGAGGAAGTATGGGCGCACCTAAATTTATGATGCCCAACAACTATTTATTTTTATTGCGATACGGGCATTTAACGCAGCACCCCCATCTGCTAAAACAGGTACACCTTACTTTACAAAAAATGGCACAGGGCGGCTTGTACGACCAGTTAGGCGGAGGTTTTGCCCGATACAGCACCGATGAAAAGTGGAAAGTACCTCACTTTGAAAAAATGTTGTATGATAATGCGCAACTTATTTCCTTATACAGCGAAGCCTACATGCAAAGCAAAAACCCTCTGTATAAAGAAGCGGTATATCGCACCATTGCCTTTGTAAAAAGAGAATTAACCGCGATAAATGGGGGTTTTTACAGCGCTTTAGATGCCGACAGCGAAGGGAAAGAGGGCTTGTATTACATTTGGACGAAAGAAGAGTTGCAATCCATTTTAGGAAATGATTTTGCTGTCTTTTCAGATTATTTTTCGGTAAACGAAAAAGGATATTGGGAACAGGATTACTATATTTTATTACGCGAAAAAACAGAAAATGAAATCGCTATAAAACATCAAATACCTTTAGAAACTTTACAAAAAACGATTGCTTGCTCAAAAGAAAAATTGATGGCGGTGCGCAACAAAAGGGTGCGCCCAGGTTTAGATGACAAAATAGTAGCTTCGTGGAATGGGCTTATGTGCAGCGCCCTGTGCGATGCCTACCAAACTTTTTTGGAGCCCGATTTTTTGCAGTTGGCTGTGCAAAACGCACAGTTTATACAACAAAACATGATAGATGCGCAAGGCTTTTTGTATCGATGCCATAAAGAAACAACATACATTCAAGCCTTTGCCGATGATTATGCCTTTGTGATAGAAGCCTGCATAAAATTATATGGCCTTACTGCTCAGCCACACTGGCTTGCGCAAGCAGAACAACTTACCGAAACCATGAGGCTTGTTTTTTTGGATAAACAAAAAAACATGTTTTATTTTTCCGGAAAAGAAACAGTAGATACACTTTCAAAAAAAATAGAAATACACGACAACGTATTGCCTGCCTCTAACTCGCAGATGGCACGCAACTTATTTTTGCTGGCAAAAATTACAGGAACTACCTCGTACGAAGATCTCGCTGTAAAAATGACCAAACAAATACTTCACGAAATACCTCAATATCCATCGGGCTATTCCAACTGGGCACTTGCTCTGTTACAGCACACTTTTCCGTTTTACGAGGTGTGCATTGTTGGTAAGTCTGTTGATGAATTTATGCAGCAACTACAAGCGCATTACCAACCAAATGCCATCTTTGTTTTTAGTAAAACAGCTTCGGATACTGCTTTGCTAAAGGGGCGCTACAAAGAAGGAGAAACGCAAGTATATGTTTGCCACAACCGGGTATGTAAGGCTCCACTTAGCAGCATAGAAGAAGCTATAAAGCAAATAAAGTGATGCTGCGTTTTTTTCTTTTTTTAGGACTATGGTTTTCTTTAAAAATGCAAGCCCAATTGTTGTTAGCGGGAGCCGACAACAATACTCAAAACTCTTTCTCCTTTAATGCAAAAGAAATAAAAAAAAGAAAAATAAAAAGCATTGTTTTTGAACTGGTAGATAAACAAGATTTTAAAATAGCCGAAAACAAAGATTTATCGCGCCATTACGAGTTTGACAGCTTAGGACGCCTAACACGCAGCTACTATACGGTGGTAAAAAAAATTATAGAAAAAGAGTACCATGCCGCACCGGTGTATAGGCATAACCGCTTAGTGAGTAGCGGCGGCGTTTATACCAAAGAAACCTACGAATTTGACACCTTGTTTACGCGTTATTTTTACGACAACAAAGGAAACCTTATAGGAAAGCGCTACAACGATGGCTCTTTTTACAACGCTACCTACTATAAATACGATAGCTTAAACAGAGTAGTGAGCCTGCTTTCGTGCAAAGAAACCAATGCCAGTATTGATAAAAGCACCTTTACCTTAGGTATGCAGCACATCAATTTTGAAGAAAAATACCAATACATCAACGCCTCACCTTTACAATACAAACAACAATTCTTAAACGACGAAAACCGAATTTTTAAAGAGCTTATTGTAAGTTTTAATGCCGACAAACAACCCATACGATATAACGAAAACTATATTGCTACCTGGATAAACCAAAGCACCTATTTTGTGTACAACGAAGCAAAACAACTGATAGAAAAAAAATACACCTCGAACGCCAGCGAAAATATGGAGCTAAAAGAAACGTATGAATACGACAGCAGACACTTGCTAAACACTGAAAAAAAATACAAAAACAACGTGTTACAAACCGAAACCGGCTATATATACGATGCGGAAACACAAGTCCCCACTTCGTTTGTAACACGCGACTACATCAATAAAAGCATGTTAATTGTGAAAATGGTATATCACTATTAACAGCAAGAATATACTATATTTTTTGACCTTTGCGTATAATTTAGTTTACCATAAAAATAGCCTATTATAAAAAAATAAAGCACTTTTGTGGAATATATTAGCTTGACTAAAAACACAACATACCCACAGTATAGAAAATATAAAAATGGTTTAAGCTGTTTTAAAATTCTTTCGCCTACGCAAGCACAAGAAGTAAAGGCGGTAGGCAGCAAGCGTTTGTCTTTTTTTATAGAGGCTACACAATACCCGGAACGGGTGTTTATTCACGATTTAGTATTTGCATACCATCATTTTGCCGAAGAAATAAGCGAAGCCGATTTTTTAATTTTTAGTCATGCAAATACCCGATAGCTTAGCCCAATCCTTGCACCAACAAGGGCAGGTAGATAGCCTTGCCTTGCAAGCGGCACAAGCACAACCCGCCCCCACCTCCATACGCTTAAATCCGGCAAAAGCCTTTTGCTCTTTTACCTTAGGTGAAAAAGTACCTTGGGCAAGCGCCGCTTATTACCTGCCTAAGCGCCCCATTTTTACAGCGGACCTTTTATTTCATGCAGGCTGTTACTACGTGCAAGAAGCCTCTTCTATGTTTGTAGAACAAGCCCTGCTTCAAACACTTGATGTATCAAAAGAGCTAACGGTGCTTGATGCCTGCGCCTCTCCAGGTGGAAAAAGCACTTTACTGGCTTCGCTGTTGGGAGCAAACAGCTTATTGCTAAGCAACGAGGCTATTGCTACCCGCGTAGCCCCCCTAGTGCACAACATGGCTAAATGGGGTTCGGCTAATAGCATCGTTACCCACAACGACCCTAAAGATTTTGCTCGCCTGCCTTCCTTTTTTGACGCGATACTGGTTGATGCCCCTTGCAGCGGCTCCGGGCTGTTTAGAAAACAAGCCGATGCCGCCGCACATTGGAGCGAAGAAAATGTGCACCATTGCAGCTTGAGGCAACAACGCATTGTGGCCGATTTACTGCCTTCGTTAAAAGAAAACGGGATACTTATATACAGCACCTGCTCCTACTCTATAGAAGAAAATGAAAACATCTGCGATTATTTATGCGAATCCTTTGCTTTAGAATCTTTAGCTTTACAGGTGCCTACCTCCTGGGGCATTGTAGCAACCCATTCTAAAAAATATCAAGCCATCGGATACCGCTTTTTTCCGCATCTGCTGCAAGGCGAAGGTTTTTTCTTAGCCTGCTTTCGCAAAAAAACCACAGAAAATTTTTCGGAACCTAAAAAACAAACGTCTCTTTTTTCTAAACCATCTTTGCTTGAAAGCACGGCAGCAGCACAACAATTTGCGCAAGCAACTGCATTTCATTTTTCTTTATTTCGTAATGAGATAGTGGGCTTTTCAAAAGAGCAAACACACAACGTGCAAAAAATAGAAGCTTGCTTAAAAGTAAAAAAAATGCCTTTGCAGGTGGGTGTTGTAAAAGGAAACGACTTTATACCGCACCCCCACCTGGCTTACCAACAGGGGCTTGCACCCTCCACTGCCCGCGTAGAAGCAGATACCCAAACGGCCATGAAATACGTACGCAAACAACCGCTTACTATGCACACAGAAGCAAAAGGCTTTGCCCTACTAACCTTTGAAAACCAAGCTTTAGGCTGGATAAAAAACATAGGAAATAGAGTTAATAATTACTACCCTACCGAGTGGCGCGTACTAAAAGAAACGTTTTAGCAGATTGTTTTTTAATAAAAGTGTATCTTTATCCCGCAAAAATAAAAGTATAAAAAATGAATATTTTAATTACCGGAGGGGCCGGTTTTATAGGTTCTCATGTGGTGCGCCTGTTTGTAAACAAATACCCACAGCATCGCATTTTTAATTTGGATAAACTAAGCTACGCCGGCAACTTAGCTAACCTAAGCGATATAGAAAACAAAACAAATTACACCTTTATTAAAGGGGATATTGTAGATGCTGCTTTGGTGCAAAAAGTTTTTACAGACCATCAAATTCAGGCCGTTATTCATTTAGCCGCCGAAAGCCATGTGGATAGAAGCATCAGCAACCCCTTAGAATTTGTTTATACTAATGTAATAGGTACCGTCAATTTACTGAACGCAGCCAAAGAGCAGCACAAAAATAAAGAAGCTTCTTTCCACCTTTTTTATCACGTAAGCACCGACGAGGTGTATGGCTCCTTAGGAGAAACCGGCATGTTTACAGAAACTACCGCTTACGACCCCCACAGCCCTTACTCAGCCTCTAAAGCCAGCTCCGACCACTTTGTACGCGCCTATCACGATACCTATCAATTGCCTTGCGTGCTCTCTAACTGTTCTAATAATTACGGGCCTTATCACTTTCCGGAAAAACTCATTCCGCTATGTATCAACAACATTAAAAACAACAAACCCCTGCCCATATACGGCAAAGGCGAAAACGTGCGCGATTGGCTTTTTGTAGAAGACCACGCACGCGCCATCGATGTTATTTTTCATCAAGCAAAAACAGGAAGCACCTACAATATAGGAGGTCATAACGAGTGGACGAACATAGAGGTAATACGCCTGCTGTGCCGCATTATGGATACCAAACTAAACCGGCCAAAAGGTACTAATGAAAAACTGATCACCTTTGTAAAAGACCGCGCCGGGCACGATTTACGCTATGCTATTGATAGCAGCAAACTACAAAAAGAATTGGGCTGGCAACCCAGTCTGCAATTTGAAGAAGGCTTAGCAAAAACAGTAGATTGGTATTTAGCAAACGAAGACTGGCTAACAAATGTAACCTCGGGTACCTACCAAAAATACTATCAAGAGCAATATACCAAACGCTAACAGCCCCTTTATAGTTAATTATTGTTAATAATACCGCGTTTTAATAAATTTTAAGTTTTTTATTAGCGTTTAGCTTGTACCTTTGCTATAGTTTTTGTACTTATTATTTTTCAAAGATTATTGTAATAAAGAAACTGCGCACTTATGTAATTCGTTTTTTTTCGTTGTTGTTTGTTAAACGGGCTGTATAGGTGCGCGGCTCTTTATGTTGGATAGCCTCTTTTTTCTTCGCTAAAATTTTTAATTGAGCAAACAGTTTTTATATTTGTAGGTTCAATTTAATTATGGCAAAACAGAAAAACAACCCCGATTTATTTATTCCTGAAATAAAGCCTTATACGCTTTTCCCATTTCATAAGCCCATTGTGCCTTACCTTATTTTAGGCTTGTTGGCTTTTATTTTTTACATAAACACCATATACAACGAGTTTGCCTTAGATGACGGCATCATTATTCATAAAAATGAATATGTAATGCAAGGCGTGGCGGGCATTGATAGCATTATGAGCCGTGATGCGTACCACAGCTTTTACAAACAGATGAATGCTAAAGCACAACTGGCCGGCGGACGTTATCGCCCGCTATCGGTAGTCAGCTTTGCTATAGAACAAGAGTTTATAGGCAAATACCCCGATGGGCATCTGCCACCGGCTAATTGTTGGGACGATAACGGAAACGGTAAGGGCGATGTTGATGAAGATATTAACGGCGACGGCCTGTATAACGATAACGATTGCCTTACCAAAGGCTGTATGCTGCGCCACTTCAACAACATGCTTTTTTACCTCATCAGCATCTTGCTTATTTATGCTATGTTTAAAAACCATTTGTTTACCAAATACCCCGATATGGCTTTTGTAGCCGCCTTGCTGTTTTGCATACACCCCCTGCATACCGAAGTAGTAGCTAACATGAAAAGTAGGGACGAGATTTTTTCGATGATATTTATACCACTTACTTTTATCAACGTGTTTAAATACGCCGAAACCCGACAGATGAAACACATGATATGGGCTGCCTTCAACTATTTTTTAGCCTTACTGTCAAAAGAGTATGCCGTTACGCTTATTATGGTAATACCGGCTACTTTGTATTTGGTGGACGATAATTTTACCATAAAAAAATACTCTACTTTGTTTATTTTCTTAGCGGCTGCGCTGATGGTTTATTTTAAAATACGCTTCTCTATTGTAGTAGCCAAAACGGGCGTTCCTGATACCGAATTGCTAAACAATCCGTATTTATTGGCCGACAAAAAGCATCATGAAATAACCGCTACCAAAATTTTTGTGTGGCTCAAATACCTCATTTTACTATTTTTCCCTTACATTTTAAGTTCCGATTACTCCTACAACAGCATTCCATACCGCCGATTTACCAGCCCAGAGGTATGGCTTTCTCTTTTCATCTACATCAGCTTAGCCTATCTTGCCTTTAAGTTGTTCCGCAAAAGGCACCCTGCCGCCTGGGGCTTAATCTTCTTTTTTGCCAACTTTTTAATGATAGCTAACTTACTTATTGATATTGGAGCTACTATGGGCGAGCGTCTTATTTTTCACTCCTCGCTGGGTTGGGCTATGTGCATCGCTTGGGTTTTTACCGAAGAGGGCAGAAAGTATATAAAAGATACAAAAGTGCATAAAACCATTTTGTGGTCGGTGCTTATTGTCCTCACCATTTTGTTTGGCATACGCACCATAACCCGAAACGCTATTTGGAAAAACGACATTACCCTGTTTACACACGATGTAGATGTGATGCCCAACAGCGTGCTGTGCTTAGGCAATGCAGGAGCCCGTTGGATAGACCTTTCTGAAAGACCTGAAAATAAAAAACACGAAACCGAGTACCTTAAAAAAGCACAAGGATATCTAACTCACGCCTTAGAATTGCACCCAAAATATGTAAACGGGTACTTAAATTTAGGTTTATCTTATTTTAAACTGCGTGATTACAACAAGGCCGAAGAAATTTGGGGCATTGCACAACGCTTATACCCAAGCAACCCGTATTTGGTGAGTTACTACCGCGTGCTATCCAACGTATATATACAACAAGCCTTTGCCGATGCTAAAGATAAAAAAATGCAAAACTCGTTGTATTGGTTCGACAGAGCTTCTAAGATATTTCCGCAAGACCCTGAAATATGGTACAACTTGGGTGGCGTAGCCTTCTCTTTGGGCGACTATGCCCGCGCGCGTGCCGCCTTTGAAAAATGCTTGCAGCTAAACCCCAACCACCAAAACGCCAAAACAGGCTTAGCCAATTGCCCCGTTGTGCCTGCTGCCGCCACCACACCGGTAACCGTACCTGGACAGCAACCTGTTACACAAATGCCACCACCGCCTGTAGCTATTGCTGAAACCCCTAAAACCTTAAGCGTTTCTAGCAATGATGTTATGGAAAACACTTCCCAAAAACTACCTAAGATGCTAAATGGCTATTATGTTTTATACAATCAGGCTCATCAAAAAACAAAAGATGGAGTATTTAAGAACAATCGTTTTATGGAAGGAAAAAATTTTATATACAACAGCTCTGGGCAATTATCTGAAATTGATGTGTATAAAGATGGCGTATTTATAGGAACTTCAGCTAAATAGAGCGTGTTTAATTTAAAGAACATAGGAAGTGCTTTTTTTGGGATTTAACAGGCTCTCACAATAACTAATTTGTTATCTGCAAGATATTCGTGCTGGCATCATAAGAAACGGTGTATTGCTTTAAAGGAATAGTAGCCGGATTTTTTAGCACTCCTCCTCCATCAGAGATGCTGTATTGCGAATTGCAAGCAGGGCATTTAGCATTAAACGTTTGATAGCTGTTTACAGCCGCATTTGATTTGGTAGTACCATCATACGTACAAGCCCGGTCGTAAGCATAAAACTGATTGGAGGCATGATAAATAATCAGGCCTTTTACGCCCACATTGGCAATGGTATCTACCCCACCTACGGTATTTAATGCCGGGTGTGCCGATATATATACTTGCACGTTTACGGGGGTATTAGCCGCCGCTATATATACCGGATTGTTTTGAGCCGACTGCGCCGGATTGTTTTTTTTGCATGCAAAACCAAGCAGCAAAATCAAAAATAAAACTAAACTTGCTTTTAAATTCATCATACAAAATTAAACAATTACTTTTGTCCGCACTATGACAGAACCTTCTATTAACAATTCTTCGCAAAAAAAGTGGTTTTATCCGCTTATTTATGCCCTTTTACTCATTATGGGTATTCTGATAGGTGCCTTTTTAGTTGCAAAACAACAAACACCTGAGGAAATGGCCTCTTCTCAAGAGCAACAGCGAAAAGTAGATTATGTGTTGGATTATATCTTAGATCGCTATGTGGATAGCCTCACCCCAAAAAAGTTAGAAGAGAATACGATTACCGCTATGCTTAAGCAGTTAGACCCTCATTCGGCCTATATTCCGGCTGCTGACTTTAAAGAAGAAAACGAACCTTTGCAAGGTAATTTTCATGGCATTGGAGTAGAATTTAATATCGTAAACGACACCATTTGCGTGGTACACCCTATTGAAGGAGGCCCCTCTGAAAGATTAGGCATTAAAGCCGGGGATAGAATTGTGAAAATAGACGGAAAAAATGCGGCCGGCATTAAAATTTCTAATAAAAAAGTATTTGAATGGTTGCGAGGAGAAGAAAATACCAAAGTAAATGTATTGATAAAAAGAGGCAGCCAAAAAGAATTGTTGGACTTTACTATTACACGTGGCGAAATTCCTATTTATAGTGTGGACGTATCTTTTATGGCTACTGCCGACGTAGGATATATTAAGATAAGCCGTTTCTCGGCCTCTACCTACAAAGAGTTTAGAAAAGGTTTCAATAAATTGGCAAAACAAAACATGAAAAAACTAATTATAGACTTGCGCGGCAACGGTGGCGGCTACCTGCAAACAGCAGCCGAAATAGCCGATGAGTTTTTGAGCGAAGGCATGCTCATTGTTTACACCAAAGGAAGAAACGGCGAAGGCCAAAAGTTCTATGCTACTGAAACCGGAAGCTTTGAAAACAAACCCTTAGTTATATTGATAGATGAAGGATCGGCCTCGGCCAGCGAAATAGTTTCGGGAGCACTGCAAGACAACGACCGCGCTACGATTATTGGCCGGCGCTCTTTTGGAAAAGGCTTGGTGCAAGAACAAAAAGAATTTCCTGACGGTTCGGCCATCCGTCTAACCGTGGCGCGCTACTATACACCCAGCGGGCGCTGCATACAAAAACCCTACAACAAAGGCTTAGAGGCTTACTACAGCGAAGAATTTGATCGCTACGAAAACGGCGAGATGCTACACCCCGACAGCATTCACTTTGCAGATAGTTTAAAATACAAAACCGTTTCGGGCAAAACGGTATATGGCGGCGGCGGCATTATGCCCGATATATTTGTACCTATTGATACCACATACCGCTCGTCATACCTCAACAAAGTTTTTTACAAAGGCTTGGTAAGCGATTTTGCTTTTGCCTACGCCGATAAAAACCGTTCGCAATTTGCAAGCTATAAAAATGCAACTGAATACGTAAAAAAGTATCAAGCTACTTCCGCTTTATTACAAGAGTTTGTAGATTTTGCTGCCCAAAAAGGAGTGCCTGAAAATAAAGCTCAAATAAAAAAATCAAAAGAATACCTGCTGCGCGAACTAAAGGCTTTAATAGGAAGAAATTTGTTTGATAACGAAGCCTACTATCCTACTTTATTACAAGAGGAAAAAGTATATCAAGAGGCATTAAAAGTTCTAAACAAAAATTAAGCGAGCGTTTTTTTTAGCGATGCGTGTACGGCTTGCCCTTTATGCACTATAAGGCTTCCTTTCGTAATCTCTTCTTCCATTTCCCATTTAAAGGCCTCTTTATCGGCCAAATGCAGCAGTAAGGTAATCATATTTTTGGCGTATAAATCGCTGGCATTCATAGGTAATAATGAAGGTAAATTACCTTCGCCTATAATGGTAACGCCGTGTTTTTGTACGGTTTTGTTAAGCTCGCTGCCTACCACATTGCCGCCTTGTTCTACGGCCATATCTACAATTACAGAACCAAAGCGCATAGATTGCACCATAGCCTCCGTAACCAGTACCGGTGCTTTTTTGCCGGGAATAAGGGCTGTGGTGATGACAATATCGGCTTCTTTTACATGTTTAGAAACCAACTCTTGTTGTTTTTTTAAAAATTCTTCCGAAACACCTTTTACGTATCCTCCCTCGGTTTTTATAGAATCGTCGCCTGTTACTTCAATAAATTTACCTCCTAAAGAAGCTACCTGCTCTTTTGTTTCCGGGCGTATATCGCTTACCTCAACTACGGCGCCCATACGTTTAGCGGTGGCAATGGCTTGCAAACCCGCTACTCCTGCGCCAAAAATAACTACTTTGCAGGGGCGTATGGTTCCAGCGGCGGTGGTCATCATCGGTAAAATTTTTCCCATAGAGTCGGCGGCCAGCACTACGGCTTTATAACCGGCTAAATTGGCTTGCGAGGAAAGCGCGTCCATTTTTTGTGCACGCGAGATGCGCGGTACCGCATCCATAGAAAAAGCGGATATAGTGGCCTTGCAGCACGCATCTATTAAATCGGTATTGGTAGCAGCCCACATAAACGAAATAAGAATCGCTTCTTTTTTCATTTTGGCTACCTCGTCGGGTAAAGGGGCATTTACTTTTAACACTACATCAGCCGTGCTGTATAGAGTATTTTTATCTGTCATTTTAGCACCAGCGGTTAGGTAGGCCTCATCGTTGTAAAAAGAAGGAAGCCCCGCTCCGTTTTCTATCCATACTTCAAATCCTTTTTTTACTAATTCTTTGGTTGTATCGGGGGTAAGTGCCACCCGATTTTCTTTTAGTTTGGTTTCTTTAGGTACGCCCAGTATCATGTTATTCGGTTTTTTAAAACGCTAAGATACGTGTTTTTTCTTTGATTTTGTTTTTTACGTGTTTTAAATCTTTTTTTACTTTTTAAAAAACTTGGAAACCAATAGCCCGAAAATGGTTTCGCAACCCATTATTTTAAAGACCAATACGATATTCTACCAACCTCTTTATACGACAAACATGGCTGAGTTTTGAGAGAATAATTTTATTTTGTTTTCTCGTTTTTTAATCGTCAATTTGTTCTCGCATATTTAGCTTATGGATATTTCTCTGGTTATACCTTTATTAAACGAAGAAGAGTCGCTGCCCGAACTGCACGAATGGATTGTTCGTGTGATGCAGCAGCATCAATTTAGCTACGAAATTATTTTTATTGACGATGGAAGCAGAGACCAATCGTGGCACGTTATAGAATCGTTGATGCAAAAAAACCCTTGCGTAAAAGCCATAAAATTTCGCAGAAATTACGGAAAATCGCCTGCCCTTCACGTAGGTTTTGAAGCGGCACAAGGTCATGTGGTTATTACCATGGATGCTGATTTGCAAGACAGCCCGGACGAAATACCCGCCTTATATGCTATGATTAACCAACAAGGTTTTGATTTGGTAAGCGGCTGGAAACAAAAACGCTACGACAATACGTTTACTAAAAACCTGCCCAGCAAATTGTACAACTGGACCAACAGAAAAATAAGCGGCATACAACTGCACGATATGAACTGCGGTCTAAAGGCCTATAAAAAAGAAGTAATAAAAAGCATTGAAGTATATGGCGAGATGCACCGCTTTATACCCGTGCTGGCAAAAAGCGCCGGCTTCGAAAAAATTACTGAAAAACCCGTACAACACCAAGCACGAAAATACGGCACCTCTAAGTTTGGCTGGAGTCGATTTGTAAATGGTTTTTTAGACCTGCTTACCATCACCTTTTTATCTAAATTTGGTAAACGCCCTATGCACCTTTTTGGCACACTGGGTACGCTTATGTTTATAGTCGGTTTTTTTGTGGCTTTTTATTTAGGATCTGAAAAGCTATGGTGTATTGCACACCAACAACGCGCCCCCTTAGTAACCAACAATCCTCTTTTTTTTATTGCTTTAACTACCATGATTTTAGGTACCATGCTTTTTTTAAGCGGCTTTATTGCCGAACTTATTTTGCGCAACTCGTCGGTACGCAATCAATACTTAATTGAGAAAAAAGCAAACTTATGAAAAATCCTTTTTTCGCTTTGTTTTTGGTGCTGGTGTTGGCCTCTTTTTCGGCAGACGATGGGTTTAAAAATCTTTTTAGCGTAAAAAATACCAGCGATTTTTTTACTACCGACAACATAGGCAACAGCTACTTAATTAATGATGAGGAAATAAAAAAATACAATCAAACCGGCGATTTATTAAAAATATACAGCAATAAAACCATCGGAAAAATAACACAGATAGACGCTTCTAACCCCTTACGGATACTCGTGTTTTATAAAGATTTTGCTACGATAATCATCTTAGACGATTTATTAAGTCAAAATGGAGATCCCATCAATTTAATGGATTACAGTTTAGAGCAAAGCGATGTTATGTGCAACTCGTTTAATAACGGAATTTGGTTTTTTAATAGACAAAATATGGAACTAATACGCTTAGATGCCAATTTTCAAACAGTAGTAAACACCGGCAATTTAAATCGCTTGCTCAAAGCTGATTTTAAACCTAATTTTATGGTAGAAAGCAACAGCTATTTATATGTAAACAATCCTACCGAAGGTATTTTTGTGTTTGATATTTACGGCACCTATGCCAAAACAATTCCTATAAAAGGCTTGCAACACTTTCAGGTAAAAGAAGATATGATTTATTATTTTTTAGACGGGAAATTTAAAGCCTACAGCATGAAAACAATAAGCGATCAAGAAATTTCTTTTAGCAAAGCAAACGATGTACGCATAGAAAAAGACACGTATTTTGTTTTTTACAACGATTCGCTTTGCGCAAAAACTCCAAACTAAATTATGATACAAATACAGGATATTATTTCGGTGGTGGAACAATTTGCGCCCCCTGCCCTGCAAGAGTCGTATGACAATAGCGGCGTACAGTGCGGAAACACCCAGATGCCCGCATCGGGCGTTCTGCTTAGTTTAGATATTACACACGAAGTGCTGAAAGAAGCCATAAAGAAAAAATGCAACCTTATCATAGCGCACCATCCGCTTATTTTTTCTCCTCTAAAACAACTTACCGGAAAAAACTACGTAGAACAACTTATTATTAAAGCCATAAAAAACGACATTGTTTTATACGCCTGCCATACCAACGCAGACAATATACAAGCCGGTGTAAATAAAAAAATAGCTGAAAAAATAGGATTATTAAATACACGCATCTTACAACCCAAAAAAAGAATTTTAAAAAAACTGGTTACTTTTTGTCCGGAAAAACAAGCTGCAAGCGTACAAAACGCCTTGTTTGACGCGGGTTGTGGCCACATAGGTAATTACGACCGTTGCAGTTTTAGCACAAACGGAAACGGTACCTTTAGAGCCAACGAGCATGCGCAGCCCTTTGTAGGAGAAAAACACAAGCAACACACCGAAACAGAAATTAAAATAGAAACCATTTTTGAAAGCTATAAAGAACATCAGGTTGTTCAAACCCTTTTGCAGGCACACCCATACGAAGAAGCGGCTTATGATATTTACACCCTTGATAATACACACCCGCAGATAGGCTCCGGCATGGTGGGCGAACTTGCCCAACCCATGTCCGAAAAAGATTTCCTGCAACACCTTAAACAGTCCTTCGGCGCCCGGGGCATCAGATACACCCGCTTTTTAAACCAAGAAGTAAAAAAAGTAGCCCTTTGCGGCGGCTCGGGCAGCTTCCTGCTAAAAGAAGCTATTAAGGCAGGGGCACACATGTTTGTAAGCGCCGATTTTAAATACCACCAATTCTTTGACGCTGATAATCATATTGTTATAGCAGATATAGGGCACTACGAAACAGAGCATTTTACTCCTGAAATTTTTTATAGTCAAATTGTCAAAAAATTTAGTACATTTGCCGTCCATTTATCAGACCATAATACAAATCCGGTAAACTATTTTTAAACATGAGCAAAGCAACTATCAAAGAAAAAATTGACGCCTCGGTAGAAGGGAAACTTCGTACCCTGTACGAATTGCAATTAACCGACAGCAAAATTGACAAATTACGCATCATTCGTGGGGAGTTACCTCTAGAAGTACAAGACCTTGAAGATACAGTAGCTCAACTAAGCACGCGCTTTGAAAATTACAGCAAAGAAAACGAAGAGTTGGAACACCAAGTTGCCGAAAAACAACAAGCCATTAAAGACCACAACTCTAACATAAAAAAATATAATGCTCAGCTGGATAAAGTAAAAAACAACCGCGAGTACGATGCCATTACGAAAGAAATAGAGTTTCAAAAATTAGAAATTCAATTATGCGAAAAACGCACGAATGAATACAAAGCTCTTATAGCCCAAAAAGCTGAATTTTTAGCGGGCGCCGAAGGCGATTTAAAAGATAAAAAGAAAGACCTAAAAGCTAAAAAAGCGGAGTTAGACGAAATTATAGAAGAAACACAAAAAGAAGAGCAAGACCTGCTAAAAAAATCAGATAAAAAATCGACTGAAATAGAAGCTCGTTTGCTTAACGCGTACCGACGTGTGCGCAGCAATATGATTAACGGCTTGGCTGTAGTACCGGTAGAGCGCGATGCCTGCGGCGGATGCTTCAGCAAAATACCACCTCAGCGTCAACTAGACATTAAAACACACAAAAAAATTATTGTGTGCGAGCACTGTGGGCGTATTTTAGTAGATCCTCAACTAATAAGCGAGTAAAAACAAAGCCCCCTTTTAGGGGGCTTTTTACTATTACACATGGCAAGTTTTGATTGGTTTAATTGGGTAGTGCTGCCACTACTTATATTTATTTCCAGATTGGGCGATGTTACCCTTGCTACCCTGCGCCATATTTTTATATCCAAAGGGTTAAAAAAAATTGTTCCTTTCATTGGCTTTTTTGAAGTACTGATATGGCTGGTAGCTATAAAACAAGTATTTAACAACCTAAATAATATAGCTTGCTTTATAGCTTGGGCAGCCGGCTTTTCTATGGGAACTTTTGTGGGTATTTTTATCGAAGAAAAAATCGCTTTAGGTATGCAGCTTATTCGCATCATTAGCAAAGCTGATAACAACGCTTTGGTAGAACAGTTAAAAAAAATAAATCAGGGATATACCATTGTAGATGGAGAAGGATCGCAAGGAGCCGTAAAACTTATTTTTTTACAAGTAAAACGAAAAAACAAACCCGAAGTAGTAGCCCTAATACATCAATACATGCCCGACGCGTTTTACAGCATAGAAGATGTACGCAACTCGCAAATGGGTGTTTTTACTAAAACTATTAAGTAGGTATGCCTCGCGTTTTATTCATAGCCTCACACCGCCTCAACCGTTCGCCCAGCCAACGGTATCGCTTTGAACAGTACATTCCCTATCTAAAAGAAAATGGTTTTGAAACAGAATTATCGCATATCATTTCAAAAAGCGACGATGCGTTTTTTTATTCAGGAAAAAGTTTATTGCGCAAAGCATGGATTTTATTAAAATCATTATACAAACGCTATCACGATAAAAGCCGTTACAATCAATTTGATATTGTATTTGTGCAACGTGAGGCTATTATGATCGGAACTTCTTATTTTGAAAAACAAATAAAAAAAAGCGAGGCTAAATTTATATTTGATTTTGACGATTCTATTTGGCTATTAGATACTTCTATTGGAAATAAAAAATTAGAATGGCTCAAAAACCCGGAAAAAACACTTCGTAATATTCGTTATGCCGATATGGTGTTTGCCGGAAACGCATACCTGGCTGATTATGCCAAACACTGCAACAATAACGTAAAAATAATCCCAACCACTATTGATACCGATTTTCACAAGCCGGCAAAAAAAGAAAATACATTGCTTACCATTGGTTGGATGGGAAGCCACACTACTATTAAACATTTTGAATACGCGGTAGGGTTTCTTTCTGTCATAAAGCAAAAATACCCCCACGTACAATTTTGCGTAGTAGGCGATGCACGATACCACAACAAAGCACTCTCCATAAAAGGAGTACCATGGAGCGAAAATACCGAAGTAGCTCTTATTAACTCTTTTTCTATAGGCATTATGCCTTTACCAAATGATGAATGGGCAAAAGGTAAATGCGGACTAAAAGGACTATCCTACATGGCTTGCGAGGTTCCTACTGTTATGTCGCCGGTAGGTGTCAACACTGAAATTATACAACACGGTAATAATGGTTTTTTAGCCTCCACCACTGATGAGTGGGTGCACTGCCTGTCTATACTAATTGAAGATGCTGATTTGCGCCGACGTATTGGGCAAGCCGGCAGGCAGACCGTAATAGAAAAATACTCTGTACTGTCTCAAAGAGAAAAATACGTAACCTATTTCAACGAGATACTAAAAAAAGTCTAATATACTTTTCTTACACACTAAAACTACCTAGCTAACAATAGGGTTCCCTGCTGACTGTACGTTTTTCCATCA